>JAYWGO010000117.1:0-57363 GCA_043778205.1 Polaromonas sp. | reverse complement strand
GGTGCATCGGGAATTTCAATGCCAAAGTAGGGCGCGTCGCGGCTGATGTCCCAGTCGCCCAGGCCTTCGCTGGTGCTGCCGTCTTGGTTGGTGCGCACAGAGAACCATTCTTTGACTTTGTTGGCCACCTCGGGCTGCAGGCGCGGCTTACCGTCCTCACCCACGCCTTGTGTCCAGTTTTGCAAAAACTCTACGCAGCGCGGGTCAGACAGGGTAAAGAAAAAATGCTCTGAGCTTTTTAGCACGGGCGTTGCGCCGCTGAGCGCCGAGTACGGATTTTTCAAATCGGTGGGTGCATACACTGCGCCGCAGTTTTCGCAGTTGTCGCCGTACTGGTCTTTGGTGCCGCACTTGGGGCATGTGCCTTTGATAAAGCGGTCGGGCAAAAACATGTTCTTCTCGGGGTCGAAGAACTGCTCTACAGATTGGCGCTTGATCAAAGAGCCATCTGCGCGGTCACGCAGGTCGCGGTAGATTTGCTGCGCCAGCGCGTGGTTCTCGGGCGCGTCGGTGCTGTGCCAGTTGTCAAAGCTGATGTGAAAACCGTCTAGGTACGGCTTGCGGCCCGCTGCAATCTCGGCCACAAAGGCTTGCGGTGTAACGCCCTTTTTTTGCGCCGCAATCATAATCGGCGCGCCGTGCGCATCGTCGGCACACACAAAGTTCACCGCGTGCCCGCACATGCGCTGGTAGCGCACCCAAATGTCGGCCTGGATATATTCCATGATGTGGCCAATATGGAAGTTGCCATTGGCATAAGGCAGAGCTGTGGTGACGAAGAGTTTGCGCGGTACTGTCATGGCTTGGGGCTTGAGGATTTATGAGAATTTTTCTACGGGTAAGCACGTATTTTAGAAGGCTTCGCTACACTAGCTGGGTTGGCCCCCTTTTGCGGGCTTAGTATTAAAGAGTTTTAAGCAACCCCATGGCCACTAATGACGACATTCTCGCGGCACTCAAAGCTGTGATCGACCCCAATACAGGCAAAGATTTTTTATCTACCAGGGCAATTAAAAACCTAACCGTATCAGATGGCGATGTAGCCTTTGACGTAGAGCTGGGCTACCCCGCACTAAGCCAAATCCCGGCGTTTCGCAAAGCCTTGATTGCGGCGGCCAAAACGGTAGCGGGTGTGGACAATGTGTCATGCAATATCAGCATCAAAATTATTGCCCATGCAGCCCAGCGCGGCGTAGCGCTGATGCCGACGGTGAAAAACATCATTGCCGTGGCCTCGGGCAAGGGCGGTGTGGGCAAAAGCACCACGGCCGTTAATTTGGCACTGGCCTTGGCCGCAGAGGGTGCAAAAGTAGGCCTGCTGGACGCCGACATTTACGGCCCCAGCCAGCCCATGATGATGGGCATTGACGGCAAACCCACCAGCGAAGACGGCAAAAGCATGGAGCCGATGCAAAACTACGGCGTGCAGGTGATGTCCATAGGCTTTATGGTGGCCAAAGACGAGGCCATGATCTGGCGTGGCCCCATGGCCACCCAGGCCCTGGAGCAACTGCTGCACCAAACCAACTGGAAAGACCTGGACTATTTGCTGGTAGACATGCCACCAGGCACGGGCGACATTCAACTCACGCTGTCCCAGCGCGTGCCGCTGACAGGAGCGATTATCGTCACCACACCGCAAGACATTGCCCTGCTAGATGCCAAAAAAGGCATCAAAATGTTTGAAAAAGTGGGCGTACCGATTTTGGGCATCGTCGAAAACATGGCCGTGCACGTGTGCACAAAGTGCGGCCATGTAGAGCACATCTTTGGCCAAGACGGCGGCAAAAAGATGGCCGCTGAATACGCTATGGACTACCTGGGTGCGCTGCCGCTCACCCTGCAAATCCGCGAACAGTCTGACAGCGGCAGACCCACCGTAGCTGCCGACCCCGATGGTGAAATAGCCGGTATGTACAAAGCGATTGCCCGCCAAGTAGCCATCAAAATTGCAGCCAAGGCGAAGGATTTCTCCAGTAAGTTCCCCAGCATCAAAATTTCTAAAGACACCTAGCCAGCCATCCAGGGGCCTCGCCGCATGAACCTGCTTGCCTCCATGCGCTATCTGGTGGCGCTTAACGAGCACCGCCACTTTGGCCGTGCCGCACTGGCCTGCAATATCACCCAGCCTGCTTTGTCCAACGCGCTCAAAGCATTAGAGCAAGATTTTGGTGTGGTCATCATCAAGCGTGGCCGCACCTTCGAGGGCCTTACGCCTGAGGGCGAGCGCGTGTTGGCCAGCGCGCAGCGCATGCTGCATGAGCATAGGCTGTTGCAGCAAGAGCTGCGCAGCGAAGTCGACAGGCCTGTGGGTGCTGTGCATATTGGTGCGGTACCTACGGCAGTGCCGATAGCGGCACGCTTTGCCGCCATGCTGCAGGCGCAGCACCCGGGCATAGCGCCGGTGGTGTTGTCGCTCAGCTCCACCGAGCTAGAAACAAGCCTAGAAGATTTGTCGATTGACCTGGCACTGGGCTATACAGAGCGCATGCATTTGCAAGGCGACAAACTGGCTGCATTGCCGCAGTACACCGAGCATTATTTTTTGCTGCGCCGCGCCCAGCAGCCGCATGCCAGCGCTTTGCAAATAGGCGGCGCGATGCAGTGGCAAGCAGCGGCGAAGTTGCCGCTGTGTTTGCTTACGCCCGACATGCACAACCGCACGATTGTGGATGCCGCATTTATCACGGCGGGCGCGCCTGTGCGCCCGGCGATGGAAACCAATTCAATTTTGACCATGGCACTTAGCGTAGTGGCTGGGCAAGTGTGCAGCGTGATGCCGGGCGCATTGGTGGGTGCGGTGCTGGGCTACCGAGAACTTGAGGCGTTGCCCTTGGTGGGGCCTAAGGTATTGACGCAGATTGGTTTTATGTCGCATAAAACGGTACGCCCTTCTCGGGCTATGCAAGCTGCGCTGGCTTTGGCGCAAGACGGTGCGTGGTTGCGGCATGCAGCGGCGCACAGTGGTTTATTAGTAGTTTAAAGTTTTCAGTGGCATGCATATGCTATTTATAATGTAGCAAACTATTTAGCATTTCCTTGGGTCATATGGCTAAAACGCTTGGAAAACTATAATTCTAGGCTTTCACTGTGCCCAAGTTATCTAGGGCGGTAACTTTGGTCTGTGGCTAAGCTGCCGTCCACTCAGGCCATCAAAACAACAGGCTCCAGCGCCTCAGCTTGCGCCAAAATGCGGCCAATGGCTACCGTATGCACATAGCCCAAAGCGCGCAACGCTGCTATGCAAGCTTCTGCCCGGGCAGCAGGTACGCTGGCCAACAAGCCGCCTGCGGTTTGGGGGTCAAAAATCAGGGGGTAGCGGGGGTGCTTTACAAACTCTTTCTGGTTGCGCAGCGCACGGCGCAAGCGCACGTTAGAGCCCTGCAAAGAGCTCACAATGCCCTTGGCTACACATTCCTCAGCGCCGTCCAGCATAGGCAAGGCACCTAAGTGCAGTTGCGCATCTACGCCTGAGGGGCGGGTCATCTCTACCAAATGGCCTAGCAGGCCAAAGCCTGTCAAGTCGGTGCAAGCGGTGGCCCCGTATTGGGTTAAACATTGCGCGCCCAGGCGGTTAGACACCACCATCGACTGCAGCGCGCCATCTATCCAGCGGCCTTTGGCGGCCAGCTGGGCGTGGGCAGCAAACAGGGTACCTGTGCCTATGGGTTTGGTGAGGATCAGCACGTCGCCAGGCTGCATGCCGTTTTTGCGCAAAATTTTGCTTGGGTCGTCGTCTATCAAGCCGTTGATGGCAAAGCCCAGTGCCAGCTCTTTGCCTTCGCCGGTGTGGCCGCCTACCAGGGCGCAGTTTGCGTCGTTCAATATTTCTAGCGCGCCGGTCATCATCTGCGTTAGCACGTCCTCTACCTTGGCTTCTAAGCCCGGTGGCACGGTGCACACGGCGGTGGCCGACTGGGCCTGTGCACCCATAGCCCAAATGTCGCCCAGCGCATGGTTGGCGGCTACTTTGCCAAAAATATAGGGGTCGTCGATAAAAGCGCGGAAGAAGTCTACCGAGTGCACCATCGCTTTGCCGGGCGGCACGCGCACCACGGCGGCATCGTCGGGGTCTTTCAGGCCTATAACCACGTCGTCGCGGTCTACAGGGTGCAAGTTGCTTAAGGCGCGGCTTAGCACGCTGGCGCCTACCTTGGCACCACAACCGCCGCAGCGCATGGCAATTGCGCTGATGGCTTGCAAAGACTCTTCGTTGGTCAGCTTAACGCTGTGGGCGTTTTTAATAACCGGAGGTGCAGCCTGTGCGTCCATCTTCGGAAAGTCTTGAAACTTGCGCATAAAGCGGCGGTCAATCCAGTCTTTCCACTGCCACACTTTGGCACCTGCAAAGCCTATAGCACCGCGCGAGGCGACGGCGTATTTGTCACCGGTGCTGATCAGTGCCAGCCACGTGGTTTGCGGTTTGTAAGCTTGCAGCGCAGTGCCTTCGACGGCGCGGCGCAGATTCTCAGTAAGTGGTTTACCTTGGCGTACCGCAAACACACCCGCTTTTTCAAGTTTGTAGTTGACCATGCTGGCAATGTCGCCTGCAGCGTAAATGTCGGGGTCGGTCACGGTTTGCAAAGTGTCTTGCACTTGGATGAAGCCTTCACCGTCCAGTGCCAGCCCGGTCTGCTGCAGCCAAGCTGCGCCGCCTGCGCGGGTGACCCAGATAATTTCGTCAGCGTCAAGCACCTCGCCGTTGCTGGCTTGCAGCTTGCCTTGGGACACTTGGGTAACCTCGGCCTTGCGGTGCACTACCACACCGCGATCGGACAGTACTTTGTCAAACCGGCCGCGCACACCTGCGTTGTGCGTGGGCAAAATACCTTGGCTGCTGGTGAATAAATGGAAGGCTAGCTCATCAGGGTTGCGGCCCAAGGCTGTTAGCTCATTGCGCAGCCTAAACTGCATCGCCAGCGTCAGTTCTACGCCGCCTGCGCCTGCGCCCACCACTGCAATGGTGGTTTTGCCCGCATGATTTTTGACCCGCTCTACCAGCGCTACCCAGCGGTCGTTAAAGCGCTGAATGGGTTTGACCGCCACCGCATGCTCAGTGGCACCGGGTACGCCGCCCAGTTGCGGTGTGGAGCCGATGTTGATGGACAGCTGGTCGTACGGCACGGGCGGGCGGCCTTTGCAAAGCACTTTTTTATTGGTGCGGTCAATACCCGTTACCTCGGCCTTGAACAGCCGCGCACCGGCAAACACGCACAGGCGCGACAGGTCAATGTGCACTTCGTCGTAGCTGTAGTGCCCGGCCACATAGCCCGGCAGCATGCCCGAGTAGGGGGTGTGCATGTCAGTGCAAATCAGTGTGATGCGCACACCGGGCAGGGGGTTCATGCCAAAGCTTTTGAGCACGCCCACATGGCTGTGGCCACCGCCCACTAAAACAATGTCTCTTAAAACCGGTTGCTCAGACGTTTGCATGAAAAATTAACACTTTTGCTGATAGAGGGATTAACAGGGGGTTTTAGGCAAAGACATTACCAGGCGCAGCAAGGCAGTTTGCTCGGCTTGGGGTGCAAACAAAGGTGCACGCAGCGCGCATTGTGACCGCAATGTGTCGATAAAGCGCGCCTCGTCCTTACAGCGCACAAGCAATAAGGCCAAAGCAGCCGCGTCGCCCACCGGAAAATAGCCCTCGTAGTCACCGCCCAGCATGCCCACATTGCCAGGAATATCAGATGCAATAACGGGTGTGCCGCTGCACACCGCCTCCATCACCACATGCGCACCGCCTTCCATTTTGCTGGTGTGCACCAGCACATGGGCACGTTGAATTTTTCCCCGCGTTTGCGTGTGTTTTAGGGCCCCAAGCCAACGGTAAAGCGCACAAGTAGCTTCGGTATCCATAGCGCTTTGGGTTAAGTCTGCATCCAGCCCAGCGCCAATGTGCTCGATAGAAATATCCTCGCGCGCTTGCAGCAGGCGCGCTGCGGCAAACAGCGTTTGGGGTAATTTTTCATCCCGCAAATGGCCCACCATGACGGCATGCAGGCGTTTTTTGGTTTTTGGCAGCGTTTGGCGGCTGCTGGTGGACTGCAGCACCACCTGCGCTTTGGCACGGTGCTGGGGTTGCAGCGCGTTTAAGCCTAAACCTTGCAGAACTACCAGGGCACCTGCTGCATCCAAAGACTGCTGCGCTTGCGTATCGGTATGAATGTCGCGGTACAAATCGGTACCAGTAAGTACCACTACCAGCCTTGCGCTGCCGTGCTGGGCGTGCCAAGCGGCAACTGAGGCCGCACTGCGCCGGGCGTGTAAGGCAATCAGGGTGTCGTCCGACTGAGCATGTATGTCCGGCCAGTCTTTGACAATGCGGGTACGATACTGTGGACTTAAAAGTTGGGCCCAGCGTTTGGCGGTTTGCCAGTTGCCATTGTTGGCATCGGACAGCGCGGGGCTGACAATAACGATATTTTTGGAAGACATGACAGCTCAAATTATGCGGCACAACGGTGCACTAAAAACAACGCAGGCCGCAGGCAATGCAAAAGATGGCGCTGCTGGCGGCTTAGCAGTCGTTCTAGCAGCACAAGCCGACTGGCGCTGTGCGGGTGCTGCGCAGTTGGCCAACGGCTTGCGCAGCCTGCGCCAGCGCACCCTGCAGGTGTTTGACGCCTGCGTGGCCGCAGGCGCGCTGCACGTACCCTGCACAGACGAATTGAACCCACCCCTGTGGGAGCTAGGCCATATTGGCTGGTACCAAGAGTATTGGATTGGCCGCAACCCGCAGCGTGCAGCAGGCATAGGCTACAACCATAGCTTGGCGCGCACAGCGCCGCTGCTAGCCCAAGGCGATGACTGGTATGACTCCTCATTGGTGCCCCATGCAGCGCGTTGGCATCTGCCGTTGTTGGCCCCTGCAGCCTGCAAAGACTATCTGGCTGCCACCTTAGAACAAACCTTGGCTTTGCTGGCCACAGCAGGCGAGGGCGACGATGCGCTGTACTTTTACCGACTGGTTCTTTTGCACGAAGCCATGCACTTAGAGGCTGCCGTGTACATGGCGCAGGCGCTGGGCGTGCCGTTGGCGTTAGCCGGTGCAGCTTCAGATACTACTAATTTAATAGCTGCTCATGCACCATTTCCTTGGGCCAGAGGCCAATTAAGCATAAAAAAGCAGGTTTGGCAGCTTGGTTCAGCCGAAGGCAAGGGTTTTGTCTTTGACAACGAACTTGGTAGCCATGCGGTACCGCTAGAAGCCTTTGGCATTGATGCGCAATGCGTGTGCTGGGGCGACTACCTGCACTACCTGCAAGCCACAGCCAGCCCCTTGCCGCGCTATGTGCGGGCAGCACAGGCCAGCGCTGGTGCACCCCTGCACTACGAGCAGCAGGTTTTTGGCCAGTGGGAGCCGCTGCAGCTGGACCAACCCGCCGTCCATATCAGCCATGCCCAGGCGCTGGCCTACTGCCAGTATGCAGGTCGCTGCCTGCCTACCGAGGCCCAGTGGGAGTGCGCCGCCAGCTCGCAAAGCGATTTTGCCTGGGGCCAGGTGTGGGAATGGACCGCTACTACCTTTGCGCCGTACCCCGGTTTTGTAGCGCACCCTTACCGCGACTATTCAGAGCCGTGGTTTGGCACCCGCCCCGTGCTGCGCGGGGCCTGCCGCGCTACCCAGCCCATGTTGCGCTCTGCTAAGTACCGCAACTACTTTATGGCGCAGCGCACAGACATTTACGCCGGGTTTCGCACCTGCAGCCTGTAGTTTGTCATTTGCGTTCAGTTGCCAGCCCAGAACACTGCAAAATAGCCACGCTCGTCTGTCCAGGCTTGCGTGCTTGCAAACCCTGCAGACTTGAGCAGCGCTGAAAATTTGTCAACCGTCCATTTGTATGAGTTTTCAGTGTGAATGCGCTCACCTGCTTTAAAAGCGCGCTCACGCTGTTGGCCGTCTAAAGTCCATTGCACAGTCAGTGCCTGGCGCGCCTCTAGGTGCATTTCTATCCGCGATAAGGCGGTGTTATAAAACGCCACATGCTGCCAGTCGCGCACCTCAAAGTCACTGCCCAGCAGTGTATTAATGTGGCGCAGCATGTTCAGGTTAAACGCAGCCGTTACGCCTAGCGGGTCGTCATACGCGGGTTCCAGTACATTCAGTGCTTTAACTAGGTCCACGCCAATCAACAGGCCGCCGCCCGCCATGCCTTGGGCGCACAGCCGGTGCACGCGCTGCAAAAAACCCAAGGCTTCATCAGGCGCAAAGTTGCCAATGCTTGAGCCTGGATAAAAAGCAGTGATGGGCCGCTGCACAGCCTGGGCCTGCACGTCGGCGGGCAAGTCCAGCGTGCTAGAAAAGTCCATGCCAATTCCGGCCATGCTGATGCCTGGATGCTGCTTGCTCAAAGCAGTGAGAGCGCCGCGCAAATAGGCAGCTGATATGTCCAGCGCAACGTACTGGCCAGGGGCAAGCGCCGCAAACAAGCTGGCTGCTTTGGCGCAGCTGCCAGCACCTAAATCGACCATGCAGGCGTTTTTTGGCAGGGTGCCTGCCAGCACGCTGCGTTGGGCGCGCAGTATGGCCGCCTCAGTACGAGTAGGGTAGTATTCGGGCAGCTCGGTAATGGCATCAAAAAGGCGCGAACCTAGTGTGTCGTAGAGGTACTTGGGTGAGGTGTGCGCCTGCGTGGCCAGCAAGCCGCGCTCAAGTTCATTTTGGATGCGGGCAGGGCTGGCCGCATAAAGGTCATAAAAGCGCAAAACGGACATGGTGAGCGAAGGTGTTGTGTAAGAAATAGGGCGTTTGCCTTGACTACAAGTCTGTCTTGCAAGTGCCTTAGCATCTTACATGGGCACTGGTCGGGGCTTAGGACTGTACTGGCTAGGGTGAATTTGTTGCTTTACGCAGCTTTGTACAGTTTAGATTCAAGGCTACTGCCCATGTGCGGCGGATGAGCTTGCGTCAGCACAAACATGCGAATTCTGAGAAAATCAAATTGTTATTTTCTATCAGAGATTTTTATGGGAGTTATCCAATGCGCCGTTTAGTTTTGAAGTCTGTCTTAGCGTTTGCTGCTGTCTCCGCCACTGGCGCTGCCCTGGCCCAGCAAGCCTTTCGTGTTACCACCATACCCGAGGAGGCGGCCACCGAGCAGGTGCGCAAGTTTGGCCCGATTGTGAAGTACCTTGAAGCCAAGCTGGGCCAAAAAGTGGAGTTCGTTCCTGTGAGCGACTATCCCGCGGCGGTCGAGGCTTTGGTCAACAAGCAAGTTGAGATGGTGTGGTTTGGTGGCTTTACCCATGTGCAGGCTAACGTGCGCTCTGGCGGCAAAATTATCCCGATTGCACAGCGCGAGGAAGACACCAAGTTCCAATCGGTGTTCATCACCAAGCCAGATTCTGGAATTAAAGCCTTGGCTGACCTCAAAGGCAAGCAAGTCAGCTTTGGCTCGCAGTCGTCTACATCAGGCCACCTTATGCCGCGCAGCTATTTGCTGCAAGCCGCTATTGACCCCGATAAAGACTTCAAGCGCGTAGCCTATTCGGGCGCGCATGATGCCACGATTGCCTCGGTAGTGAGCGGCAAGGTGGATGCTGCAGCACTGGACATTACAGTGTGGAACAAGTTCGTCAAAGAAGGCAAAGTGACCGACAAAGATGCCGTGGTCTTCTGCACCACGCCTGGGTACTTTAACTACAACTGGTCGGTGCATGCCGACATGCCTGCAGCGCAGCGTGAGCGCGTAACCAAGGCGCTGCTGGACATCGACCCCAAAACGCCAGAAGGCAAAGAAATTTTGGACCTGAACCGCGCTACACGCTACATCACTACCAAGGAAGAGAACTACAAAGGCATTGAAGCTGCTGCGCGCAGCGCCGGTTTGCTCAAGTAACTTTGTGCGGTGCTTGCACACATGCTGTGCTGGTTTCGATGTCCGCTTCTGCAGCCTTTGGTCTAATGCCACTACGCTATTTATTTAATAGCTGCATATCTAGTTTTTCCTTGGGCGATAGGCACATTTATTGTTATAAGAGTCCATGGACATCACCCTTAATACTGTCAGCGCCAGACACCCTGCAGCGGCTGCATCAGCCCTGCCTGCCATGCGCGGTGTCACGCTGCATGTGGCCAGCGGCGAGCATGTGGCGGTGATTGGCCCCTCAGGCGCTGGCAAAACCACCTTGCTGCACACCGTGGCGTGCGCGCTGCGGCCTACAGCAGGCAGCTTGCAGCTTGGCGGGCGTGTGCCGTGGGCCTTGTCTGCGGGAGATTTGCAAGTGCTGCGAGGTCAGCTTTTCTTAGCGCCGCAAGTACCGCCGCTGCCACCGCGCCAACGCGTAATTACGGCCGTGCTCGCAGGGCGCTTGCCCCAGCAATCGCTGGTCGCCAGTTTGCGCAGTTTGTTTTATCCCACAGGCATTCCTTTGGCTGACGCGGCCCTGGCACGCTTTGACTTAAGCGAAAAACTCTTTGAACGTGTAGACCGCCTATCGGGCGGCGAGCGCCAGCGTGTAGGCTTGGCGCGGGCACTGGTCAGCGATGCCAAGCTGCTGCTGGTAGACGAACCCCTGAGCGCGCTGGACCCGAGCCGTTCGCTGCAAGCGATTCAAACACTTACCCAGGCGGCGCGGGAAAAAGGCGCTACCTTGGTAGCCACCCTACACCATGTGGACATGGCTTTGCAGCACTTCGGGCGCATTATCGGCATGCGCAGCGGCGAAATAGCCTTTGATTTACCAGCTACGCAAGTGACTAAGCAAGTGCTGCACGGGCTGTACGCACAGCACCTGCACGAACTCACAGGCCCTGCGCCTGACGCGTCAGACAGTCCCGCCGCAGTAGCACTGCCTGCGGTAATGCACTGCAGGTAATTAGCATGGCCAGTTTAACTACTGCCAATGCTGTGCTTGCACCCGCAAAGCGCGACCCTGCATGGTCTGGCCGTGTGTTTTGGACGCTGGCTGGGTTGGTGTTGCTATGGCCTATGCTGGTGCTGACCGAGTTCAAGCCCTGGGTTTTGCTAGAGCCAGGCAGCTTAAAGCCGACACTTAAATTTGCGGGTGATTTCTTTCCGCCCAAAATTGAGACTGAGTTTTTACTGCTGGTAGCCAAAGAGACGTGGCGCACAGTCGCAATAGCTACAACGGGCATTGCTTTGGCCTTGGTATTGGCGGTACCGCTGGCATTGCTGTCCGTGCGTGTGCTGTCGGTGTCGGCACTGGCAGGGCGTATGGGCCTGCTTCCCAGTGTGTTGCGCACAGCTACGCGCTGGGTAATGATTTTGCTGCGCAGCGTACCGGAGTTGATTTGGGCCTTGGTGTTTGTGCGCGTGGTCGGTTTAGGGCCTACTGCTGGGGTGATTGCCATTGCACTTACCTACGGAGGTATGTTGGGCAAGGTCTATGCAGAGATTTTGGAAAGTGGCGAAGGCCACGCCACGCACAGCCTGCTGCGCAACGGCAGTAGCCGCATGCAAGCCTTTTTTTACGCACTGCTGCCTCAAAATGCAGCTGAGCTGACCAGCTACACCGTGTACCGCTGGGAATGCGCTATTCGCTCCTCAGCCGTGCTCGGGTTTGTCGGTGCGGGCGGCTTGGGCCAACAGATGGATGCATCGATGAAGATGTTCAATGGGTCTGAAGTAGCCACCATGCTGATCGTCTTTATGGCCTTGGTGTGGCTGGCTGACAAAGCCAGCGCGTGGCTGCGCAAAGAGCTGGGCTAAGTATGCTGCCTTCCGCTCCCAACGATGCCCAAGCGGGCGTGGCGTTACAGCAAGCCGCTAATGAGCGTTTTCGTTTACCGCCGCCCATGTTTGATGCGCGTTGCAAGGCCTGCTGGTTTGTCTTTGCCCTGGTGTGCCTGACAGTGGCCAGTTTTTGGACACTGGAGCTTAAATGGGCGCAGTTCTTCAGCCTTGAGGCGCTGCGCAAGATGGGCAAATTTATAGGCGAACTGCTGGTGCCTGAAATGGGTGGGAAATTTCTGGCCAAGCTGGGTTGGGCTACGCTGGAGACTTTGGCCATGAGTGCAATAGGCACTTTGATTGCAGCCGTGCTGGGCTTGGCGTTGGCTTTGCCAGCCAGCAAAGCACATGCAGGCGATGTCGCGCGCTGGCGCGGTGTAACGCGCTTGGTGCTCAACGCACTGCGCAGCATCCCGGAGCTGGTGTGGGCATCGCTGCTGCTGATCAGCGCAGGCCTGGGGCCATTTGCAGGGACTTTGGCGCTGGCGTTGCACACTGCGGGCGTACTGGGCCGCTTGTTTGCTGAAAGCTTGGAAAACGCCCCTTTTGGCCCCGCCACAGCACTGCGCACGCATGGTGTGCCCGAGGGCCGCGTGTTTTGGTATGCCACCTTCCCCCAGGTGCTGCCGCAGCTGCTCAGCTACACGCTGTACCGCTGGGAAAATAACATCCGCGCCGCTGCCGTGTTGGGTGTGGTGGGCGCTGGCGGCCTAGGGCAAATGCTAGCCTTTCACATGGGGCTGTTCCAAATGCAAGAGACCAGCAGCATTTTGATTGCTATGATTTTGCTGGTAGCGCTGGTCGATGCAGCCAGTTATTGGTCACGTCGGGTCATGACCCGTTAGCC
The DNA here is from genome assembly GCA_043778205.1 of Polaromonas sp. Classification (GTDB taxonomy): domain Bacteria; phylum Pseudomonadota; class Gammaproteobacteria; order Burkholderiales; family Burkholderiaceae_C; genus JAAFIP01. The sequence goes on along the minus strand of JAYWGO010000117.1, from coordinate 44,820 downwards.
CAAACTACACCGCGCAGTACTTTTCTTGAATCTCAGTATCAGCCAGCAGATCAGCTGCGTTACCGTGGTGAACAATCTGGCCTTGGTCTAGTATGTAGGCACGGTTAGAAATCGACAGTGCCCGTTCTACGTTCTGCTCTACCAGCAAAATAGTGATGCCTTTATCGCGCATATTGGCAAACAGTTCAAACATTTCGTCCACCAAGATTGGCATGATGCCTTCAGAAGGTTCGTCCAGCAAAATCATGCGTGGCTTGGCCATCATGGCGCGGGCAATGGCCAGCATTTGCTGCTCACCGCCCGACAGCGAAGATCCGTCTTGGTGCAAGCGTTCTTTCAGGCGAGGGAAGGTCTGCGCTATCTCGTCTACCATAGCGCCCATGTCGCCCCGGCTGCTGCTGGCAATCAAACCTAATTGCAAATTCTCTAGCACGCTCAGGCTAGCCACTATGCGGCGGTCTTCTGGCACATAGGCCAAACCTTGGTGGTAACGTGCGTGGGTTTTTAACGGCAAAATATCTTTGCCATCAAACAAAACACGGCCGCTGCATTTGTCTAGCAGGCCCATCAAGGTGCGCAGGGTGGTGGTTTTGCCTGCGCCATTGCGGCCCATCAGGGTCACAATCTCACCGGTTTTGACTTCAAAATTTAGGCCTTGCACCACATGGCTGCGGTCGTACCAGGCGTTGAGCTGTTCTACTTTAAGCATAGTGCGATTTTAGTTTTGGCCAAGGTACACCCGCTTGACTTCCGCGTTGCTGCGAATCTCGTCAGGCGTGCCTTCGGCCAGTAGCTCACCGTGGTGCAACACCAGAAGGCGCTTGCACAGGCCCATCACCAACTTCATTTTATGTTCGACCAAAATGATGGTTCTTTCGGTAGCCAACTGGGTAATCAAATTCATCATCACCACGGTTTCCTGGGGCGACATGCCGGCAGTGGGCTCGTCCATAAGCAACAGTTTAGGTTCGCAGGCCAGTGCCATGGCAACCTCTAATGCGCGCTGTTGACCGTGTGCTAGGTCTCCGGCTAGCTTGTGTTTGCTATGCACCAAGCCTACGCGTGCCAGTAATGCATCTGCATGATCATTTAGCTCACCGTAGGTGCTGCGTGCGCGCATGATTTGGTAGCGTGCAGTCAGTGCCTGCAATGCCACGCGCACGTTTTCATGTGCGCTCAGTTGCTTAAAAACATTCGTGATTTGAAAGCTCTTGGCAATACCCACATGGGCATAGTCGTGCTGTGCGAGCTGAGCCGTGTCATTACCTTCAAACAGCACCTGACCTTGGCTTGGTGGTATACCGCCGCTAATGACATTGAAAAAAGTGCTTTTACCCGCACCGTTTGGGCCAATGATGGCGGTAAGTTCACCCGCATAAAAGCGGGTGGTAATGTTGTGCAGAGCTTGAAATTTACCAAAATAGCGTGAAACTGCTTTGACCTCTAAGATAGGCGTGGTGCTCATTTAGAGCCTCCTGCGCTGTGTTGCCAACGTGTGATCCATTGCAGCACAGTGCCCCACACTCCCTTAGGAAAAAACAGCACAAACACCATAAAGATAATACCCACTACGCCCATCCAGTAGCGCGTAAGGTTGGTAACCACATCTTCTAAATATAAAAACACTGCAGCACCAATAAATGGGCCAAAGAAAGTGCCCATACCGCCTAGCAGGCACATCATCACCGCTTGGCCAGACTGCAGATAGTGCAGCGAGTCAATCGGCACGATAGACAAATGCAAGGCGCGTAATGCACCCGCCAAACCACAAATGGCAGCAGACAGCACAAACACCAGCAGCTTGCTGCGTGCCACGTTATAGCCGCAGGCAGCCGCGCGTTTTTCGTTCTCGCGGATGGCCTCTATCACTGCGCCGAACGGTGAGCTGAGCACACGTGATACAAACCACAGTGCTAGCGCTACAAAAAACAAAATAACATAGTACTTGTTTAGCGGGTTGATAAAGTCAATGCTGATACCCGGCAATTCAATGGTCTCTACCTTTACGCCACGCAGGCCGTTTTCACCACCTGTCCAACGCTCTGATTTATAAAAAATATAGTAAACAATTTGGGCTAACGCGAGGGTCACCATAGAAAAGTAAATGCCGCGTGTGCGAATGGCCAAGTAGCCAATGACCAAGCCCGCCAAGCACGATGCCGCAACCCCCACGCAAATGGCCGCCCACCAAGGCCAGCCTGCGTGCACCACAACAATACCTGCAAGATAGCCACCAACACCTAAAAATGCGGCATGGCCGAACGACAGCATGCCGGTGTAACCAAACAAAAGGTTAAAGCCTACGGCATACAAACCAAAAATAAGGATGTTGATGGCCAGCGCCTCGTAGGGCATTAAGAACGGAAACACCATCAAAAATAAAATAACTGCAGCCACCCGGTGCTGGCGGATGCGATCAATAGCGGAAATTAAAAATGATTGCATGCTCAGCTCATCAAACCGGCTTTGCCGAAAAAACCTTGTGGGCGAATCAGCAATACCACCGCCATGAGGACAAAGATCGACATTTCGGCATATGCGGGTGCAAGCAGCGATGTCATGGAAAACACAATGCCCACCAACAGCCCAGCAATAACAGCGCCAGGTAAAGAACCCATGCCGCCAACCACGGTAACCACAAAGGATTCAGCCAAAATGGGAATGCCCATTTCAGGGTTCACGGCCCGGGTAGGCGCTGCCAGTAGACCTGACAAACCTGCAATGGCAGTGCCAATGCCAAATACCAGTAGCCATACTTTAGAAATGTCGATGCCCAGTACTTTGACAATTTCGGGGTCACGCGAGCCTGCGCGAATGATCAGGCCATAACGTGTCTTCTCAATGAAAAACCACAGAGCTAAAACAATCACAGCTGTAGCTGCAATCAGAAACAGCCGGTACAAAGGGAAAAAACCAAACCCTAAATCTACAGCGCCTTTGAGCTCGGCGGGCGTAGAGCTAGGTAAGCCTTCGATACCAAAAATAATCCGCATGGCTTCAATCAACACATACGATAAACCGAACGTGAGTAGCAACGGGTAGTCAATGCCCCGTCCGTACAGTGGGCGCACCAAAAACCGCTCACATAACAAACCTATGGCACCTGTGGCTATGGGCACTAACAACAAACTGAACCAGAAGTTGCCAGTTAAACCCATAGCGTAAACGCCAAAAAATGCGCCCACCATAAAAAATGCACCATGCGCAAAATTTACGACCGTCAGCATGCCAAAAATCAGCGACAAACCGATGGCCAGCAGGGCATACACGGCACCCAGTGCGATGCCGGTCATGAGTTGAAGCGCAAGAAGTTGCAGTGTGATGTCAGCCATGCAGTTGCTCGGGTAGGGAGGTGAGTATTTTTAAACGCGGTGCAGCGCAGGGTTTAGTATTAAGTTATGCGCTGACTTTATGGCCCATCTCTTCGCAAGTGCGCAGATTTTTTTCTTCGGCTGGTTCAATTGAAAGCACATTGAACACATCGTACTTGTCTTTCATATTTTTCGACTTGGATTCTACAATCACGACTGATTGAATCGACTGGTGGTCGCACTTGCGGTAGAACTGCTCGCCTTTGTACCAGTTATAGCGCAGCTGGCGCAGGGCAATGCTCACGCGCACAGAATCGGTAGCTTTGGCGTTGAGCACCGCTTGCAAAACACTGCGCACACCTGCGTAGCCTAGTGCGCCGTAGTCCGATGGCACAGAGCCACCGTGGGCTTTGCGGAATTTGTCGTTAAAGGCTTTGGCTGCTGGAATTTTGTCTTCCATGCCCCAGTAGTACGATGTGCCGCCCAAAATGCCTTCAAAAGCATCAGCGCCACCGGCTTGACGGGCGGTGTAAAGCAACACAGGCGCAATTACTTTGGTGTTGGCTTTGATGCCAAAGTCAGTTACTTGCTTTGCCGAGTTCACCAAGTCGCGGCCAAAATTGCACAGCACCAATATATCGGGCTTGAGTGCCTGAATACGCGGCAAAAACGCCGAGTAGTCTGCTGCACCAATAGGATGGCGAATATCGGCCAGTGTTTGTGCGCCTATGCTTTGTCCAGCGCGCTGAAAGCCGCGCACCATTTCGTGACCGTAGGCGTAGTCTGCAGTTAGGTAGACGATTTTTTTGCCGAACTTGGGGAATGCGTAGCGTGCTACAGCCCCTGCGGTCAAGTGCGGGTTCAGGGCTTCATGGAATGTGTACAGGCTCCAATCTTTCGCTTCGTTGATAGCGTCTGATTGGCTGATAGAGTTAAAAATAATTTTACGATCGCGGCAAACGGCGTTGATAGACAGTTGAGTGGCAGCGGACAATGAGCCAACAACAAAGTCAACTTTGTCCTTTTCGATCAATTCCAGCGTCCGGGTTGCGGCTTCGCCTGGGTTAAGCTTGTCGTCACGTACCAGCAGCTCGGCCTTGCGCCCATTAAAGCCTCCTGCATCGTTAAATTCTTTGATGGCGATTTCAGCCGCCCTGACTTGGTCTTGCGCTTCGGCAGAAAAGGCACCTGTCAGCGGTACTGGGAAGCCAATTTTGATGGGTGTGGTTTGTGCGTTGGCCAGGTTTAGCATGGCGGGTGCTATGGCTACAGCCGCACCACCGACAATAATTGAGCGGCGGCTAGGGTAAGTTGTGATGGAACTTGAGGGCATAAAAATCTCCAATTGGTAGGGTGGTAAAAATTCTTAGTGAGAAAACTGTGTTTCGGCAGAAATGGGTTGGTGCGATAGATCAATGGCTGTCTCTAGCATCACGCTGCGTGCGTCTCGCGCGAAAGTTGGTGACAGTGTAGGTGTATCCGTTTGTGCTTGCATATAAGCCCCCAAAGCTCTTGCACGTTGAACTACAGCTAAGCCTGGGGCAAGTCGCAAGGCTTCAAATGCTGTAAGCGCTTGCGGGCAAGCACCATGCTCTGCAATACAGTCGGTCAGCACCATGGCATCTTGGGCTGCTTTGGTTACGCCCATGCCCACATGGGGGCGAGCGACAAAAGCGGCATCGCCCATTAAGGCTACTCGGCCAAAAGCTAACTGGCTGCTGGCACAGTCGTAGATGGGTTGCAAGAATGGTTGCGCTGTTTTTTCTAGAATTTCTGCAAATTGTGGTGCCAAAAGTTCGCTTGCAGCTTGCCGCGCTGCCGACAGATGCTGCCAAGCCACTTTATGCGGCGGTATGCCTAAAGCATAGAAATGGCCGTCACTGTCGGTCATGAGCTCTTTGAGTTGGCCAGAGCTGGCGGGGCGGTACCATACAAAGTTATAACGGCGCTGCCCTAACGCAATAGCGTTGCCAGCGCCAGCAACAGGATAGCCAATAATCTGTTCGCCTTGTGGTAAACCAAAACCGAATTTGCCAAACATACTAGACAATGTACGCTGAGACAAAACCTGCTCATCACATACACCGCGCCAAGCAACATAGCCTGCGTATTGAGCCTGCGCATCGGGCAACAACTGTGTGCGCACTGTAGAGCGTATGCCGTCAGAAGCGAGTACTACATCAGCGTTAAAAATTCGACCATCTTCACAGTACACGCAGGCACTGCTCTCGTCTTGTGTCACGCGAGATACCGTGACACCGTGGATATAGCGCTGCTTGTCGAAAGCAGACAAAAGTATGGCGTACAAGCGGCTCCAGGAGGTAAGTACTTGTGGCAAGGTAGCGGCGGCAACTGCCTGACCATCCTGCCCTAAAACAACCCGCTCTTGTACAGCCACGCCCAGAGACGCATCTAAATTAATGCCGCACCGCTCTAACGCAGTGATGAGTGGCTTGTGGGTCACAATGCCTGCTCCACGGCCATCCAAAGACGAGGCGGCTTTCTCTAGTATTTTTACGTCATGGCCAGCACGCAGCAGCATGTTGGCAACCAACAAGCCCCCTAGCGAACCACCGATAACAATAATCTGTGTCATTAATTACCGGTATTGCCTAGCTTAGCGTCCACAGCAGCTTTTTCTGCCTGCGGGTAATTGAGCTCTACTACCAAGCCGCAGGGGTCGTCTAAAAACAACTGGTGCAGCCCGACAGAAGGAGTTGTGCGTTCACGGTACGGCACGCCAATAGTTCCAAGGTGCACCAACATGTCTGCTAAGCCAGTAGCAAAAAAAGCGATGTGGTCTACAGCACCTGTGCCGTGTAGAGTCGATACATCTCTGTCGCCCAGGTACTGTTTTAAGCCCTCGGGATCATTTTTATCCATACCGATGATATGCACCACCGCATTGGCTACCTGGTCGTGGCTGCCGTTGTACATCCAAATACCTGGAAACGGAAACGGTGGTCTTGGCCCATCAGACAAGCCTAGGACTTGGGTATAGAAATCGCGTGTTGCAGCGAGGTCTGTGGTGCGAATGGAGTAATGGTTTAGTGCAAGGGCCATGCAAGGTGCTCCTTCGTTTTGGTGGGTAAAGCGCCGCGTATGGGGTCGCTAAAGTTTGAATTCATTTTATTGCTGTCTAAAACAATGCTGGTGGATACCAAGTAGGCCCGTACTTGGTCATGAATATAGCCTTCGTCAGCAGCCTGTGTTTTGGCGCTGTAAAGCGTTTGTCCGTAAATCCAGCGGCGCATACCCATATAAAAAATACTGCCATGCAGGCCCATGAGCAACTCTAACTCTCGATCGCTGGGTTTTGCACGGCTGCTAATGCCTCGGTACTTGCGTGTCTCGCGTACCAAACGGGGAAACAACTTTTCTCGCAACATGGAAAAGTATTTGTCGGTAATGTAGCGATCACTCAGCCCTGAAAAAACAAAAATTCTTACCCAATTCGAATTGAGTATGACACCGGCATATTCGTTGTAAAAACGTGTGAATTTAACCTCGGTGCTCAAGTTTATGTCGTCCAGCAACGCTTCCCACAGCGGGTTCCAACGCCCAGCGAACATTTCTGTGTATACCCGTTCTATGAGGGCTTGCTTAGTTGGAAAGTAGTGGTAAAGCAAGGTATGTGTAATACCCAGCTGCTGGGCCAAGTCGCGCAGTTGACCGCCCAAACCATGTTCTGAAAAAAACGCTACTGCACCGTCCACAATCTGCCGCTCCCGGTCAGCAGGCGTAAGTCGGCGGCGCACAGACAAACCTGTAAGCGGTATCTTGGCTGCGTTAGCAGGGTTTTTCCGGATGGAAGACATTGAACAGTTGGTAAATAGTCAGGATAGTAATTTAACGCTTGGTCAATAATGCGGTATTCGGGGAAACCCGTGCTGCGCAAAGCAACCTGTATAAGCCCAAGCAAACTGCAAACTCTTATTTTTAAGACAAGGTACCCGATATGGAACTACACGGTAGCGTCACCATACCCGCACCACCAGACCAAGTCTGGCAAGGACTGAACGATCCACAGGTGCTTCGCCAATGTATTCCGGGTTGCGAAGAGGTGCAGCAAATATCTGCCGAAGAAATGCACGCTCGTGTGCTGCTGCGTATGGGCCCTGTACGCGCACGTTTTGCAGGCAAAGTAAAAATGACTGACATTCGCCCGCTGCAAGGCTACACACTGAACTTTGAAGGATCGGGCGGCAGCGCAGGCTTTGCGCGCGGCAGTTCGGTCATTACATTGACTGCTGTAGAAGGCGGTACGCAGTTGGCATATACCGCGCAGGCCTCTGTGGCAGGTAAATTAGGGCAGATTGGCGGGCGCCTGATGGATGCTTCTGCAGGCCAGCTAGCCAATAAATTTTTTAATAACTTCAAAGCGCATCTTACGGGTGACTTGGTGGCGATCCCCGCTGACGCTGGATTGCAGATTAGCGATGGACAGCGTAGCAGCGCGGCGGTTAACGCACCTGAAGCGATAGGTTCGGGGCATTGGGCCGAGCGAGAAGTGCCTAGGCTACTATGGTTCTGTGCTGGCGTGGCTGCTACCAGCTTAGGTGTGTGGATGGGTGCGCACTGGTTGCGTTGAAGAGATTGAAAATTACTGTATTCCAATAGGACACTAGCTATGAAAGCAGCCGCTTTTTCTTATGCCCGACCCAAGCGCCTAGCCGAAGTTTTGCAATTACTTGCAGAGCACGGCGACGAGGCACGCCTACTTGCCGGTGGCCAAACGCTTCTGGCCACACTGAACATGCGCTTGTCTGAGCCTGCGCTATTGATTGACTTGCAGTCAGTAGCAGAACTCAAAGGGCTTAGTTTGCATGGCAATTGCTTGCGTATAGGTGCTCTGGTTACGCATACACAAATTGAAGATTCTGCGCTAGTAGCCCTGCATGCGCCCCTGCTCTGCGCTGCTGCGCCGCACATTGCGCACCGCGCCATACGCAATCTTGGCACCTTTGGCGGCGCTATTGCTTATGGTGACCCTGCGGCTGAATGGCCTGCTTGCTTGCTTGCGTTAGGTGGTGTGGTGGTTGTACGCAACTTAATTACCGAGCGGCGCATTGCTGCAGACGACTTTTTTACTGGGCTGTACACCACAGCGCTGGCTGCTGACGAGATGATTGTGGCCTGCGAAATTCCTGTAGCTCTGGCAACACAAAAATTTAGCTTTACCGAGCTGGCCCGCCGCCATGGTGACTATGCAATAGTTGGGTTGGCTGTCGCTGCAATGGTGCAAAGTGGCACTGTTGAACAAATACGTTTGGCATGGTTAGGGATTGGCAGTACCCCTGTGCGCTCTATGCAAGCAGAGCAAATTTTGCAGGGGCAAGCGCTGACGCAAGCGAGCATTGACCAAGCTGTGGATGCGCTGCGCAAAGAGCTCGACCCTATTGCTGATTTAACCCATAGCGAGGCGACCAAGCGTCAGCTGTCATGTGTACTGCTAAAGCGTGCATTGCAAGGATGGCTGCTGCCTGAAGCGCTAGCGAAGTCGATCTGAACTTGATCACCAATTTTTAGCTGCACCAGCCCGACCAAGGATATTTATGAATTCCCCTGAACTTGACGCAACACAAGTCCATACTATTTACTTTCAACTTAATGGCAAACAAGTGCAGCACGACGTATTGCCGCGCACGCATTTAGTTGATTTTTTGCGCGAAGATGTAGGGCTGAAGGGCTCACACCTAGGTTGTGAACATGGCGTATGCGGTGCCTGCACGGTACAAGTAGATGGGCAGATTGTGCGTGGCTGCTTGGTCCTGGCTGTTCAAGCGGATGGCCGCAGTGTCAACACTATTGAAGGCTTAAGTCAGAGTGGGGCGCTGCGCGATTTGCAAGAAGCTTTTATTCGGCACAACGCGTTGCAATGTGGGTTTTGCACCTCTAGCATGTTGCTGGCAGCGCATGAGCTGCTAACGCACCAACCGCAAGCCAACCGCGAGCAAGTGCGCCAATGGATATCGGGCAACTACTGCCGCTGCACAGGGTACCAAGCGATTGTGGATGCGATCTGCGAAGTGCTAGCCCAGCGCCAAAAAGGAGTTTGCGCATGAATGCCCCTGAAAATCGCACTGCACAGCAAGTGCTAACGCAAGCCAGTATGCGGGCCGAGAAGCCGCATTCACCGGCTGCGCCTTTGGCTGCACCACTTCAAAACGCCAGTCATATCGGTCAATCTATCCCACGCCCTAACATCGCGCGTTTGGCCGAAGGCCGTGGCCAATATGTCGACGACCTAGAGCTCCCGCGCATGGCGCATGTGGTGTTTTGGCGTTCGCCCGTGGCGCACTGCCGCATCACGCATATTGAGCGCGACTTTGCACGCCTGATGCCTGGAGTGCTGGCCGTATTAGACGGCCATGACCTAGCCAAAGTGTGTAAATCCTGGGTGGCCACGCTGACCCACTTAGCAGGCATTAAATCTGCCCCACAAAACGCCATGGCCCTTGACCGTGCTTGCTGGCAAGGCGAACCTGTTTTGGCCATAGTGGCGCAAACGCGCGCCGAAGCTGAAGACGCTTTGCAGTATGTGCAAGTCACTTGGGAAGACCTCCCCGCAGCCGTAGAGATGAAAACCGCATTGCACCCCAGCACACCGGTGATTCACCCCGAGCTAGGCGACAACCTGTGCTTTACCCGCAGCCTAGACACAGGCGGTGTAGACGAAGCGTTTGCGCGTGCTGATGTGGTGGCCGATGCCGTTTTTGATTTTGGCCGTCACACCGGCGTTACGTTGGAGCCTCGCTGCCAAATAGCCGACTACAACCCCGCCAGTGGCCAGCTTACCGTGTACCACTCACAACAGGCGCCGCACATGATGCAAGACCTGTATGCGCGCCAGTTTGACTTGCCAGAAGCCTCGGTACGGGTGATCTGTAAAGACGTGGGCGGTTCGTTTGGCATTAAGGTACACGCCTACCCAGACGACTTTGCCACCGTTGCGGTGGCAGTACTATTGCAACGCCCTGTCAAGTTTGTAGCCGATCGGCTTGAGTCTTTTGTCAGCGACATTCATGCGCGTGAACACCACATCAAAGGCCGTATTGCGGCCACCAAGCAGGGTGAAATTCTGGCGTTTGAGATTGATGACTTGACCGGTATTGGCCCGTATTCTATGTTTCCGCGCACCAGCGGCATTGAAGGCAATCAAGTGGTTAACCTGACTGGTGGGCCCTATAAGCACAAGGCTTATCGCGCCAAACTTGACGTAGTTTTTTTGAACAAAACACCCACCTGCCAATACCGTGGTGTGGGGCACCCGATAGCCTGCGCTGTCACGGAAGGGCTGGTGGATTTGGCTGCGGCCAAGCTGGGTATGGATCCACTAGAGATGCGCAAACTCAATGTGATGCCCGACGATAGTTACCCGGCTACAGGGGCATCTGGCATCAAGCTAGAAGTGCTGTCCCACGAGGCGTGCTTGCGCAAAATGGAAACCTTAATGGACTACCCCGCGTTGCTGGCCGAGCAGGCGTTGTTACGTGAGAAGGGCATTTACCGAGGTATTGGATTTGCCACGTTGATTGAGCTGACCAACCCTGGCGCTGCGTTCTACGGAGTGGGCGGCGCACGCATATCGGCGCAGGACGGTGCTACTGCGCGGCTAGAGCCTAGCGGCGCTGTGACAGTGTCAGTCAGTGTGGGCGAGCAAGGCCAAGGCGCCGAGGCTATCTTTGCGCAGATCACGGCCGATGCAGTAGGCGTGAGCATGGGGCAGGTGCGCATTGTGACTGGCGACACGCAAACCACACCTTACGGCGGCGGCACCTGGGCATCACGCGGTGCAGGCATTGGCGGCGAGGCTGTGTTGCAAGCAGGCTTGGCACTGAGAACCAATATATTGAAAGTTGCGCAGGCAATTTTGCAGGTCGACATCCATACTCTGGCCCTAAACCATGGCAAAGTGACTGATGCAACTACAGGCCAAGTGCTGCTGTCTTTTGCCGAGCTAGGCCGCGTGGCCTATTTTCGCCCTGACACATTACCTGCCGGATTTACCCCCGAGCTGATGGTGACGCGCCATTATGCCCAGCGCGACTACCCGTTTATTTTTACCAATGGCGTACAAGCTTCGTATGTAGAGGTAGATATTGAGACCGGCTTTGTCAAACTGCTAAAACACTGGGCTGTAGAAGACTGTGGCCGCGTGATCAACCCAATGCTAGTCGACGAGCAAATGCGCGGTGCTATTGTGCAAGGCATTGGTGGTGCATTATTTGAAGAATGTTTATACGACAGCGCAGGGCTACTGCAAAACGGCAGCATGGCTGACTACTTAGTCCCGATGGCAGGTGAGATGCCAGATATAGTTGTGGCGCACATAGAAACCCCAACCCGTAGCTCGCTATTAGGAGCCAAAGGCGCTGGCGAAGCAGGTACTGCAGGCGCACCTGCTGCAGTTGCCAATGCGATCAACAATGCACTGCGGCCGTGTAACGCCCAAGTGTGGTCGCAGCCCATCACACCCGAAAAAATACTGCGTGCATTGGGGGTCGTGTAGCTTTCGGTTACAAAAATATGCCAGTCGCAAGCCTACACAATGGCTCTAATCGCTGTTTTGGTGGATTAAAGTAATGTTACTTAAGTTTGCACAGTCAATTTTCAATTTAACTTTTATATTGGTATGAATAAATATTATTTAGGCACAATTGCTATCTTAGCTGGCCTCAGCGCCTGTGCCTATGCAGCAGAACCCATCATTGTCGGCAGGTCATTGCCATTGAGTGGCCCGCTTAAAACTATTGGTGAGGCTAAGCGCGATGGAGCAGATGCTTATATCGCCAAAGTTAACGCTGCTGGAGGTGTAAGTGGCAGATCTATTGAGATCAAGACACTGGATGATGTTTACACCCCTGCAACCACGGTAGAAAATTTAAAAAAATTAGCTGCTGAGCACAAACCTACTGCATTTCTAGGCCTGCTGGGCGTGCCTACGGTAGCTGCAGCTTTACCAGTTTTGCTAGAGTTGAAAATACCCGCCGTTGGTTTAACTTCGGGCGCAGACGCAGTACGTACGCCTGTCAATCGCTATGCATTTCCAGTTCGCGCAAGCTACGCTGCAGAGGCGCGCAAATTGGTAAACCATGTCAAGGTCATTAATATTACCAAAGTTAGCGTGATATACACCGACAATCCATTTGGCGAGAGCGTAAAAAACACTTTACTAGCTGCATTAAAAGATGCTGGCCTGGCCGCTACAGTGGTGAAAGTTGACCCTGCTGGCAAGGAGGCTGCTGCTGCAGCAAAGCAAGCCGTTAGCACTGCGCCACAGGCAATCTTCTTAACGATGCTAGCCCAGGCTGCTATACCGACACTGACCGAGGTCAAAAACGCTAACTTTTATGGTTCGTTGTACACATTTTCTCCAGTTGATACATCCACTGTGACTAAGATGTTGGGTGCCAAGGCCAACGGTCTGGCCATTTCACAAGTAGTTCCAATTCCCAGCGGTGTTCGGATTAAAGTAGTGGCTGAATACCTTGATGCAATGAAAGAACTAGGCCGCGGCAGTCCTAGCTTTTATGGCATAGAGGCTTTTATCGAGGCTAAAGTCTTGGTTGAGGGACTCAGACGCGCGGGAGCTAACCCCAGTCCAGCATCGTTGGTTAAAAGTTTGGAAACTTTCAACGATGTTGATCTGGGTGGCTTTTTTGTCACTTACAAGCCCGATTTGCATACCGGAAGCTTGTTCGTAGAAGTGGGCGTAATTAATTCTCTAGGCGCAGTCATGCGCTAACTTGGGTCTAGCAGGTGGTTGCAGATTAAGCGCTGTGCCACACCACTTTGCTGCGTGCCTTAGCCCATTTGTCAAAATAGTCACCGTAGTGTTTCTCAACAACATTGCGTTTAATTTTGAGGGTTGGCGTGATAAAGCCAGACTCTACTGTCCACTGCTCAGGCACAACCACCACAAAGTCCAACCGCTCGTGCGGATCTAGGGTTTCGTTAACAGTTTTGAGGTGGTCTTCTAGCTCGTTGCTAAACTCTTTGCGGGCTTGCGCTTCTTTAAATGTATCCCACTGGCCAGCTGGTAACATGGCCAGAGCAAAGGGTTGCGGAAATGCTACGCCAGAAACCAAACAGGCCTCGATTTTGGTAAACGCCGAGAGTTTGGTTTCAATTGGCGCAGGCGATACGTATTTACCTTTGCTGGTTTTAAACTGCTCTTTGGCGCGGCCTACAATTTTGAGGCGGCCTTGCTCGTCAAACGCACCTAAGTCGCCTGTTTTGAGCCAACCGTCCTCGGTCATGGTCTCCGCTGTTTTTTCGGGTTCTTTAAAATAGCACTGCATGTGGGCTGGACCCCGTGTGAGAACCTCGCCGGCATCAGACAATTTAACTTCGCAACATCTGGTGGCACTGCCTACGTAACCAATACGCGACTCACCGGGAGCAGACGCGGTAGCAAAGGCAAACTGCTCAGTCATGCCATAGCCTTCTAAAAGCTCCAGGCCCAGCTTGCGGTACCACACCATCACTTCAGGTGGAAGCGGTGCTGCGCCAGTGCCCGCCACCCGCATCGAGTCCATGCCTAGCTGTTTCAAAATCTTTTTGCGCACGATACCGCCCAAAATAGGAATTGACATTAAGCGGTCAAGCTTTTTAGGCGGCATTTTCTTAAATATGCCTTGCTGAAACTTCACCCACAGGCGCGGTACAGAGAAAAAGATAGTAGGGCGCGCGCGTTGCAGATCTGCCAAAAAGCTGTCTAAGCTTTCAGCAAAAAAGATGTGCATACCGTGGTAGAGCGCCTGGCCTTCAACCAAGCAGCGCTCAGCTACGTGGGCCAGCGGCAAATAAGACAGCATGCGGTCGTTGGTATTGGTTTGAATGTTGTCTACCAAGGCAATTGCAGTGTGTGAAAAAGATTCAAAACCGTGTACCGCACCTTTGGGCATGCCTGTGGTGCCTGAAGTGTAGATGATGGTAGCCATCGCATTGCCTGGGAAGGTGGGGCTTTCTTTCATGGGCTGGGTGGTTTTGATAATTTCATCCCAGGCGGTGTAGCCTTTAAGACCAGGTTTCGCGTCGCACAGTGGTGTGGTGATACAAGGCATGCCTTCGGGAATACCAGGCTGCATTGACTTCCAGTCGTCTAGTTTGCCTACAAAGCACAGTTTCGCATCAGAATGCGCCATGATCTGGCGCACTGTCTCGGCCACTAAGTTGGGATAAATGGGCACGCTCACATAGCCTGCCATCCACACGGCCATGTCGGCCATTAGCCACCATGAAGTGTTTTTGCTCATGATGGCGATGCGGGCACCGGCGCCGTAGTTTTGCGCTTTTAAATAAGCTGCTACCCGGCGTGATTCGTCCATGGCTTGGGCCCATGTCCAGTCTTTGACCACGCCACCGCCCATGGGCTGGGTAAGGTAAATCTCGTTGGCGCGGGCTTTTTCCCAGTGGTAAGCGCGTTGCAGTGGCAGTTGTGACGGGTCGAGTTGGGCCATGGTGTGTTGTCCTCCAAAAGGCGATTAATTACCTAACCTATTACCATAGCCTATCTGCGAGCATTTGTGTCTCATTGTTCACCCTAATAGGCAACGTTGAATTTCTGAATAAATGCTACCTGTGCAGTTGCTATATACCGCGCAAAAATAGCTTTAATCTCAAAAAAGTGCGCCAAAAGAGCTACTGAGAACTGCGTTAGAGAAACTACAATCTGTTTATGTTAGACACTACACTCCTTCGCAAAGACCTTCCTGGCGTTATCGCCGCACTGCAAAAGCGCAAAAATCCGCAGCAATTCCTTGACACAAATAAATTTACTGCCTTTGAAGCAGAACGCAAGACAATCCAAGTGCGCACCGAAGAGCTGCAAGCCAAGCGTAACAGCCTGTCCAAATCCATCGGCATGCTCAAAGCCAAGGGAGAAAGTACTGATAGTGTTATGGCCGAGGTAGCCACTTACAAAGTCGAACTGGAAGCCGGTGAGCAGCGCACCACCGCTATCGTGGCTGAGCTTAACGCCATGATGATGCAACTGCCTAACTTACCGCACGACAGTGTAGCCGTAGCCAGTGACGAGTCGGGCAATGTAGAGGTGCGCAAATGGGGTACTGTGCGCCAATTTGATTTTGAGGTCAAAGACCACGTTGACGTAGGCACGCCAATAGGTTTGGAGGCTGAAACTGGTGCCAAACTGTCTGGTGCCCGCTTTACCCTCTTACGCGGACAGATAGCCCGCTTGCACCGCGCCCTAGCGCAGTTTATGCTGGATGTGCAAACCGTAGAGCACGGGTACACCGAGTGCTACACCCCCTACATCGTTAATGGCGACACCCTGCGCGGTACGGGTCAGTTGCCCAAGTTTGAAGACGATCTTTTCAGTGTTAAAAAAGGCGGCCAAGACGGGGAGGGCGAGTCGCTCTACCTCATTCCCACCAGCGAAGTAACATTGACCAATACCGTGCGCGATACCTTGTTGGCAGAGAGCGATTTGCCCATCAAGCTCACCGCCCACAGCCCGTGTTTCAGGTCTGAGGCGGGCACTTACGGACGTGACACGCGTGGCATGATTCGCCAACACCAGTTTGACAAAGTAGAAATGGTGCAAATCGTTCACCCCGACACCAGCTACGCAGCGTTAGAAGAAATGACGGGCCATGCTGAAGCTATTTTGCAAAAGTTGGGCTTACCTTACCGCGTGATGGCATTGTGCACTGGCGACATGGGTTTTTGTGCTACCAAAACCTACGACTTAGAAGTGTGGCTGCCTGCACAAAACGCTTACCGTGAAATTAGCTCGGTCAGCAACTGCGAATCTTTTCAAGCCCGGCGCATGCAAGCCCGCTTTAAAAACGCGCAGGGCAAAAATGAATTGGTGCACACCCTCAATGGCTCTGGCTTGGCCGTAGGCCGCACGTTGGTGGCCGTATTGGAAAACTGCCAAAACAAGGATGGCAGCATCACAATCCCGGAGATTCTGCGACCTTATATGGGCGGTTTAGCCCAAATAGGCTAAACCAGTCCTGCTAAAATAGTTAATTCAACAAATTGAAGCAAATCCGGAGGGGTGGCAGAGTGGTTGAATGTACCTGACTCGAAATCAGGCCTAGGGGCAACCCTAGCGAGGGTTCGAATCCCTCCTCCTCCACCATATGAGTCGCTCGCCCAAGCAAATGCTATATAAGTTGCTATTAAATTAATAGTGAACTCGTAGCTTATTTGGTATCAACGAAAGACCACGGTTTTATTGCCATTGAGCAGCACCCGGTGCTGTGCATGCCAAGTAACTGCGCGTGAGAGCACAACGCTTTCTACATCGCGGCCAATATTGGTTAAATACTGCGGGTCGTTGGAATGGTCTACGCGCGCGATGTCTTGCTCAATAATTGGGCCCTCGTCCAAATCCGCTGTGACGTAGTGGGCTGTGGCGCCAATAATTTTTACGCCACGTTCGTGCGCTTGGTAATAAGGTTTAGCCCCTTTAAAGCTGGGTAAAAAGGAATGGTGAATGTTAATAGCTTTGCCTTGCAGCTGACGGCACAGGCCGTTAGACAGCACCTGCATGTAGCGCGCCAACACCACCAGTTCAACCTGTTCTTTAGCTACTAAATCTAGCAGCTGCGCTTCAGCTTGCGGTTTGGTCTCAGCGGTAACGGGCACGTGAAAAAATGGAATCTCATAGGAGGCCGCCAGCTGGTAGTAGTCCCGGTGGTTCGAGACTACGGCGCGAATGTCGATAGGGATCAGGCCGCTGCGGTAGCGAAACAGCAGGTCGTTGAGGCAATGGCCCAGTTTAGAGACCATTAAAATCGTGCGCATTTTTTTCTCAGCGCTGTGCAGCGTCCAAGTCAGCTGCATGGACTGGGCAAGGTCTTCAAAGCGTGCTGAGAAGTCTGCCAGGTTGGCTTGGGCCATGGTGAAAGCCACGCGCATAAAAAATTGACCGGTACTTTGGTCGTTGAACTGAGCAGCATCAGTGATGTTACCTTGGCGCTGGGCCAGCAGGCCCGTGACCGCGTGCACGATACCCACACGGTCAGTGCAAGAGAGATTCAAAATAAACGATTCAGACAAGGGTGTTCCTTTGGGTAGTACGGTGAGCCTGATTTTTTTACCAGTCCGCTACAATGATTTTATTACTAACCTCCCCATGCCAGCCAGCCCCAGCATTCCCGTTGACGATCCCACTCCAGCCAGCAGAGCACATTTGCATGAAGGGCGCATTGAGTGGGCAGATGTGCAATTGACGCGTGTATTTTTTGCTAATTCACGGACATCTATTTCTGCTGTTGTCGTGGCGTTGCCAGTGACAGTTAGTTTACTTTGGGATTACGTTAACATTGTATGGCTGCTGCTCTGGGCCGCAGGCGTGGTAGTGCTCGCCGGGTACCGGTACTGGATAGTTCAAACCTACACACGCAACTTGAGCAATGCGTCTGCGGCTGCAATTAATAAGTTTTTTGATAAACACCATTGGTGTTGGCCAGCCAGCGCGCTGCTGTGGGCAGCGCTGATGTTTTTGTATTTTGACAAAGTGCCTGTTGTCAATCAGTTTATCTGCATGCTCATTTTGGTGGGCATGGCTTCGTTTGCTGTGGCCCTGATGTCGTCTAGGTTGCGCTGTTATTTAGAGTATGTTGTTTCTATGACTGCAACCTGTTTTCTGGCTGTGTTAGTCAGCATGGTGACTGCATCTACGCGCCACTGGCAACCTGACTTTATTGCCATGCCAATTTTAATCGTCGCGTTTGGTTGGTTGCTGGCAAATACAGGTAAGCGGTTTCACGCTGTGCAACGTCGAGGCTATGAGCTGCAGTATGACAATGAAGGGCTAATTGCCTCGCTGCGTGAGCAAACTGAAACCGCCATGCAGGCGGTAAAAGTTAAAAATGGTTTATTGGCCAACGCCGCGCACGATCTGCGCCAGCCTGTACACGCCTTGGCTTTTTATGCCGACTGGCTGCGCAATGAGCCTGAGATGGCTACAGAAGTGTTGCCCAAAATTTTGCAGGCCACCGACTCAGTAAATACCTTGTTCAATAGTTTGTTTGATTTTGCCAAAATTGAAGCAGGCGGCGTGCAGCCGCAATTTTCGGCGGTACCGGTTTGCGAAATCGTTAACGATTTAGTGCTTCAGTTCAGCCCTGAAGCGGACAGTAAAAAAATTGAATTTCGCCAGCGTATTACGCCTGCTTTGGTATGGACGGATGCCGTTTTAATACGCCGTATTATTTCAAATTTGGTGGCCAATGCGGTTCGCTACACCGACCATGGTGGCGTGCTAATTGCCACGCGCCTGCGAGGCGGACGCATGCACATACAGGTGTGGGATACAGGGGTGGGCATTGCGCTAGAGCACCAGCCGCAAGTTTTCACTGAATTCTATAAAGCCCCTGTGCACGCAGGTACCGAGGACGGATTTGGCTTGGGACTGGCTATTGTGGAGCGCTTGTCTAGCGTTTTGGGCCATCAAGTGCATTTAAATTCGCGGCTGGGCAAGGGAACCCGTATGTGGGTGGAGCTTGATTTAGCGTTAGGGCATACACCCATGGTGTTACCAGCGCCTGCGAATCCATTGGTACTCGATCAGCCACCTCTACCAGAAGCCACCCCCGCAAGTAGCTTAAACAATACCGTGGGTTCTAGCCCAGTAGGTGGCTTGGGTGCGGCTTTTCACGTCGAGGCGGCGGAACAAACGCCATAAATGCACCTTCACCGTGTGTTCGCTGATGCCCAGTTGCTCGGCAATGTCGCGGTTAGACAAACCATCGTCCAGTAGCTTGAGCAGTTGTTTTTGGCGCTTAGAGAGCTTTTCGTTACCTGGTGCGTTCTCGCCAAATTCACTTTCCGGTGATACCAATGCACGCAAGGCTTGCGATAAATGGGTAGCTCCGGCGGCTTTTTCTAGGTACAGGTCGGCACCGGCTTCCAGTGCTAAGTCCTCGTAGTCAGTGGCCGGGGAAGCAGACAGCACTACCAGCGGTGTATTAGGATGGGCGGCACGTATTTCACGCACACCCGATACTCCGTGGGTATCAGGTAATTTCAGGTCTAAGCAAATTAAATCAGGCGCACCGTGGGTGAGGGTGTTTTGCGCGACTATACCGATGCGGTCCATCTCAACGATGGTGGCATCACTTTTGAGACGCCGAAAAAGCATGACCACCGCTTCGCGCATCAGGGGGTGGTCATCAACTACAAAAATAAGCATAACGATGTACTAGTGAAATTTCGACACTACAGATCTGATTTTATCAAACTATTAGTAATTAAGGCCAATAGCAGACCTCACATGGTACATGGTTTCTTGCGCCACTTTGCGTGCTTTGTTACAGCCAGCGTCAATAATTTCCCGTACAACTTTTGGATTATCAACATAGGGTTGCGCTAATGCAAGCATAGGCTGTTGTTCTAACAAAATCGCGTCGCTAACGGTTTTTTTGCATTCTATGCAGCCTATTTGTGCCGTAGTGCAACCTTGGGTTACCCATTCTTTGCGCTGCTCGTTAGAGTAAACCAAGTGAAACTGCCAGACAGGGCACTTGGCAGGGTCACCTTTGTCGGTCAGCTTTACCCGCGCAGGGTCGGTGGGCATATGGCGTACTTTTTTCTCAATACTGGCCGCATCTTCACGGATGGCAATGCTATTGCCGTAGCTTTTGCTCATTTTGCGGCCATCCAAGCCCGGCAGTTTGCTAGCGTTACTGAGCAGCACCTGAGGCTCCACCAACACACTTTTGCCTTTACCGCTGACGTGGGATGTAAGCAAAGCGCGCTCATCTTCGGTCAAGGCCGGAAATTTGGCCAAAAATCCTGGGAGTTTTTGTAAAACTGTACCGTCACCCAGCTCTTGGCGTTTTTTGGCCATGCTATTTAAGTAGCGAGCGTCTTCTTTAGTCCAACTCGCCAGCAAGGCGGCCAGGCGCGCCGCATCATCGTGGTTACGCCCGTACAGGTCGTTAAAGCGGCGGGCGGTTTCGCGGGTTAGCTCAACGTGGCTGGCTTGGTCTTCGCCGACGGGCACATAGTTAGCCCGGTAAATCAAGATGTCGGCCGCTTGCAGCAGAGGGTAGCCCAAAAAGCCATAGGTAGACAGGTCTTTGTCCTTGAGCTGCAACTGCTGGTCTTTGTAGGTGGGTACGCGTTCTAGCCAGCTGATGGGGGTGCCCATGGCCAGCAGGGTGAACAGTTCGGCATGTTCAGGCAGGCGGCTTTGTAAGAACAGGGTGCATTGCTCAGGATCTAGGCCCGCCGCCAGCCAGTCAATCACCATCTCGTAAGCGTTTTGCTCGATGACTTCTCGGTTAGCGTAGTGGGTGGTCAGTGCATGCCAGTCCGCTACAAAATAGAAGCACTCCATTTCCGATTGCAAGCGTACCCAGTTTTTCAGCGCCCCATGGTAGTGGCCTAGGTGCAGGGCACCTGTAGCGCGCATGCCAGATAAAACACGTTCTTTCGTCACTGTCATGGGGGTTACTTTACAAAAAAGCTCAGCGGGGTCAGTACCAGCTCGATGAAGCCATAGGTCAGGGACATGAGGGGTTTCATCCAAATGGTACTCAGGATACCCGCCACCACCAAGCCCATGACGACAAAAAACCCATAAGGCTCTACCCGGCTGACCAGCTCTGCTTGGCGGTAGGGCAGCAGGCCCACCAAAATGCGGCCACCGTCCAGTGGAGGCAAGGGGAACAGGTTAAAGACAAACATCACCACGTTCACCAGCATGCCGGCTTTGCACATTTCAATAAAAAAGCGCTCATCCACCTGTGCACCCAGCACAAGGTAAAACAACACGCCCCAGACCAGTGCCTGCAGCAAATTCACAGCAGGCCCGGCCAAGGCCACCCAAATCATGTCGCGCTTGGGGTTGCGCAGGTTGCCAAATTGCACGGGCACTGGCTTGGCATAGCCAAACAAAAAAGCCCCGCCGGTAGAAAAGTAGAGCAGCAAAGGCATGGCTATCGTGCCAATGGGGTCAATGTGTTTAATGGGGTTGAGCGTAATGCGGCCCAGAGAGTAGGCTGTGTTGTCGCCAAAGTAGCGTGCTGCGTAACCGTGGGCTGCTTCATGCACCGTAATTGCAAACAGCACGGGCAGGGCGTAAATTAAAACGGTTTGAATGAGGTTTGAAAAATCCATAGGCCTATTGTCTCAGACTCGCACGCTACTTCGGGCGTGCCGCTTCTATCTAAAGACAAACACCTGCTTTACAAGCCCAATCGGGCTAATTCTCCTCGGCCTTGGCGCACGATCTCTACGGCACCACCTGTCAGGTCTATCACTGTGGTGGGCTCACTGGCGCAGGCCCCTGCATCAATAATAGCGGCAAGCAGATGGCCCAGCTGTTGGCGAATATCTTCTGCATCATTCAAAGCCTGGGTTTCGCCGGGCACTATCAGGGTGGTGGCCAGCAGCGGCGCGCCATGCAGCGCCAGCAGTTCTTGCAAGGTGTGGTGGTCAGGCACGCGCAGCCCAATAGTTTGGCGCTTGGGGTGGCTGAGGCGGCGCGGTACTTCTTTGGTGGCTTCTAATATGAAGGTGTAGGGGCCAGGTGTGCCCGCTTTAATGAGGCGAAACTGCGCATTGTCTACCTTGGCATAGGTGGCCAGCTCTTTCAGGTCACGGCACAGCAAGGTGAGGTGGTGTTTGTCGTCTACTCCGCGAATGCGGCGCAGTGCGTCAGCAGCGGTTTTGTCATCTAAGTGGCAAGCCAGCGCATAGCTAGAGTCTGTAGGTACAGCCACAATGCCGCCTTGGCCTAGCAATGAAACCGCTTGTTTTAACAGGCGGGGCTGCGGGTTATCGGGGTGAACTTGAAAGTGCTGTGCCATGGGTAAACATGCTACACCAGTTGCGCCGGGGTGCTGCTGGCCTCTATAGGCTGTTGGCTACGTCCTTCGTGCACCGTGAGCCAAGCCCCAGCGCCCCCGCACAGGGCTATGAGACCCATACCCAACAAAGACCAGTTATCAGGTACATAGCGAAATACCAGCCAGCCGCCCAGCAGCGCAAATGCAATTTGCGCGTACTGGTAAGGCATGACGGTGGCGGGGGGTGCTTTTTGGAAGGCTTTAATCAGTAGCAAATGCCCCGCAGTAGAAGCTACACCCATCAGTGCGAGTAATGCCCAAAGCTGCCAGTTGGGCAGCCAAATCCATACAAAAGGCAGCGCCACACTGGCCAGCACCATGCCCACCAAGCCGGTGTAAAGGTGCATGGTCAGTGGGTCTTCAGTGCGCGCCATGTGGCTGGTAAGCAGCACAAAAGCGGCGTTAAACACCACGCAGCCCAACGGCAGCAGCAGGGTTGCATCAAAGCTGTGGTGCAACGGCCGAATGATCACCATCGTGCCCATAAAACTGCCCACCACCAGCAGCCAACGCGCGCTGGAAACGTGGTGTTTTAAGGCGGTAGCAGCTACCAAAGTGACTACCAAAGGCGTAATCATGACCACTGCGGTGAATTCACTGACTGGCATCACTTTGAGGCTGCTAAAGGCAAACGCTGTGCCGCACATTAGCAGCAAACCGCGCAGCATCTGCAGGCCGGGGCGTTGGGTGTGCAGCATGCGCAGGCCACGCTTTGGTGCCAGCCACGCTGCTGTGGCCACTGTTTGAAAGGCGTAGCGCAACCATAGCGCCATCAAAATGGGTACAAACGCACTTACGTACTGCACGGTAGTGTCTAACACCGAAAAACAGGCCACGGCCAGCAGGCTCAGCGCAATGCCGGTTAAAACTTGGCGTGACTGCATCAGGCGGGGTCGGTTGCTGGTACTGGTAGTGATGCGGCAGACGGTTGCGCGGCGTAGAGGATACGATCTTCGATCAACTCCCACACAGGGGTAAGGTGGCCAGGCAAAAAGGGCAATGCGCCCAGGTCAATACGGCTTTCAGTGGGGCTGTGAAAGTCGCTCCCGCGCGAGGCGGCCATGCCAAACTCTGTGGCGGTGTCGGCGTATTTGGCGTATTCGGCTACGGTGTGGCTGCCGGTGACGACTTCAGTGGCACGGCCGCCGTGGGCTTTAAATTCTGTGAACAGTGCGTACTCTTCATTGACCGTGAATTTGTAGCGGCCAGGGTGGGCTATCACGGCAACACCACCTGCATCGGTAATCCAGTGCACGGCATCGCGCAGGCTGGCCCAGCGGGTGGGTACGTAGCCGGGGTTGCCTTCGGTTAGGTATTTTCTGAACACTTCGTGGGTTTCATGGCAAACACCGGTTTCTACCAAAAATCGGGCAAAGTGGGTGCGCGAGATCAGCTCGGGGTTGCCTACGTATTTGAGCGCGCCTTCGTAAGCGCCTTCAATACCCACTTTGGCCAAACCGGCGGCCATCTCTTGCGCCCGTGCGCCGCGCCCACCGCGTGTGGCCAGCAAGCCTGCGTGCATAGCGGTGTTGTCAATGTCAAAGCCCAGACCTACGATGTGCACCGTCTCGTGGGCAAAAGTGACCGATATTTCAGTGCCTGTCAGGTAGTGCAGACCGTTGGCGTGGGCTGCGGCCAGAGCGCGCTGTTGGCCTGCAATTTCGTCATGGTCGGTCAGGGCCCACAGTGCTACGCCGTTGGCTTTGGCGCGCTGGGCAAGGGCTTCGGGGGTGAGGGTGCCGTCAGACACCACGCTGTGGCAGTGGAGGTCGGCATTCAAAATAGAGGGTAATTGCACACTTTGCATTTTACTTGGGCTGTAGTACCACAGACGGCTGCAATGGTATGGCACGGCCAGTATGCAGAGCTGTTTTCGGTGTTGTGATGGGTGCTATCAATTTAGTATCTACTCATGCAGCATTTCCTTGGGTGAGAGGGTTAAAACGCTTAAAAACCTTGATTTACAGGCTTGGAACGGCGTTTTAAGGGCTGGGTTTGGTCTGGCGCTTATGTGCAAGCACGGCCTGCGCTGTACAAGACCAAACCAGGCGCAGCAAAGCGTAAAATCACCCCATGGCAACTGCGCAATACCCTATCAACCTGACCCACCACTTCCTGATCGCCATGCCCTCTATGCAAGATGCCAGGTTTGCCAAATCGGTGATCTACCTGTGCGAGCACACCGAGCACGGGGCGCTGGGGCTGGTTATTAACAAACCCAGCGATGTGAAATTGCCCTACCTGTTTGCCAAAGTAGACCTGCCCTTGCGCCGCACCGACCTGAGCGAGGCCCCTGTGTTTGATGGCGGCCCGGTGCATACCGAGCGCGGTTTTGTACTGCACGAACAGCAAACCGCCCAAACCATTACCTTTGCCGACATGAAAGCTGTGCCGCTCACCCCCCATGACGGCAGCGACCCGGTGGTGGACGCCGAAGATGTGCCGCTCACTTCTTTTTATGCATCGTCCATGGTGATACCCGGCGGGCTGGAAATGACCACCTCTAAAGACGTGCTGGAAGCCCTGTCTAGCGGGGTAGGGCCACGCCGGGTGCTGGTCTCGCTAGGCTACTCCTCCTGGGGCCAGGGCCAGCTAGAAAGTGAGCTGGCAGAAAACGCTTGGTTGACCGTTGAGGCCAACACAGAGCTGATTTTTGACACCCCGGTGGAGCAGCGCTACAGCAAGGCGCTAGGCCTGCTGGGGCTGCAAGAATGGATGATCTCCCCTGTAGCGGGGCGGGCTTGACAAAACAGCGCAGGCCAATGTGCAGGGCGCATGAACCGAATGAGCCAAACAGCGAGCTACAAGCGATGCCAAATACCTCCCCACAGACCCCGGCCAGCACAGCCATACCTTCTCGCCAGCAGTCCTTCATAGCCTTTGACTTTGGCACCCAGCGCACAGGGGTGGCGGTGGGCAACCGCCTGACCCGCACCGCCCAGCCGCTGACCACGGTGAAAGCCGAAGGCGACGCACGTTTTGCCCCCATAGCTGCACTGCTTAAAGAATGGCAACCCGACGCGCTGGTGGTAGGCGTGCCGCGCCACCCTGACGGTAATGCCCACGCCATGACCGAGCGCGCCCAGCGCTTTGCCCGCCAATTGGCCGGCCGCTTTAGCTTGCCCGTGCATGAGGTGGACGAACGGTACAGCAGCGTGGAGGCGGCGGCGCTGGGGGCCAAAGATTTAGATGCGGAGTCGGCCCGTATTATTTTGGAACAATTTTTAAGGGACGTGCCATGAGTACCAGTTCAAAAGGCCATGGGCACACCCACGCTGCTGCGGCCAGCACAGGCGCTTTGGTGCTAGACGCGCCCGCGCTGTACGCCCAGCTGCTGCACGGCGTGCGCAACCTGCGCAGCCCACAGACCCAGCTGCTGGGCATTACCTCGGGCGGTGCCTGGCTGGCCCAGGCGCTGCACGCCGACCTAGGCTTGCCCGGCAAGCACGGCGTAATTTCATCTACCATGCATCGCGACGACTTTGCCCAGCGCGGCCTGGCCAGCAGCGCGCAAACGCATATTCCGTTTGACGTGAACGGTGCCGACATTATTTTGCTAGACGACGTGCTGTACACCGGCCGCACCATCCGCGCGGTGCTCAATGAGCTGTTTGACTACGGCCGCCCGGCCAAAGTCCAGCTGGCCGTGCTGGTAGACCGGGGCGGTAGGCAATTGCCTGTAGAAGCCAGCTTCGCAGCCGCCCGGCTAGTGCTGCCAGAGGTGCAACAGCTGGCGCTGGCGCGCAGCGACGACGGCCAACTGAGCTTTAAAGTACACAGCGTTGATGCCGTTTAAGCATAAAAAAACGCACCAGAGAGGTTAATAAATATGCTCTACAAACGCAATCCTCAGCTCAATAAAAATGGCGAGTTGATTCACCTGCTCACAACCGAAGGCCTGCCCAAAGCCATCCTCACCCATATATTGGACACCGCTGCCAACTTTGTGTCGGTCAGCAACCGCGAGGTCAAAAAAGTGCCGCTGTTGCGCGGTAAAAGCGTATTTAATTTATTTTTTGAAAACTCCACCCGCACCCGCACCACCTTCGACATTGCCGCCACGCGCCTCTCGGCCGACGTGATTAACCTGGACATTGCACGTTCGTCGGCCAGCAAAGGCGAGTCGCTGTTAGACACCATTGCCAACTTAAGCGCCATGGCGGCTGATATTTTTGTGGTGCGCCACGGCGAATCCGGCGCGCCCTACCTGATTGCCCAGCACGTAGCCCCCCATGTGCATGTGGTTAACGCGGGAGACGGCCGCCACGCACACCCCACGCAGGGCCTGCTGGACATGTACACCATTCGCCACTACAAAGGCGACTTTTCTAACCTTACAGTCGCCATCGTAGGCGATGTGCTGCACTCGCGGGTAGCCCGCTCAGACATTCACGCGCTCACCACCTTGGGCTGCGCCGAAGTACGCGTGGTAGGCCCTAAAACCTTGGTGCCCAGCGACATGGCGCAGATGGGCGTGCGCGTGTGCCATACGCTGGAAGAGGGCATTAAAAACGCCGATGTGGTGATCATGCTGCGCCTGCAAAGCGAGCGCATGAGCGGCGCGCTGTTGCCGTCGAGCCAAGAGTTTTTCAAAAGCTTTGGCCTGACCCCTGAGAAGCTGCTGCTGGCCAAGCCCGATGCCATCGTCATGCACCCTGGCCCGATTAACCGGGGCGTAGAGATTGACTCTGCCGTGGTGGACGGCAAACAAAGCGTGATCTTGCCGCAAGTGACCTACGGCATCGCCGTGCGCATGGCGGTGATGAGCATCGTAGCAGGCAACGAAGCGTGAGAACAAGCCCATGAAAATACTCATCCAAGGTGGCCGCGTTATCAACCCTGCCAGTGGTTTTGACAAGGTGTGCGATGTGGCCATAGCCGCAGGGCGCATTGTCGCCATTGACCATATCCCCGCAGATTTTGCACCCAGCAAAACCATCAATGCCCAAGGCTGCGTGGTGGCCCCCGGTTTGGTAGACCTGTGCGCCCGCCTGCGCGAGCCTGGCTACGAGCATGAAGGCATGCTAGAGAGCGAGCTGGGCGCGGCCGTCGCCGGCGGCGTAACGTCCCTAGTGTGCCCGCCCGACACCGACCCGGTGCTAGACGAACCCGGTTTGGTGGAAATGCTGAAGTTTCGCGCCGAAAAGCTGCACCAGTCGCGCGTCTTCCCGCTGGGTGCGTTAACCCGCAATCTAGAAGGCAGCATACTGACCGAAATGGCCGAACTGACCGAAGCTGGCTGCATCGGCTTTGGCCAAGCCGAGGTGCCGCTGCAAAACACCCAGGTGCTGCAGCGCGCCATGCAGTATGCCGCTACCTTTGGCTATACCGTTTGGCTGCGCCCGCAAGAACTGTACTTGGGCAAGGGCGTAGCCGCCAGCGGCGCGCTGGCCACACGGCTGGGCTTGGCCGGGGTGCCCGTAGCCGCTGAGACCATTGCGCTGCACACCATTTTTGAGCTGATGCGTGCGCTGGGGGGAGGCTCTGCTGGCGTTAGTGATAGCAGAGCAGGGCCCCGCGTGCACCTGTGCCGCATCAGCAGTGCAGCAGGCGTGGCGCTGGTGCGCGCCGCCAAGGCCGACGGCTTGCAGCTTACCTGCGATGTCAGCATCAACTCTTTGCACCTTACTGAGGCTGACATTGGCTACTTTGACAGCCGTGCCCGCCTGTGCCCACCACTGCGCCAGCAGCGCGACCGAGAGGCCCTGCGCGCCGCACTGGCTGACGGCACCATCGACGTGCTGGTGAGCGACCACAACCCGGTAGAGGCTGATGCCAAAAACCTGCCGTTTGCCGAGGCTGAGCCCGGCGGCACTGGCCTGGAGCTGCTGCTGAGCTTGGCGCTGGCCTGGGGCACGGCTTCTAAGTTGTCGTTACCGCAAACCTTAGCCTGCATTACCAGCGCGCCCGCCAAGGTGCTGGGCAACGCCCTAGGCACTCTGCAGGCCAGCCTAGGCCAGCTGGTGGCTGGCGGCGTGGCCGACGTGTGTGTCTTTGACCCGCAGGCCCAGTGGAGCGTGACCCCCAGCAGCCTGACCAGCCAAGGCAAGCACACGCCTTTTGCGCACGACATGGGCGGCATGCCCATGCCCGGCCGTGTACGCTGCACGGTGGTGGCGGGGCATGTGGCCTTTGAGGCGGCCGCGTAGCCCAGCGGCTTGCAGCGCGCTCGTCACCACACTATTTGTATGCCATGCACATGTTTTTTTACAACGTAGCTATACTATGCTTTTTATAGCTACTGGTGCAGCATTTCCTTGGGCCATAGGCTGATTTCGTTAAAAAACTATGCTTTCTCGTTTTCTAGGCACCTTAGGGGCAGTCCGCAAAGCGCTGCGTTGTACAGCGCATTTGCTGCACGGCATGTGGACGATTCGGCGGCACTTTGCCGGTGCCAGCCCTGCGCAAAAGTCGCAGCACATCAGCCGTTGGGCGCAAGATTTTTTGCAGCACCTGGGCGTGCAACTGCGCCTTAAGGGCCAGGCGGTCACTGCCGGCCCGCTGTTGGTGGTGGCCAACCATATTTCGTGGCTGGACATTTTGGTGCTGCTGGCCGTGCAGCCGGTATGTTTTGTGTCCAAGGCCGAGATTAAGACCTGGCCGCTGATCGGCTGGTTGGCCACCCATGTAGGCACCCTGTACATCGAACGCGCTTCGCGCCGCGACGCCATGCGCGTGGTGCACCATATTGCGCAAGCCTTGGCACCCGGCACGGCGGACCAGCCGCCCCAGATCATTGCCGTATTCCCCGAAGGTACCACCAGCGACGGACGCAGTGTGCTGCCCTTCCATGGCAATTTGATTCAAGCGGCTTTGTCAGCGGGTGCGCCAATTCAACCGGTGACTTTGCGGTTTGTAGATGCAGCTACCGGCTGCCACAGCATGGCACCGGCCTACATTGACAGCGACACCTTGGTAACTTCTGTGTGGCGGTTTTTGACCTCCAAGCCCGTAGCAGCGTGCGTCCATTTTGGGCAAGTGCAGCACGCACAGGGCCGCGACCGCAGGCTGTGGGCGGGGGACTTGCAGCGCAGTGTGGTGCAGGGTTTAGCTTCTAACCAAGACACGCCAAAGTAGCCAACCTACCCAACGCCACCACCAAAGTTCACCACAAAGCCGTCAACCGCCCCGCATCCAGTTTCCATCCCCTAGAGGCCATTGCGCGGGCTTCTTGCAGGTCGTGCGTTACCAGTACCGTGGCGATACCAGAGGCGGCAATGCGTTCGCTAAATTCACGGCGCAGTTGGCTGCGCAGGTCTGCATCCAATGCCGAAAAAGGCTCGTCCAGCAGCAGCAACCTGGGCTGCGTGATCAGTGCGCGGGCCAGAGCCACGCGTTGCTGCTCGCCACCCGAGAGCGTCCAAACTTTTTGCGCCGCTTGTTTGTCCAGGCCAAACACCGCCAGCAGGTTATGCGCCTGCTGGCGCGCTTGAGGCTTTGAGAGGCCTTGCTCCACCAAGCCAAAAGCCACGTTGTCCAGCACGTTAAGGTGCGGGAACAGCGCAAAGTCTTGGAACATTAACGCAAAGCCGCGCTGGTGGGTGGGCGTGGCAGCCAAGTCGTGGCCGTCAAACAGCACATGGCCTGCGTCTTGCGGCTCTAGGCCGGCAATGATCTTAAGCAAGGTACTTTTACCGCTGCCCGAGGCACCCAAAATAGCCACCGTTTGCCCCGCTTGCACGCTCAAGCTAAGGTCGTCTGCCAGCGGCCAAACATCGCCTGCCGCACCGCGCATGGTTTTGTAAATATGTTGCAGTTCCAGCATGGTTAACCTTAAGCGTGCGTGGGCCGCGCACGCTGGGGTGTACAGGTGCGGGCAGCAGGTGCAGGGCGGTATTCAAGGGCCAAAAATGCGGCCAAAGCCAGTAGCACCAGCAAGCAGGCCAGCACCAGGGCCTCGTTCAAGCTGTTAGCACCGGGGCGGCCTAGGCGCTGGTAGATCAGGGTGGTGAGGGTAGTCCACTCAGGGCGTGCTAAAAATAGCGACACGGCAAACTCGCCCAGTGCCGAGGCTGCTGCAAAGGCCATACCCCGGCGCAGCGCAGGCAAAATAAGTGGGAAAGTCACCCGCCAAAAACAGCGCCAGGGCGAGGCTCCCAGCGTGTGCGCCGCGCGGTGCAAATTAGCCGGTATTGCGCCCAGCGCACTGGTGATGGACTGGGTCACCAGCGGGTAGGCCAGCAGGGTGTAGGCCGCCACCAGCAGGGGCAGGCTGGCCGACCACTGAGGGTACAGCAGCAGCAAACCAAAAGCCACGGTGATGGGTGAGACCACAAAAGGCAGCAGCGCAGCCCAGCGTACCAAGGCGCTGCGCTGCGCCGCCAGCGCATGGGCCAAACCCAGTACGCTTGCCAAGCACACAGCCATGCCAGAGAAACGCAGCGTGTTCCACAGCGCTGCCGCAGTGTCTTCCTGCAGCAGCACCGCCCATGCGCCCGGGCCTGCTAGCAGCACGCGCAGGGCTATGGCCAGCATGGGGCTGGCGCAGCACAGCAGCAGTATGCCCAACGCTAGCGCCACCATGCCGCGCTCTAGTGTGGTGCTAGGGCGGCGCAGCGCCAGCGCGTCGCCGCGCGCAGGCGTGGCCAAGCGGCTCTCGCGCAGGGTGTACAGCAGCGCAGCCGCGCCGGTAATGGCCATGGTGACAACTGCCAGCATGCCCGCCTCGGCCAGCTTAAGTTCATGCGCTACCAGTGTGTAAATTTCTACTTCTAGCGTGGCATAACGCTGGCCACCCAAAATCAGCGCAATGCCAAAGCCGCTAAAGCAGTACAAAAATACCAAGCACAGCGACGATACCAACCAAGGCCGCACCGTAGGCCATTCAATGCGCCAAAACGCGCGCCAAGGCGACGCGCCCAGCGTGCGTGCAGCCGCCAACTGCGAACTGCTTACCTGGCCCAGGCCGTCCACCCCCGCACGCACCAGCAAGCACAGATTAAAAAACACATTGCCATAGACCAGCAGCCACGGTGTGTCTTGCAGGTCAAGGCCAAAAAATTGCATCGCCAAGCCCTGCGGCCCCCACAAAGCCAGCACACCTAAAGAGGCCACCAGCGCTGGCATGACAAAGGGCAGCATGAGCAAGCGCAGCACCACAGAGCGCCCGGCAAAGTCAAAGCGGGCCAGCACCCACGCCACCGGCAAGCCCAATACCAGCACCATGGCGCACGATGCAGCGGCTTGCAAAAGCGACCACACTAGCCGACCGCGAAGGTAGCTGTCTTGCCATAAAGCAATGAAACCGCTGCTGCTGTACCCGCCAGATTGAGCTCCAGTATTTGAAACCCCAGCACCGCCAGCGCTGCCCTCTGCCAGTAGGCGCAGCATGGGCGCTACACACAGGCAGGCCAAAAAAAGCAAAGGCACAGCCGCCAAAGCGCAGCGCCGCAAAGCTGCACTGCGCTGGTAGTGCGCAAACAAAGCCATGGTGCCAGCAGCCAAGCCGACTTATTTCAACACCACTTTGGTCCAGCGGCTCACCCATTCGCTGTTTTTGCTGGCGATATCGGCACTGGGCAGGCTGTCAAAGCTGCCAGGCTCGGCGGCAAAGCGCATGGCATCGGCCTTGGCAGTGCCTGGTTCTACGGCAAACATCCACATCTCGGTTTGCAGTGCTTCTTGCACCGCAGGGCTGCGCATAAATTCAATAAATTTACCTGCAGCCTCGCGCTGCGCACCGCCTTTGACCAAAGCCACGCCCTCAACTTGCTGAAAAACTGCACCCTTCAGGGCGAGGCTGCCGGTAGGGGCTTCGGTGAGCTTGGTTTTGCTGTAAAAAACCTCGGCTGCAGGGCTGGTGGCGTAGCTGACCACGAGGGGGTATTTACCGCCGTTTTTGGCAAAGTCGGTGTAGTAGGCCTCGCTCCAGCCCTTGGCCACCTTCATGCCGTTGGCCCGCATGCGCGCCCACCAGTCAAACGCAGCCGCCTCGCCCATGCCCGCAATGGTGGAGAGCAAAAATGCATTGCCTGGGCTGGACGTGGCAGGGTTTTGCACCACCAGCATGCCTTTGTAGGCCGGTTTGGCCAGGTCGTCCAGGCTTTGCGGCAGCGCAGTGCCCGATTTGGCGAAGCTGGCTTTGTCGTAGTTCAGCGTGACGTAGCCGTAGTTTACTGGCACCAGGTTGGCACTTAAAGTGGCCAATGCCTTGCGCTGCAGGGCCGCGCCCGTGTAGGGCTCTAGTACGTCAGCCGAAGCTGCCTTGGCTTGCAGCGTGTTGTCTATGCCGTACACCACATCGGCGATCGGCCGGGCTCGCGTCAAAATCAGTTTGTTCAGCATCTCACCTGCATCGCCCGCTTTGATGATGCTCAGCTTGATGCCTGCATCTGCCTCAAATTTGGCCAACAACGGCTTGGGCAAGGCAAACGAACTATGGGTTAGTACACGCAGCTTGCTTACTTCGGCATGCACTGCGCCCGCAGCAGTTGCCAAGGCGGCGGTTAATAAAGTGGCTAGCGTGAAGGGGGAAGCGGCGCGAAATTTCATGGTGTGCTTTGCAGTAAATCGCCAGCAAGGGGCGCTGCAGCAAAGGCGGGGTAGCCAAAGCCAAGCCCCATTTCGCTTTCACGCTTCCTACGCTGGCATGACCCAGATCAGGTAAATGGGGTAACTCTCAGTCAAGCACAGCTGTTCGCTGCACAAGACACCCCCGGTGAATTGCTGATTGTAGAGTATCGCCGGGGGCCGCTCATGGCAGCGGCGGCTAAGCCCCCGGCTAAGGTCTTTAGTGTGAGCGTTCCAGGTCAATGCAGACCAAGGCAGTTTGGTGGTTCCACTTTAAGGTCACTACAAATGGACGCTTGCGTGTACGGGTGCGTGCACCTTGGTCGGCGCTAATCCGGCCTTGCAATTTAATGGGCACTGAAATATTCAGGCTGCTGCCCAGTTGCTTGCGTGCATTACCTGCCAAAGTATTGGCTATTTCCCCCACGGCATCTAGCAAGTTGTCGTCGCTGATGTTAGTCTCATGCTGCAGTAACAGCAGCTCGCGCAGCAATTTGGCGGGCATCGACACCATCACGTGGCCGTTGTAACTGCCAGAAAAACTCACTATGCCGTTGAACTCGTGGCCTTCGATATTTTCTGTCGCCAAATAGGCGGATGTAATTTGCGGTTCTTGTTGGGTAGTGACGGAAAAATAGCGTTTGATAGAGTCGATAAACAGTCTGAAGTCTTCTTCGCTGATGCTGGCCATGGCAGGGTTCCTGTGAGGTTCTTAAGGGTAGTAAATAGCTTACTTTTCCATCACGTCTAAAAGCGCCATTTGCAGCTCTTCGTCGGTAAAGGGTTTGGCCACAAAGCCGCGTGCGCCTAGTTTGAGCGCGCGAATCGCGGTGGATTTATCGTCTAACGCGCTCACCACAATAATGCTGGTTTTGGGCAATAGCTTGATCAAAAGTGCAGTGCACTCTAGGCCGTCCATCTCTGGCATGGTTAAGTCCATGGTGACCACGTCAGGTTTGGTTACCCGGGCGATGCGCAAAGCCTCTTCGCCATTGTGGGCCAAGCCAACAATGGCTATGCCTGGCAGCTTACCGCCCAGCACTACTTTTGAAATACGGCTGCGAATCATATTCGAGTCATCCACTATTAAAAGTCGCATGCTTACCTCCTTGCTGCTGCACCACACTTAGGCGGTAAACTTTAGTTTAAATTCAGTAAACTGGCCCGGCTGCGATGCCAGCGACAAGTGCGCACCTATCGCCAGTGCTTGGGTTTGCACTGCGTCTAGGCCCACCCCGCGGCCTGCGTGCATAGCTGCAGTTTGGCCAGCATCAGTAGCTGACGCGGTCGAAAACCCAGGGCGAAAGATATGGCCAATAATCTGCTTGTCGTCCAGTGCAGCCAAAGCCGCTTCGCTGTACCAGCCTAGTGTGGCCAATTGGGCGCGCACTTGGCTGGCGCGCAGACCTGCACCGTCGTCTCGCACAGACAAATGCCACGTACTGGTTTTGTGTTCTGCAGCCGCCTCGGTGCGGTACAGCTGTACCCGCACCGAACCTTCTGCATTTTTACCAGCAGCAGAGCGCAGCGCGGGGGTTTCTATGCCGTGCGCCACGGCATTGCGCAGCAGCTGTACTGCCATGCTCTGCAGGGCATCTTGTTGTGCTGCAGGTAGGTCGCCCAGCGCACTAAGTTGTACCGTTGCTTGCACGCGTTTGCCGCAGTCGCTGGCAATCTGCTGTGCCAAATGTGCCAGTGCGGTGTTGCGGTCAATGCTGTGCGCAGCCACGGGTTGATGGTCGCTGCGGCGCAACGTGAGCTCTTTGAATGCAGAGACTTTACCCAATAGTGCATCCAGCGGCAAGGGCAGGGTCAGTAGCATGTCGTCGGTCACTTGCCCAGCATCGCGCAGTTTGATCAGCTCAGACTCCATTTGGTGCGCATCGGTGGCAAGCACCTCTAGGCCCAAGGTTTGGGCATCGCCTTTGAAGGTGTGAATACGCCTGAAAATATCGTTCACTACACTTTGCATTTTCTCGCTGGTATTGCCGCTGGAAATGTCACGCATCAGGTCGTTGATAGCCAGCAGCTCAGACTCTGATCGGCTGACAAAATCTCGTAGCATTACCGGGTCGGCCTCAAAGGCTTTGATCAGCATGGCAAACTCTTTTTGGGCCCTCGAACGCTCGGTTTTCAGTTTGCCTTCCAGAACTTTTCGGGTAGTGATGTCTTGCACCGTGACCAGTAAATGCGACACACCGGAGACCGTTTTGGCGCGGTTAAAACCAAAAGATAGATGGCGGATTACGCTATTGCCCAAACGGTTCTCAGTGCTGACCTCAACATCACCCAACGGGTTAATGCCTTGAACGAGTTGCTCTTTGATGTGTGGGCTAAAAAGCAGGTCAATATAGTCTTTGGTGTCACCCAGCACCTTGCGTGAAACCAAGGGTTTGAGCAGCGCAAAAAAGGACTCTCCTGGCTGCACCGTGCGGCCAAAAAGCTGGTGCGAGCTTTGCGCTATTTGGGTGCCAATACTAATGTCAGGCGTGATAAGAAACAAGCCTTCTTTGACGCTGCTTAAAATTTCGCGGTTTTCGTTGGCTATGGCTTCAGCATTAGCATCTGCACGTTTGAGCGTGCGAATAAACTTAAATAAAATAAAGACAAAATTACCCAACGCTAACAAGATGCCGATGGTTTGCACCCAGCGCAGGTAAGAGGCTCGCTGGGAGGCATCTGCTTCTAGCGCGGTGGTTAGCTGGTTCATCAAACCCAGCAGCTTGGTGTTGTTGTCTCTGGCATACGCAACAGCATCTTTGACTTGGTCGGGGCTTGCGTTGGGCATCAGCATAGCGCGTGATTTGTCAAGCAGCGGCAACCACAATGCTTGGGCTTCGATTAAAGCGGTAGCGCCTGGCCCTGGGGCTACCGCTTTAAGCAGTGTGGCTTTGCCGTCGCCGCCTGCTACTGTGCCGCCGTCTTTGAAAGCACGCAAACTGTCGTTAAACAGGTTGATTGCCGCTTCCAGCTCTTTGCCGTCTGCACCTGCGCTGCTGGAGGTTGCCAAACGATCTTCCACCGCGTAAATAGCTTTGGTGGTGCGCTGCGATAGCATGCGTTGACGGCCCGCTAAATTGATTGCAGTTGCGTCTTGGCTGATTTGGAATGAAATCACAAAATTGAGTATTAAAACACCCAAATCAAATACTAAAAAGAAGGCCACCGCAATGATAATTTCGCGGTATTTACCTAAGCCCCAGCTTGCACTGCGCGTGTCGGCATGCGCACGTGCGGCCTGTGCTTGTGCGTTGCCCGTTACGTGGCTGCTACCTAAACTGTTGTAAGGCGATAAATCAGAGGGCATGCGGTTTCTTTCTAGGCGGTTAATTTTTCTACATGCGCTTGGCGCGTGTACAAAAAGTCAATCACTGCTTTGCGGTAGCTTGTGTAGCGTGCATCCTCGGCCAACTGCACGCGGTTGCGTGGGCGAGGCAGGTCAATCTGCAGCACTTCGCCAATGGTGGCGGCAGGCCCATTGGTCATCATCACGATACGGTCAGACAAGAGCACAGCTTCGTCCACGTCATGCGTCACCATAACCACCGTGCTGTGCGTGGTGGCCACAATTTGCAGCAGCTCGTCTTGCAGCTTGGCACGGGTCAGGGCGTCTAGCGCGCCAAAGGGCTCGTCTAGCAACAGCACCTTAGGCTCCATGCACAGCGCGCGTGCTATGCCTACACGCTGCTTCATACCGCCCGATATCTCCCCTGGGCGTTTGTGGGCAGCCGCAGTGAGGCCGACCAAGGCCAAGGCCTTGTCTGTGCGTTCTTTAAGCTGGGCTTTACCCTCGCCCGAGCGGTTGTTCAGCGCGCCTGAGGGGCCAAATACACGCTCAACGGCGAGGTAGACGTTCTCGAAACAGGTTAGCCACGGCAGCAGTGAGTGGTTTTGGAACACCACTGCCCGCTCAGGCCCAGGGCCCTTGATCTCTTTGTTGGCACACAGCAGCGTGCCAGCAGTGGGCGTAGCCAAGCCGCTGATCAGGTTGAGCAAGGTGGATTTGCCGCAACCCGAATGACCAATCAATGCCACAAACTCGCCTTGGGCTACTGTGAGGTTGATATTTTTAAGCGCAGGAAACTGGCCTTTGGCAGTTTTGAAAGTTTGCTCTACGTTGGAGATTTCTATGTATTTGGTGTTCATGGGGTTCTCAATAGGTGGGCTAGGGTTAAGGGGAGATAAAAAATTTTGGACGTGAAGGGCGCAAGCTTTGCGTCAGGCAGTCCGCATTAAAAACCTCAGCTTTTTACTTCCTCAAAAGTAAACGCAGAAGCCAGCTTGATAAGCATGTATTCCAAGACCAAACCCACCAAGCCGATGACGAAAATGGCGATGATGATGTTTTTGACGTTCAGGTTGTTCCACTCGTCCCACACCCAAAAACCAATCCCTACGCCACCTGTAAGCATCTCTGCAGCCACTATCACCAGCCACGCCGTGCCTACAGCCAAGCGCACGCCAGTCAGCATGTAGGGCAACACAGCAGGGAACAGAATTTTGGTGATGATCTTCCATTCCGACAGATTGAGAACCCGGG
This sequence comes from Polaromonas sp., assembly GCA_043778205.1. Classification (GTDB taxonomy): domain Bacteria; phylum Pseudomonadota; class Gammaproteobacteria; order Burkholderiales; family Burkholderiaceae_C; genus JAAFIP01. The sequence continues at coordinate 7,624 of JAYWGO010000117.1, read as the reverse complement.
CGACGTTCATATAGTCTTGCGGTACGCGCTGCACACCTACTGCGGTGTTAATTACCATGGGCCAGATAGAGCAGATAAAAATAGTCCAAATGGCAGCGGGGTGGGCACCCTTGAACACCAGCAAGCCAATGGGCAACCAAGCCAGTGGTGAGACGGGGCGCAGCAAGCTGATCAATGGGTTGAACATGCGGCTTAAAAATGTGAACCTGCCGATGGCAAAGCCCATGGGAATCCCCACCAGTGCGGCCAAGCCAAAGCCTACCGCTACGCGTTTAAGTGAGCTCCAAATATTCCAGCCAATGCCCTGGTCGTTGGGCCCTTTGCTGTAGAAAGGGTCGCTAAACACTTGCACCGCTTGCTGGGCTGTCGCCCAGGGCGAAGGAAAGTTGTTGCTGCTGGTGACTGACACCATGGCCCAAATACCTACCAGCAACGCCAAGCCCAAAATAGGCGGCACCACTTGCAGCCACAGACCGCGCCAGTCGAACGGCAGCTTTGCAACAGCCGATTCAATGGCTGCTTGGCTTGGTGCGCAAGCTTGCACTGCGCTGGGCACCGCACCGGCACCGTTATGGGGTGGCTGGCCAGTGGTCGCAACGGTGGGCGCAGAGTTAGAAAATGGGGAATGAAATACAGCAGCAACCATGGCGCTCTCCTGAACAAAAAATAAGGAACGACTGTAATTTAGGCTTTGATCTTGAAGCCGTCAGCGTACTTGGCGGGGTTGCTGCCGTCCCAGGTAATGCCGTCAATCATCTTGCTCGAACGCATATCGCTTTTGGGAATGCTGGCCTTGGCTGCAGCAGCGGCTTGCTTGTAGATATCGGTGCGGTTAACCGACTTGGCTACCGCCAAATAGTCAGGGTGGTCTTTGAGCAAACCCCAGCGCTTGTGCTGCGTCATAAACCACATGCCGTCGGACAAATAGGGGTAGCCTACTGCGCCGTCGCTGTAAAACTTCATGTGGTTAGGGTCGTCCCAAGTTTTGCCCATGCCGTTTTGGTAGCGGCCCAAAATGCGCTGGTTGATCACGTCCACACTGGTGTTAACGTAGCTTTTGTCGGCAATCGTGTCGGCCATTTTGTTTTTGTTGGCCAAGCTGGCATCAATCCATTTGCCGGCTTCAATGATGGCGGCTGTGACGGCGCGGCAGGTGTTGGGGTATTTGTTGGCAAATTCTGCCGTGGTGCCCAGCACTTTCTCAGGGTGGTCTTTCCAAATGCCCTGGGTGGTCTCGGCAGTGATGCCAATGCCATCGACAATTGCGCGGTGGTTCCAGGGTTCGCCTACGCAGTAGCCGTCCATGTTGCCTACCCGCATGTTGGCCACCATTTGCGGTGGCGGAACAGTAATTACCTTGGTGTCTTTGAACGGGTCAATTCCGCCGGACGCTAGCCAGTAGTACAGCCACATGGCGTGGGTCCCGGTGGGGAAGGTTTGCGCAAAGGTGTACTCCCGCTTGTCGCTTTGCATCAGCTTGGCCAAGCCTGGCAGATCTACCGCGCCTTTCTCGGCCAGTTTTTTGGACAACGTGATGGCTTGGCCGTTGTGGTTAAGTGTCATCAGCACGTTCATATCGCGCTTAGGCCCGCCAATGCCCATTTGTGTGCCGTAGGCCATGCCGTACAGCAGGTGGGTCATGTCGTTTTCGCCACTGAGCAGCTTGTCGCGCACGCTGGCCCATGAGGCTTCTTTGCTGGGGATAATTTTCACCCCGTATTTTTGGTCAATGCCCAGTACCGAGGCCATCACGATGCTGGCGCAGTCAGTCAGCGGTATAAAACCAATCTTGACTTCTTTCTTCTCGGGCGCGTCTGAGCCTTGGGCGTACACCATGCTGCGCAGGGCGGGGGACAGGCCAACTGCGCCTATGGCACCGGTTTGCAGCATGCGGCGGCGGCTGAACTTGGCTTTCAAGGAATCGTTCATGGGGTTTCTCCATCAATTTAAAAGACAAAAACAAAAAAGGCGCTCTCTGCGGCAACCAAACTTACCCTGATAGGGTGTGTATGCTTGCGCCGAGAACGCCTTCGTTCTGGGGTTGCTTCTTGTGCGTGCGCGCCTTTGCGCAAGCTTAGAAACAGGTGGATCGTCAATGACCTTGCTTAGACACAAGCGAAATGCGTGCCAACTTATTTTTTGCTTTCAGAAGTGTTTATGCGCAGCGGCAACCATATGAATATATGGAATGTTTTAGCCGTGTGGCCCAAGGAAATGCTGCATGAGCAGCTATTAATTGCATAGTGACGGTGAAAGCACCAATTTGGGCGCATAAATTGCGTAAACTGGTGCATGTCCTTTGAACTCGATATCGGTTACAGCTCCCAGCTGGGTAAAAAAGAAATTAACGAAGATTTTTGCGCCGCCATGCTGCCAGAAGCGGGGCAGGAAAGCTATGGTGCTATTTGCGCTATTGCCGACGGCGTAAGCAGCGGTGGCAAGGGCAAGGAAGCTGCACAAACCACCGTAATGAGCTTGGTGCGCGACTACTACGGCACCCCCGACACATGGGACACCACCGTAGCACTAGACCGCGTGCTCAGCGCGCACAACAGCTGGTTGGTGGGCATTAACCGACGGCGCACACAAGACTACGGCCTTACCACGCTCACGGCCATTGTGATGCGCGGCCAAGGCTACACGCTGGCCCACGTGGGCGACACCCGCGCTTACCTGCTGCGGGGCGGCCACACCAGCTTGCTTACCACCGACCACGTCGTAGACCACCCCGACCTGCGCCACCAGCTGCTGCGCGCCGTGGGCGCAGACGAGCGCCTGATGGTGGACTACGCACAAGGTGATTTGCAGGTGAATGATATTTTTATACTGCTGAGCGACGGCGTACATGGCGCGCTGCACGAGCGGCGGCTAAAAGTTTTTGCAGAACTGGGCAGCGCGCAGGAAATTAGCAACCAGCTTGTACAAACCGCTATTGATTTAGGTGCGCGTGACAACGCCAGCGCGATTGTGGTGCGCATTCTGGGTGTCAACGAAGTCACGCTGCAAGACGAAAACCGCCAATCGCTGGCACTGCCGGTGGCACCCAAACACAAAGTAGGCGACATGGTGGACGGCATGCTGGTCACCGCCATTGTGGCCGACAGCGGTATTAACTTGCTTTACCAAGTGCGCGACCCTGCCAGCAAAAAGCTGTACGCACTCAAAGCCCTGCACCCCGCACGCGAGCACGATGTACAGGAGCGCGCCATGCTGGCCCATGAGGCCTGGCTGGCCAAGCGCATGCAAACCGGCCGCGCTGCCGACCATTTGGTCAAGCTGCACGACCAGCCGCCCACAGGCAGTGCCAGTAGTTTTTATTTGCTCTATGACTGGCACAGTGGCGAAACCTTGCAGCAAATGTTGAGCGCGCGCACCAAGCTGGGGCTGCAGCAGGCTATCAGCGCGGCCAGCCATACCCTTAAAGCCTTGGGCCGCCTGCACCGCCAAGGCGTGATTCACCGCGATATTAAGCCCGCTAACCTGCACATCGGCGCGGACGGTGTGCTGCGTGTGCTTGACCTGGGCGTGGCCTTAAGTGGCCGAGAGCCCGAAGCCACACGGCTGCTGCATGCGGGCACGCCCAGCTACATTAACCCTGAGCAGTTTGGCTACAGCCTGCATGGCGGTGGCCATGGAAACAGCGATGGCGCTGGGCAAAGCGCCAACGCCCAGAGCGATTTGTACGCGCTGGGCGTAACGTTGTACCAAATGCTCACAGGCAAGCTGCCTTACGGCGAGGTGCTGCCTTACCAAACTGGCAGGTATTTCCGCGACCCTGTAGCCCCCAGCCGCTTGAGCCCAGAGGTGCCGATTTGGCTAGACCATATTGTGCTCAAAGCCGTGGCACGCGACAGCAAGCAGCGTTTTGAAACAGCAGAAGAGTTTGCCTTGGCCTTAGAACGCGGTGCCGTGCGCCCCATCAGCGCGCCACCTGCAACCCCGTTGCTGCGGCGTGACCCCGCAGCGCTGTGGAAAATTGTCTGCGCTATCAGTGTGCTGTTTAACTTGATGTTGGTTTATTGGTTGTTATTTTTGCCTAAGTAGTTACTATTATTTTAATAGCTGCTTGTGCAGCGTTTCCTTGGGTGATAGGGCTATTTGGTTATTGAAACCCTTGCTTTTAGGTGGTACAGACCAACCCCGGCTACCGAAACCGCTGTACCACTTCAAACAGGCCGATCATCACCGGTTGGTGCACCATGTAGTAAATTAAACTCACGCCGCCCAGCCAAGCCAGCGGGCGTGCAGCTTGGGGAATTGCTGCCGTGAACATACCGGCATGCTGGCGCAGCAGCCACTGCGCTAGAGCCATAGCCCACCACATCACCCCCAGCCACGGCACCAGCGGGGCGTAGTCTTCTGTGCGCGGCTTGTCAGAAATTAAACCCAGCCAGTTCAGCGGCTTGGTGTTTAAAAATTCCAGCACAGGCCAATGGGTTATGACCGGCTCTGCTATAAAAGCAAGTGCAAACACTGCAGCGCCTGCGGGCCACAGCCAACGCTGCCAATGGGCTGTAAGGCGGGCGATCAGCATCAGCAAGGCCAGGCAATGCAGGATGCCAAAGTAAATAAAGCTGCCGGGAAACATCACATACGAACCGGCGGTAACCAGCAGCGCGCACAGCGCAACTTGCACCCAGCGCCGCCAAAAGCGCTGCCATGTTTGCCCTTGGTGCACCGCAATGGCTTGGCCCGCGCCTGCGCACAGCACAAACAGCGTCACAATGCACACCCGCTGCCAGGTCCAAAACGGGTCGCGGTAAAAGTTTTGCGTAATCCAGCGGTACTGGTTCAGGTCAAAGCTAAAGTGGAACAGCGTCATCCACACCATGGCTATGCCGCGCAGGGCATCCAGGCGGTCGTAGCGGGGGGTGCTGGGTGCGGTGTGGTGTGTGGTGTCCGTCATTGCAAGGCAGTTTAAGCGATTGTTATTTTAAACAGCACCAAATAGTCAACAGCAAAAACGAATTGCCTCACCAAGGCCCCGGTGCAGCAAACAACAGGCGCTAGCCGGGCTGCGACAATTGCTGTCCTGCCTGCAGCACTGCATGCACCAAGGCTGCGCGCAGCGGGTGCTCAGATGCCACCTGCGGCAGTAGCAGGCTCATGTTGAACGCAATCGCCACCGACAGCGGCCTGACCACCAGGCCCGTGCTGGCAAGCTCTAGCGCGGTTAATGGGTTTACTATGGCCACCCCTAAGCCGCGCCGTACCATGGCGCACACGGCCACCGCACTGGCGGTCTCAAAGCCAAGCTGGCGCTGCACGCCGGCTTGGCTGAACATTTGGTCAATCAGCTGGCGGTAGGGGTCGTCTGGGGCCAGGCTGATAAAGCGTTGGCCGGTAAAATCTTGCGGCTGCAACACCTTTTTGCGCACCAAGCGGTGGCCTTGCGGCAGCACAGCCACCTCGTTCAGGCTTAAAACAGATTGCAGCGCCACGCCCGTGGGCGCCTGCGTGGTCTCTGACAAGCCCAGGTCGTAGCGCTGCTGGCCCATAGCCAGCTCCAGCCAAGGCGACTCCAGCGGTGTGATGCTGACGCTGGCCTCAGGAAATTGGGCGGCAAACAGCGCCAGCGCGTGCGGCACAAAGGCCTGCGCCAGCGCAGGCAGGCAGGCCAGGCGCAGGTGCCCCGTGGTTTGGGTGCGCAGCGCCAGCGCGGTGGCCGCTATGTGGTCTATGCCCACAAACGAGCGTTCTACCTCTTGCATCAGCGCCATAGCCCGCGCAGTGGGGCGCAGCCGGCCCTTGATGCGGTCAAACAGGCTAAAGCCCAGCACTTGCTCCAGCCGCGCCAGTTCACGGCTTAGCGTGGGTTGGGACGACGCGGCTACCTCGGCTGCGCGGCTTAAATTGCCATGCAGCATGATGGCCCTGAACATGGCCAGTTGCCTGTGGGTAAGGGCGGGGAGGGCGGCGTTAGGTGAAGGCATACGCAGTAACTATATCAAAAATGGATAGTTAGCAAATAAAAATTACATTGATTGAATCTACTGCAAGCGGCATGATACGTTCTATGAATCCATTTACTAACGCCACACTAGCCCAGATTGCCCAGCAGCACGGAACCCCCGTGTGGGTGTACGACGCAGCCACCATTACCGCCCAAGTGCAGGCTTTGGGCCAGTTTGACGTGGTGCGGTTTGCCCAAAAAGCCAACTCTAATACGCACATCTTGCGCTTAATGCGCAGCCTGGGCGTGGTGGTAGACGCTGTCTCCATGGGCGAGGTAGAGCGCGCGCTTGCCGCAGGCTACACGCCCGGCCTGTGCGGTGGCGCAAACAGCGGCCACTATGAAATTGTCTTCACCGCCGACCTGCTAGACCGCGCCACGCTGGCCCGCTTGGTAGACCTGGGCATCCCCATCAACTGCGGCTCTGCCGACATGCTAGACCAAATTGGTGCCATCCAACCCGGCCACCCGGTGTGGCTGCGCATCAACCCCGGCTTTGGCCACGGCCACAGCAACAAAACCAACACTGGCGGCGAGCACAGCAAGCACGGTATCTGGCACACTGACCTGCCACTGGCCTGCGCTAAAGTGAGCAGCAACCAACTTAATTTGCTGGGCTTGCACATGCACATCGGCTCGGGTGTGGACTATGCGCACTTGCAGCAAGTATGTGGTGCGATGGTCGAACTGGTAACCACCGCGTTGGCACATGGCATGCCCATGCACGCCGTGTCTGCCGGTGGCGGCCTGTCCGTGCCCTACCAAGCAGGCGAGCCCAGCATAGACACGGCCAGCTACTTTGCCATGTGGGACGCAGCGCGCCAGCACATTGCCAAGTTGGCGGGCAACCCCGTTACTTTAGAGCTGGAACCGGGCCGCTATCTGGTAGCGGAATCGGGCGTGCTGGTCAGCGAGGTGCGCGCCACCAAGCAGATGGGGCGCAACCATTTTGTCATGGTGGATGCGGGCTTTAGCGACCTGATGCGCCCATCTATGTATGGCAGCTACCACGGCATCAGTGTGATGAGCGCAGGCGGTACCGATGCACCTGGCCCACTGCAAGGCACCGTAGTGGCCGGGCCGCTGTGCGAATCGGGCGATGTATTTACCCAAGGCGAGGGCGGTGTCGTGCTCACGCGGCCATTGCCCGCAGCCAAAGTGGGCGACCTGGTGGTGTTTCATGACACCGGAGCCTACGGCGCGTCGATGTCATCTAACTACAATTCACGGCCCTTGGTGCCCGAGGTGCTGGTGCAAGATGGCCAGGCCCGATTGGTGCGGCGCAAGCAAACCATGGCGCAATTGCTGGAACTGGAAGCGGTGTAGCTTGGCTTTTGTGTGGTCTGCGTTTGTCTGCCTCTGTACGGGATCAGGCCGGCGGTGCTACTTCAGCTTCGCGGCTGTCCCCCGGCCTTTGGCCTCCTCCTTTATGCCGCTACGCTGAAGTAGCACCGCCGGCCTGATCTTGCCAATTTGGTGGGTGTTTCACCTTTGGTGCAGACACCATCCCTTTAGTACGGTGGGTCTTGCACCACCGCAGACCCACCCTACTTGCTGCACAGTTGCTTAGCTTTGTTGCCGCCGACCGAAAACTGAGCCACTAATGAAGGTTGTGCCGATGCAAAACTGAGCCAGGTGTTTTACTAGCTCTGCCTGATTTTTAGGCAGGAG
>JAYWGO010000116.1:0-14678 GCA_043778205.1 Polaromonas sp. | reverse complement strand
AAAATCACGCGCAGGTAGCCTAAGTATTTGCCCGTTTGGTAGTACGACGCGCCTTTTTCCAGATTTTCATCAAGGCCACACTCAATCGACGCTTTGCCAGTTTGGTGTGGGGGCATTTAATGCGTAGAGGGTTAAGGTTTCGGTTGCCGCTGCAAACCTAGCCCTGCGTGTTCCCGGTCTTTAGGTTGTACTCTGCTGGTCACTGCCACACACGGTTGCCCCACGTGCCTTCACCTACCAAAGTTGACAGGGAGAAGCGATGGGAGCGGGTTTGTGCAAACTGGAGCGAAGGCGCGTCGTACTACCAAACGGGCAAATACTTCGGTTACCTGCGCGTGATTCGCGGAAGTTTGCAAATAACATGTCCCGTCGCCCGACCAAGGTGAATAGACCCACAAAAGCATTGCCACGGGCTGCTAAAAACCTCAAGCAAAAACAAACCAAGCCACTACAAAATACATAGCTACCCGTGCAGCATTTCCTTGGGCCATAAGCCCATTTGGTACATAATTAGCCCATGAAAGCCCGATTTTTTGACCTGCAAGGCCACCGAGGCGCGCGGGGCCTGCTGCCGGAAAATACCTTGCCCGCCTACGACGAGGCCCTGCGCATTGGGGTTAGCACGCTAGAGCTGGACGTAGGTGTCAGCAGTGACGGGGTGGTGGTTATCAGCCACGACCGGGCACTGAACCCCGAGATTACCCGCGATGCGCGGGGCCAGTGGCTGCCAGCGCCTGTGCTGGTTAACCAGCTTAGTTTTAAGCAGCTGCAAAGCTTTGACGTAGGCCGCATTAACCCTGCCAGCCCGTATGCCCAGCGCTTTGCCAGCCAAACACCGCTGGACGGCACCCACATGCCCTCATTGGCCGAGCTGTTTGAACGCCTGCAGGCCACCCACGTGCACTTTAATATTGAAACCAAAATTTCGCCCGACCACCCGCATGAAACCGTCAGCCCTGAAGCATTTGTAGACAACTTACTGGCCGTGGTGCAAGCCCACAGCATGCAACAACGGGTGATAGTGCAAAGCTTTGACTGGCGCACCCTGGCCTTGGTGCAGCAGCGCGCCCCCAGCCTGCGCACCGCCTACCTCAGCGCGCAGCAGCCGTGGACAGACAACATCAGCCCCCAAGCAGGCAAGGCCTGCTGGACAGGCGCGCTGCGCAGCGCTGACCATGCCGACGTGCCCAGCATGGTCAGCGCAGCCGGCGGTGCCGTATGGTCGCCCTATTTTGGGGACATGAGCCCCGCACTGGTGGTGCGCGCCCAGTCGCTGGGGCTGCAGGTAGTGCCCTGGACCATCAACACCGAGGGCGACTTGGCCCAAGTCATAGCTATGGGCGTGGACGGTTTGATCACCGACTACCCCAACCTGGCCCACAGGTTGCTTATCGCACTGGGGATACCTCTGGCCCACGTGGGGCCCAACACCGCTTAAACTATGTTACTTTTAATTTTTTAGGACTATTGTTATGAAACCTATGACTTCTACCCGCCGTTTTGCACTTATGGCCTTCGCATCGGCCGCTGTGCTTGCAGGTTGCAGCAAAGCGCCTGAGCCAGCGCCAGCCGCACCAGCGCCAGCGCCCGCTGCAGCCGCGTCCGCCCCGGCCCCTGCGCCCGTAGCCAAAGTTTACGTGGTGGGTACCGATGCAGCCTACGCACCGTTTGAATCCCAAACCCCTAGCGGCGAGATCACCGGCTACACCGTAGACGTGCTCAAAGCTGCCGCCACCAAGGCCGGTATTGAAGTAAAGTTTGTCAACACACCATGGGAAGGCATTTTCAAAACGCTTGACACTGGCGAGCGTGACATCGTGGCATCGTCGGTCACCATCACTGACGAACGCAAACTGACCATGGACTTTACCGGCCCGTACTTTAACGCCAACCAGTTGATCGCCGTGAAAGACAGCTCCAAAGTGGCCAAGTTTGACGACCTGAAAAAGCTCAAAGTAGGCGTGCAAACCGGCACCACTGGCGACGAAGTGGTGCAAAAGCTGCTGGGCAAAACCAGCGCCAACATCAAACGTTTTGAATCCACCCCCTTGGCTTTGAAAGAGCTGGAAGCTGGCGGCGTAGCGGCTGTGGTGGCCGACAACGGCGTAGTGCAGCACTACATTGCCAACAACCCAACTGCCAAATTTAAAAGCGTAAGCGATGCGTCTTTTGCGCCTGAGCAGTATGGCTTTGCCGTGAAAAAGGGCAACACCGAACTGCAAAAGAAGCTCACCGACGCACTGGCCGCCATGCAAGCTGACGGCAGCCTGCAAGCCATGAACGTGAAGTACTTTGGCCCTGCTGCCAAATAATTTTCGGCCAACTACCTAGCTGGCAATAGCCCCGTATGGATCTGCGCTGGGAAATCCTCACGCCCTATGCACCACTGTTTGTAAAAGGCGTGTGGATGACCGTGCAGCTCACGGTCATTGCCCTGGTGCTGGGCTTGCTTGCGGGCCTGTTTATTGGCCTGGTTACCTCGCAGCGCGCCACAGGCTGGCGGCGCTTGGTGCGCTGGGTGTGCGTGGCCTATGTGGGGTTTTTCAGAGGCACGCCGCTGTTTGTGCAAATTTTGCTGGTGCATTTTGCCCTCATGCCTGCATTAATTCACCCAGAAAACGGCCTGTTTTTGTCGGGCGAAACCGCAGGTGATTTGCGGCAAAACTACGGCGCTTTCATGTCGGGCGCATTGGCGCTTACGCTGAACGCTGCGGCCTATATTTCTGAGATTGTGCGGGCCGGCATTGCGTCTATCTCGCGCGGGCAAACCCAAGCTGCGCAAAGCTTGGGCCTGAACCACAGCCAAGCCATGCGCTACATTGTGCTGCCCCAGGCACTGCGCCGCATGGTGCCGCCGCTGGTGAACGAAGCCATCACGCTGCTAAAAGACTCGTCCTTGGTGTCCGCCATCGGCCTGGCCGAGCTGGCCATGGCAGCGCGCACCGTAGCAGGTGCGTATTCACGCTACTGGGAGCCTTACTTGGCCATCTCGTTCATGTACCTGATCATGACTTGGCTGCTTACATTAGCTGCGCGCAAGCTGGAAACGCCTGCCGAACACGGACGGTAAAACGCAGGTGGGCATCAGTTCTGCTGCATGCCAGCAGACAGCGCGCTAACGTTGTGCCGCATCATCTTCAAATAGCTTGCACCCGGTTTGTCTGCTGCTGATAGCGCGTCGGCATACAAGGCTGCACCAGGGGTCACACCAGCGTCTTTGGCCAGCTGCGCCAGCAGCTTGGGGTTGCTCATGTTTTCTACAAATACTGCTTTGATTTTTTCGGCCTTGATCTGGCGGATTAATTGAGCCACCTGTTTGGCACTGGGTTCGCCTTCGGTAGACAAGCCCTGCGGGGCTAAAAATGTGACTTGGTAGTGCGCTGCAAAATAGCCAAAGGCATCGTGCGAGGTGATGACTTTGCGCTGCTGTACGGGCACTGCCGCAAATTGCGCTTTGGCCCATGTGTCTAAAATTTGCAGCTCGGCTATGTAGGCCTCGCTGTTGGTTTTAAACAGGCTGGCACTGGCAGGCTCTAGCTGGGTTAGGGCCTGTGCAATGTTGCGCACATACACAGCTACGTGGTTGGGGTTTTGCCAGGCGTGAGGGTCTGCCTCGGGCTTGGCGTTAGGTTTTTCTGGCGGGCTGGTACGGCTTGCTATGCCTTGTGCAGCCACCACTACAGCACCTTTGTAGCCTGCAGACTTGGCCAACTTTTGCGCCCAAGGCTCAAAACCCAGGCCGTTGGTTACCAGCAGTTTGGATTGCAGCAAGTTTTTAGCGTCTGTGGGCTTGGGTTGAAAAACATGGGCATCTTGGTCGGCACCTACCAAGGTAGTAACGGCTACGCGGTCACCGCCCACCACCTGCACCAGGTCGCCCAAAATACTAAAGCTGGCGACCACTGGCAGCTTGTCTGCAGCCAGGGTGGTCGAAGGCGTTAGGGGCAGCAAGCTTGCCGCTACAAAAAACGCTGCGCACCATGGGTGAAATAATTTTTTCATGGAAAGTCCTTAGGTAAAAATAGGGGGTTAAGCCACGCGGTGCGCCGGCCGCACCGCCCGTGGCAGCCAGCCGCCTGGCGCAAACAGCAGCGACAGGCCATACAAAGCACCCGCGCAGCCAATGATGGTGGGGCCAGATGCTGTGTCCAGGTGGTACGACAGCAGCAGGCCCAGGGTGCTGGCCAGCATGGCCTGGGCACTGGCATTGACCAGCTGTGCAGGCAAAGCGCCGTGCCACAAGCGCGCAGACACAGCGGGCAGCATCATCAAGCCCACGGCCATTAAGGTGCCAAGGGTTTGAAACCCCGCCACCAGGTTAAGCACCACCAGCATCAAAAAGCCTTGTTGCCACATCCACGCTTTGCCGCCAAATGGGCCGCGCTTGCGCTGCGATACAGCGCTTAAAAATACGGGGTCAAAACTCTCTGCGACAAAGCCTCGGTAGCCCGCTGCCAGGGCTAGCAGGCTGATGCTGGCGACACTGGCCACCATGGCCAAGCCTTGGGTGTCCACACTGAGCGCGCTGCCAAAAAGTATGTGCAGTAAATCAAGCTGGGTGCCGTGGCGCGAGATCAGCACAACACCCAGTGCCAGTGCTATTAAATAAACAGCTGCCAGGCTGGCATCTTCTTTCAGCGCTGTAGACCGGCTTACCAGCCCTGCAAATGCGGCTACCAACATGCCCGCCACCACACCGCCCACAGCCATGGCAGTGAGCGACAAACCAAACACCATAAAACCCACAGCCACCCCCGGCAAAATGGCATGGCTTAGTGCGTCGCCCAGCAGGCTCATGCGCCGCAAGGTAAGCAGCACGCCCAGCGGTGCAGCGCTAAGCGACAGTGCCAGTGCCGCTACCCACGCACGGCGCATAAAAGCAAACTCGGCAAACGGCGCTATGCACAGCTCGTAGGCGGTGGCGGTAATTTGCCAGCCAGCGGCGCTCATGCGGCCTGCTCCTGCCCAGTGCGCTGGCCGTGGCTGTGCTGGTCAAGCCTGCGCTGGTCAATACTGCAAATTTCAGCGTTGTCGTCCCATGCCTCGGCCATGGCGCGGGCTTGTTGCCAATGGGGCTCGGTCAGCACCTGTGCGGTGTCACCCCAGGCCACCACTTGGCGCGCCAGCAGCAAGGTTTGCGGGAAATGCTGGCGCACTTGGGACTCGTCGTGCAGCACGGCAATGACCGTGCGCGCTTGTTGGCGCCAGTGCGCCACTATGCCTAGCAGCGCGGCCGTGGTTTTGCTGTCGATCGCGTTAAACGGCTCGTCTAGCAAAATTACGTCGGCGTCTTGCACCAGCAGGCGTGCAAACAACGCGCGCTGAAACTGGCCCGATGACAGCGTGTGCAGAGGTCGGTGCGCAAAGTCGCCCAGCCCCACAGCCTGCAACGCATCGGCCACTTTAGCCTTCAGCGCAGCGCCCACGCCACCCCAAGCGCCTGCGGCAGGCCAGCAGCCTAGCAGCACGCAGTCTTGCACATTGATAGGAAAGCTGCGGTCAATTTCAGCCAGTTGTGCAAGGTAGGCCACGCGCGGTTGCGGCTGGGCCCAGGTAAGCCGTCCCCCCGCAACAGGCAGCAATGCCATGATGCTTTTGAGCAAAGTGCTCTTACCCGCCCCGTTGGGCCCCACCACCGCAGTCAGCGAGCCGCGCACAAACTGGCCCGTTACATGGTGCAATGCAGGGTGCTGGCGGTAGCTGACCGTCAGGTTGTCTAGGCTTACCACGCTGCGGCGTCCACATGGGCCCACAACACGGCGCACCACAAAATCAGCAGCACCGGCAGCACTACCAGTACGCGCAGCCAAGCTGGCCAAGCGAGGATGCTGGAACTGCCGCGTTTAAAAAATACAGGTAAAAAGCTCACAAACTCTTTCATAAAGCACACCAAGTACCCTGCAAACGGCAGTTAAATGCCGGATAATGCAACTTGATTGCGCTAATTTTAACGCAACTTTGTTGCACTAATGAAATTATTTTTTCAGAACCTACATACGATGGTCTTAGCTACAGCACCCAGCGCGCGCCCCACTACCGCCGACGCAGCGTCTGCAGACCCCATTGACGCGCTGCTGCAAGCCCACGGCCTGCGGCGCACCAGCGCAGGCCGCACGGTGCTAAGCTGGCTGCTGGCCCACCCCGACACCAGCTACACCCATGCGCAGTTGCAAGCCGCCTTGCACACCGACAGCGCATTAGCACTTGACCGCGTAACGCTGTACCGTTTGATTGACCGCCTGACACTGGCAGGCCTGCTGCTGTGCCGTGTAGATGCCAGCCGCGTGCGCCGCTACCAAGCCATGCCCGCCAGCGTGCATGCCCTGCCGCACTTTGAATGCCAAAGCTGCCACCAAGACCGCCCGCTAGCAGGTGCGCTCAAAGCCAGCGCCATCGACCTGGAAAAAGCCGCCCAAACCGCGCTAGAAGCCCTCAAAGCGCTGGGCTACCAAGGCATGAGCATGGACTTTGCCGTGCGCGGGGTGTGCGCCGACTGCGTCACCAACCAGCAGGCACTGCCCGCATGATCGTCAGCCAACAGTTGTGCTACCAGTACCCCGGCAGCGCAGCCCTTGCGCTGCCCCAGGTTAGCGTGGCCCAAGGCGCAGCGCTGGTGCTGCGCGGCAGCTCGGGCAGTGGCAAATCCACTTTTTTGGCGCTGGCTGCCGGTTTGCTCACCACCGCCCTGGGCACGCTGGAAGTTGCGGGGCAAAACCCTGCGCACCTAGGCAGCCGGCAGCGCGATGCCTGGCGCGGGCGCACGGTGGGGTTTTTGCCGCAGCGCCTGCACTTAAGCGATGCGCTGAGTGTGTTTGACAACCTAGGCTTGGCTTACTTTGCCTTGGGCACACCCGCCAGCAGCGGGCACATCATGCGCAGCCTGGAAGCACTGGGCGTGGCCGACCTGGCGCGGCGCTTGCCGCACACGCTGTCTGGCGGGCAAGCGCAGCGGGTGGCGCTGGCGCGGGCAGTGCTGATGGAGCCGCAAGTCATATTGGCCGACGAGCCCACCGCCAGCCTGGACGACGATGCTGCCCGCAGCGCCATTACCTTGCTGGCGCGCGCTGCGCTGCACTGCAACGCCACCTTGGTGATTGCCACCCACGATGCCCGTGTACACCCTGTGCTAGAAGCTGTTTTTATGAACGAAAACAGCCTATCGCCCAAGGAAATACTGCACAAGCAGCTATGAAAACCATAGTATTGGCTTGGCAGTATATTCGCAGCCGCCCGCTGGCTGCAGCGCTTAACGTGCTGCTGCTGGCGCTGGGCTTGGCATCAATTAACTTTTTGCTGCTGGTACAACACCAAGTGCAGGCTTCGTTTGAACGCGACCTGCAAGGCATTGACGTGGTGGTAGGCGCTAAAGGCAGCCCGCTGCAACTGATTTTGGCAGGTGTGTTCCATATTGACGTGCCGCCAGGCAATATTCCGTTGGCTGAGGTGGCTGCGCTGGCAAAAAACCCGCAGGTCAAAAAGCTGATTCCCATCAGCCTGGGTGACAGCTTTGCGGGCTACCGCATCGTGGGCACCACGCAAGACTACATTAATTTGTACAGCGCCAAAATGGACAGCGGCCAGCTGTGGACTGCGCCCATGCACGCAGTGGCGGGCTACAGCGCAGCGCAAGCCATGGCGGGTGCGGGCTTGCAGCCCGGCATGCCCTTTGTGGGCAACCACGGCTTGGGCGCTACAGGCCACCCGCATGGCGAATCGCCGTATTTTTTAGTGGGGACGCTGCAAAAATGCGACTGCGTGCTGGACCGCTTAATCCTCACCATGACCGAATCAGTCTGGCAAGTGCACGAAAAAGCCACGGCGTTGGACGATGAAGATCGCAAAATTATGCAAGAAGAGCGCGAGGTAACGATGGCGCTGGTGCAGTACAGCTCGCCGATGGCGGCGGTGAGTTTTCCGCGCTTTGTCAACACCACCACTGAAATGCAGGCCGCTGCGCCAGCGATAGAAATTACGCGGCTTTTTAGGCTGCTGGGCGTGGGTACTGATGTGCTGCGCGGCTTTGCTGCCGTGCTGCTGCTGATTGCCACCATCAGCCTGCTGATAGCGCTGTGGAACGCCCTGCGCGAGCGCCAAGCTGACTGGGCTATGCTGCGCTTGCTGGGCGCGCCACCTGCGCGCATCGCCGGGGTGCTGGTGTGGCAGGCGCTGCTGCTCACACTGGCAGGAGGGGTTTTGGGGCTGGCCTTGGGCCATCTCTTAACAGGTCTGGTAGGCTATTTATTGGCTGCAGACAGGTCTATTCCCATTACGGGGTGGACCTGGCTGCCAGAGCAAACGTGGGTGCTGGCCGGTGCCGTAGCAATGGCCTTGGTGGCCGCGCTATTGCCTGTGTGGGCTGCTTACAAACTAGATGTTCTTAAAATTTTACAATCGAGGTAATGTATGACTGTATTTCACCCAACTTCTGCTTTAAAGTCGTTACTAACAGCTGCTGTTTTAGCCTGCACAGCGTTCAGCGCCTTGGCCCAAACCGCCGCCGGGCCCGATGCCGATGCCAAAAAAGACATAGCCCGCCACCGCGCCATTGCGGCTGCGCATGAAGGGGCGGCCAAGTGCCTGGAGACAGGCAAGAAAGAAGATGTATGCCACAAAGAATTGCAAACCGCCTGCAAAGGCTTGGCGATTGGCAAATACTGCGGGATGAAGCATGAACACTAAACTGGCACTGGTTTGCACAGCGCTGCTGGCCACAGCAGCTACTGCTCAGCTAAGCTCACCTTTGGGTGCCCCGGCCAAAGCTGCAGCGCCCCAAAAGACAGCCTCAATGCCGGCAAAAACACCTGCCCCGGCTGCTGCCACGCCAGCGGCTAGCGCGGCGGCAACTCCCACACCTGCGGGCATACCCGCAGGCCAAGGCGCAGGCGTGCACAGTTCTTTAAGCCCGTTTGCGCCTCTGCAAGAGCGCGCCGACTTAGTGCCTTGGGGCATGCTAACTTCGATTAAAACCAAAACCGATAAAAACAAAATACTGCCCATATTTGATGTCGCGCAAATGGCATTGCACCGCAAAACTCAAAAAGTACAAGGCTTCATGATGCCCCTAGAGCCTGGCGAAAAGCAACGCCACTTTTTACTCACCTCCGTGCCCATGAGCTGCAGTTTTTGCCTGCCGGGCGGGCCAGAAAGCATGGTGGAAGTGCGCACCAAAACGCCCATTAAATACACGCTAGACCCTGTCGTGGTGGAAGGTACTTTTATGGTGCTAAACGACGACCCTTACGGCTTGTACTACCGCATTACAGAGGCAACGCCAGCCAAATAAGGCTACTTTAAATCGGCTGCCATGTACCGCGCTGTACTAACCTGCAGCCTACACATGTCTGTGTGCCAAAGGCTTGTGGAGCTTGCCTGGCGCAGTGGTGCTTGCATCCCCTTGGTCTACGGGCACTTCGCTTGCACGTTGGTGCAGGGCCTCAATCAAGTGGCATGCTGCGCCTTCCCCGTTACAGCGCTTGCGCAGCGCCTGCAAGTCCAGCTCCAGCTGGGCCAGCTCCGCCAAACGCTGGCGTACATGGCCAATATGGTCGTCTAGGGTAGTGCGGGCGGTCTGGCAATCAGCCTTGTTACGCAGGTTCAGCCCCAGCAGGCTGCGTACCTCGGCCAGCGACATGTCCAAGCTGCGCAGCATGCGGATAAAACGCAGTTGGTGAAGGTCTTCATCGTTGTACAAACGGTAGCCGTTGCCACCAGTGCCGCGCGCGGGAATGAGATTTTCTTTTTCATAAAACCTAATATTGGCTGCAGTTACGCCACTGCGCTGGGCCGCTTGACCGATCAGATAACCTTGCTGTGTCTGGGGCTTTGGTACTGCCATTGCTTGACCTTAAAGTGGCTAGAGGGTTTCTAATCATGCCATTGAAACCAGTTTGAGGGAAATTAACGATGTCAGCCCATTGCCAAAACGACCATGGCGCACCTGCGCATGCCAGCCCGCGCTACCGCCGCGCGCTGTGGACAGCGCTGGTAATCAACTTGCTGATGTTTGCAGTAGAGCTGTCTGCAGGGTTTAGCGCAGGCTCGGTGTCGTTGCTGGCCGATGCGATTGATTTTTTTGGTGATGCAGCCAACTACGGCGTGTCGCTGGCGGTGCTGACCATGGCGCTGGCATGGCGCGCGCGCGCAGCCTTTGCCAAGGGCTTATGCATGCTGGGCTTCGGCCTGTTTGTTATTGGCAAGGCGCTATGGGCCGCCCGCACCGGTACACCGCCCGAGGCTGTCACCATGGGCGTCATCAGTTTGCTGGCACTGGCAGCTAACGTGGGTGTCGCCGTCATGCTGTATGCCTGGCGCGAGGGCGATGCCAATATGCGCAGCGTGTGGCTGTGCTCGCGCAACGACGCAGTAGGCAACGTAGCCGTGCTGTTGGCCGCGCTGGGTGTAGCAGGTACAGGCAGTGCGTGGCCCGACTTGGCAGTAGCAGTGTGCATGGGCGCACTGGCGCTAAGCAGCGCGGCGAGCGTGCTGCGCCAAGCGCGCGCGGAACTGCAAACAAGCACAGCAGATGCGCACCACACGCATGCCCGATAATTTTCTACCCCCTAGAGATCCCAAGGAAACCACCATGTCTGACACCTACACCGGTAAGCTCACTTACCCCCTGGAAGGCCTGCACTGCGCTGCCTGTGTGGGCCGAGTCACCAAGGCCCTACAGCCCTTGGCAGACGAGGTCACCGTCACGCTGTCGCCCATGCAGGTCATCCTAGCCCAGCCGCATGCAAGTCTGGCGCAGTTGCAAGCGGCAGTGGCCGGTGCTGGCAAGTATATTTTGAAGCCTAATCAGGCTATGGCCCAAGGAAATGCTGCACAAGCAGCTATACCATTAATAGCAAATAAGGGCGCTATGTCTTCGCCTGCGCAGGCAGAACCTGCAGCCCCTAGCTGGCTTAGCACCTACTACCCGTTACTGCTGATTGCCGCTTTTATCTTAGGTGCCAGCCTGCTGCTGCAAATAGGCTTGCATGCCAGTGCCATGGCTGAACCGATGGGGTTGGTCATGCACTTGGTGATGGGTTTGTCTGCGGTAACCACTGGCGAGACCATGCGCTACTTTATGGCCGGTTTCTTCTTGGTATTTTCTTTTTTCAAGCTGCTGGACATTCGCGCCTTTGCCACCGCCTATGCAGACTACGACCTGCTGGCCGCGCGCTGGCATGGCTGGGGCATGGTGTACCCGTTTGTCGAGCTGGCGCTGGGCATGGCGTACCTGTCTAACTTTAACCCGGTGCTTACCCACTGGGCTACCATCGTCGTGATGGGGTTTTCAGCGATCGGCGTGGTACGTGCAGTAATGAACAAAACGCAAATTCAGTGCGCCTGTTTGGGCGCGGTCTTTAAGCTGCCCATGAGCACGGTTACTATTGTGGAAGACGTGGGCATGGTGCTGATGGCGGCCAGCATGCTGGCGCAACTGTAAGTGGTTGAAATCCACACAATGGCGGGTGCAGCCCAACTTTTACCTGGGGTTTGTGGCGTGTGCGCTTTACAACCGCCATTGAACTTTTCTTTCATTAGCGTATCATTACACCATGCGTAAATGGTTTGTCATTGCAATGTTGTTCCTGCTGCCCCTGCGTGGGCTGGTAGGCGATGCCATGGCTTACAGCATGTTACCCGAGGCACCTAAGGCTACCGCGTCTACCCTGCAAGGCATTGAAAATTTAGCCACCGCTCATGCAGTATTTGATTGGACTAAGGTCTCTTTTTACCCTCAAAATCACACTGAAACGGCATCCAACCTGCCTTGCCATAGCCCGACGGCGCAAACCGATGCCAATGACAGTGACACGGCGCAAAACCAATGCACCGCTTGTCAGGCCTGCCACCTAGGTGCCTTGACTGACACAGTGCACGCAGCCCATGTGCTGCAATCTGCAAGCTCTGCCCCAGCGCAGCAAGCCACCCAGTGGCATAGCGCCGATCCGCGCCTTCTCGCCAAAACCCCCGTCCTTTGAGCTTTCACACCCGTAGTACGTCTGCAATTTAGCTTGCAGCTGCTCTCAGGGTGCCACAGCGCGCGCGCTATGCGCTACGCACCTCCCCCGTTCGACATTCCAAGGAAGCCCCGATGCGCGATATTCGCTCTACCCCAAACCGCCTATTGGTTGCCAACACGGCCATGCTGGGCATGGCATTGTTAGGTGCATTTCTGGCGCGGCCAGTGTCCGCCCAGGTGGCGGACAACGCAGCCAACCCCAAAGCCACCGTGCCAGCAGTCAGCTACCGCTCGGTATTCAAAGAAACCTCACTGGGTGTAGAAAAAGATACCGACAACTGGCGCAAAGCCAACGACACAGTGGGTAAGTTTCTGCGCGGCCATGTGGACATTTTGAAATGGGAAGAACAAGAAAGCGCCAAGGCCCTAAAAAATGGCATGGACAAGCCTGCCACAGCACAGCCCTCTGGCGCTATAACCAGCATGCCAGACGCTACTAAATCCGTAGCCGCTCCTGCACACAAACACTAAGCTACAGCATGAAACCCTTGTATAAACTCACTCTTGCAGCCGCCGCTTTGACCTTAGCGGGCTGCGCTACGGTGTCGCCCGATGGCAACGCCTCAGACCTGAATGCACTCACCTCAGGCAAGACCGCCGGCGTGACGGCGCAAGTCGCCCTGGCCCACACTGCAAGCACGCGCGAGGCAGTCGACAAGCTGCTAGGCCAACCCATCACCGCTGAATCTGCGGTGCGTATCGCCCTGCTAAATAACCCCGGCCTGCACGCGTCCATGGCTACGCTAGGCATCAGCGATGCTGACCGCGTGCAGGCAGGCACGCTGCCCAACCCTCACTTTTCGATCGGTCGTTTTATAGAGGGCGATGCCGTAGAAATTGAGCGCATGTTGAAATTTAACATCGTGGGTTTGCTCACCATGCCATGGCGTGCCCAATGGCAAGGCCAACAGCATGAGCTGGCCAAGCTGCAAGCTGCGCAAGAAGTCATCAAGCTGGCCGCAGATACCCGCAAAGCCTGGATCAATGCAGTGGCTGCGCAGCAAACTGCTGTCTACATGGAGGATGTCAAGCTGGCAGCCGAGGCTGGCGGCGAGCTGGCCAGGCGCATGGCACGCGTAGGCAACTGGAGCCGCCTCGAACAAGCGCGCGAGCAGGTATTTTTAGCCGATGCGGTGACACAGCTGTCCAGGTCGCAACAAGCAGCCTTCAGTGAACGTGAGAAGTTAATTCGCTTGATGGGCCTGTGGGGTCAGCAAATGCAATTCAAGCTGCTAGACCGCCTGCCAGACGTACCCAAAGCACCACAAGAAATTAACAACATTGAAGAACGCGCACTGCGCGATCGACTGGATGTGCGCTCTACCGTGGCCGAGTCTGGCTACGTTGCCAACTCGCTTGGCTTGGTCAAAGCCAGCGGCTTTGTCAATGCTTTAGACATTGGCTACACCCGCAGCACCACGTTTGACAACGCCACGGGTGACAAATCCACCCGCAAAGGCTGGGAGCTAGAATTTCCGATTCCCATATTCGACTGGGGCGATGCCAACAATGCGCGCGCGCAGAGCGTGTACATGCAGTCCGTTGCGCGTGTGCGCCAAACCGCCATCAATGCCCGCAGCGAGGCGCGCGAGGCCTACCACGGCTACCGCACCGCTTATGACGTGGCCGTGCATTACCGTGATGAGGTAGTGCCACTGCGAAAATTTATCAGTGACGAGGTTTTTTTGCGCTACAACGGCATGCTGCTCAGTGTGTTCGACTTGCTGGGCGACATGCGCGCCAACATTACCGCAGTCAACAGCGCGATTGAAGCGCAGCGCGACTTTTGGTTGGCAGATGCAGACTTGCAAACTACCCTTACAGGCACTTCAGCAGGCGGCTTATCGGGTATGAAAGCCAGCGCTGGCGGTGGCGGCGAAGCTAAGGCGGGGCACTAAACCATGACCACCCACAACAATCCATCTCAAAACAATCCATCGGGCACCCAAACCTTTATGAACCGACGCAACTTTTTCAATGGCGCAGCCATGACTGCCGTAGCCGCTGCCAGTGTGAGCAAGGTAGCCATGGCCGCCTTGCCCGAGCCCGTGTTTATGGCCAAGCCTGACACGGCACCGCCGCTGGTACCGCAAACTGGCCGGCCCTACAACCCCGTGGTCACCTTAAACGGTTGGACGCTGCCTTGGCGCATGAACCAGGGCGTGAAAGAATTTCACTTGGTTGCAGAGCCGGTAGTGCGCGAAATGTCACCCGGCTTTAAAGTCAATATGTGGGGCTATAACGGCCAGTCGCCCGGCCCGACTATTGAGGTAGTAGAGGGTGACCGCGTACGCCTGTTCGTCACTAACAAACTTCCAGAGCACACCACCATCCATTGGCACGGCCAGCGCCTGCCTAACGGCATGGACGGCGTAGGTGGGCTTAACCAAAAGCAAATTCCTGTGGGCAAAACCTTCGTCTATGAATTTATAGCCCGCCGCCCCGGCACGTTTATGTACCACCCGCATGCAGATGAAATGACGCAAATGGCTATGGGCATGATGGGCATGTGGATTACCCACCCTAAGGGCAAACATCCCCTGATCGACGAAGTACAACGCGACTTTTGCTTTTTACTGCAAGGCTACGACGTTGACCCCGGCAGCATGACCCCCAAGGTCAACACCATGCTGGACTTCAACATCTGGGCATGGAACAGCCGCGT
>JAYWGO010000115.1:0-14929 GCA_043778205.1 Polaromonas sp. | reverse complement strand
TACACTTATCCACAGTTGCTGATTCAAAATCAAGCAACCCGCCCTGGCTCAATATTGGATCGGCAGGGTGGTTCAATATTCAATCGGCGCTAACAGGTGGCTGAAGTTGGCTGCGGAGATGGAGATTAAGCCGCTGGATTGAGCCTACCTTGGCTGGGAGCAATCTACAACCAACACCGCAATCTTATGTCGCAGTTCCTGTGGCACCGTGGCAGTCAATCTCTGCTGTAATTCCAGCGGAGTTTTAGGTTTTGTGCCACCATCACTTGGTGCTGCAGTCAGTTTTCCGGTGAACCAAAAGATCATGAAGATGCCGTATCCGTCGCTAGCAAGTTCGCGGCCATATTTGGCTATCAATTGCTCTGGAATGGCTTTCCACACATCAGGATGCATTTCCCGTTTGATCTCAATCGGAATTTGATGCGAAGTTGCAATGACTTTGATATCGGCACGCTTTTCATCTGCATAACGTCCTTCCGGCTCAGCACTTACAGCATGCTTTTCAAGCAGTCGCCTTAGAACGGATAGCAATGTGTCGCGGCAATCATCTTCAATTCTCGGAGCATCGCCATTCCAATATTGGCGATAGTCGTTTGTGCTGCCATTTCTGATGTCGTGAATCAGTTGTTTCAGATGATCTACTGTAAGTGCCCACAGGTCAGCCGCATTGGCAGGCTTCAGGTTGGCCAGCGTAGAGACTACTTGCGCGACAGTCGAGGGTTTGAACAGGGCTTTGCGGCGTGTAATGCGCTGGTCATAGACGGCACGGTTGATATGGTCTGACCATTGCTTTAGGTCTGCTTGCTTCTGCAGCGTAGTTAATGCCTCTAAAGCTGCGTCGCTCGGGTTACCTGCTAGCGTAGAAATGAGTCCTTCAACATAGCGGCCCATTTCCATCTTTGGTGTGACCATACCCGAGCCTTCTGGCCATGATGGGCTGCATTTGGGTGCCAATAATTCAATCAAAAAAGTTTGTGAGTCGACGGGTAAAGGAATTTGAGCGCTGTTTCGAGTTTGCTGTTCATGGATCAAGGCAAATAGATGGTCGATGCGTAGCTGCGACTTAGCAACAAACTTTTTCGCTGGTTCCAAATATAGGCTCGGTGCGACTTGTAACCCAGCGGTCATCCAATAGACGCGCTGAGCCACATCCATCATCGTATTGCTGAGTTTGTGAGCAATTAAAGTCTTTTGCGTATCTATGTCCAAGTACCTGAGCATCGCGGTGATCAATAAACGCAGGCTTTGGAGTTGTGTTTTGCTAGCCTTGCCTGGAAACTCTGCAATCAATTTTGGCATTATCTGCTTGGCGACTTCGACGTAGTCTGCATCGTGTGCCAAGGCATACAAGCCATCTACGTTTTCTTTTCTCGCGGCAATTTGTAGGCCAATAAGAGGCCGCATGACATTTATGAGTGCATCCGGCCGTAGTGCGGCCAATTGTTTGAACCACTCAGGGGCGTTACCGAAATTGTTAGTTAATCTAAATGCAGCTACTATTTCAAGAGTGGACTGCGGGAGCTCTAGCGCTAATTCTGGGTTTTCCGTATAGCGAATCTCCATAGCGGCTAGGCAAGGTGTTGCCAAGTTGTAGCGTTGGCCTTTAAGGTTGAGGTCAATAATTTTTGCTGCTGTTGGTAGATCAGTACGAAACAAGCAATGGCGCAAACCTTGCAGGGCGGTGCGTACCCATTCGTCGTCGTTATTTAATAACTCAAGCAAACGTATGTCGGGTGATTTTTCAGTGGCGCGGTGATAAAAGTCAAGATATGCGTTGCCAATCTCGATCAATGCACCTAGATGGGCTAAGTTACCAGAGAAGCTTGGCAGCGTTCTACGAAAGAAATTTATTTTTTGAGTAGATTCATGTACGAGCCTTTCTTTGGTCTCGTTGCCATACTCTATCTCTTCTTGCTGATCTTCAGTTGGTGGATATGCACACTGTAGAAAATTCGCTATCCAGTCGGCATCTTTGGCACATGCTGCCGCCCATTGCTCAAGTAGCTCAATCGCTTCATCGGGTTTGTTTTTATTCAAAATGAAACGGTACGATGCCTGAACCAAGTGTCTGCGCAAGTTGTCATCAACACAGGCTTGTGCCAGGCTCAAATACCAATCCTTGGCATCGCTAGGTTCTTGCGCTCCATACACTACTTTGTATATCTGCCACAGCTTGCTCCAACCGTCTTTGTTGGAGTTAGCTTGCCGCTGCAGTCCGTATTCAAACACTGATTTGTAGATTGCAGCATGCGCTGTGAACCATTGTCCGAGTAAAGTTTTGTGTTGATTTTTCAGGAGGCAATAGAAATTAGAGGTCAGCCCTAGTGTTAGCCACCCATAGAGGCGCGGAACTTCTATCGTTGTTCCGTATTCCGACACTCCGCGCACTAGCAATTCACCTACGATGTCTGCCGAGCCCAATCTGTCGTGTTGACCGTTGAGTCGAACGTTACTTATTAGTAAAGCATCCAGTAAGTCAGGCACCTTTTTAAGGGTGGTATCTTTTGATATTTCATGCCAGAAGCGCCAATAGGTGCCAATCAATCGGTCCGATTTGGGTTGTCTGAAGTATTGCCAAATTTCTGTAGCGGTAAGTTGGCCAGGGTACAACGCTAAAAGCAGCGTACCCAAGAGCTCATCTTCTAAGTCCTCCACCATGTCGGCGTAAATGTCATGCAGAAGTTGCGTTAACTTTAACCAGTCACTACTATTGCTTGCATGGTTTGCAAGAATATTGAGGGCCTCTTTTCGTGACCTAGGCCAATAGCTTTTGTCGCGAACAATTCGCTCTAATTCAGAGATCAAGGCTGGCATGGGGTCGCCGCTCACCAGAGCATCCAAAAGGCAATCTACAAGCGACAGATGTGCAGGGCTTCTCTCGGCAGATTGGAGTTGTTGCCTGAAATCGTTTTCCATGTCCTTTGTTGCCAACGCACCAAAGGGTTTACTTGCCCAGTTTTGATTTCGAAA
Organism: Polaromonas sp.; assembly: GCA_043778205.1. Lineage (GTDB taxonomy): Bacteria > Pseudomonadota > Gammaproteobacteria > Burkholderiales > Burkholderiaceae_C > JAAFIP01. The sequence goes on along the minus strand of JAYWGO010000115.1, from coordinate 11,959 downwards.
ATAGGTGTATCGCGTGGCTTCCCTGCGCAAAGCATCGAGTACGTATAGTTTTTCAGTTCGGTTGAAATGCTGGACGTCGCCGTTAAGTATTGCACCTAAAGGGTCGCGGTCGATTAAATCCTTTCGATAGTTGCTTGATACCAATGCAGCCAGCCACGCATGTAGGCCACGCAGCTCGGGCACCACGCCCGCGTCCAGGCCCAGTAACAATGCCAGCACACGGTTGATCGGCAAACCCGCGTGGATATGAGCAACCAGATACTGCGCGCCCAGGTACTCGCCAATGGTTCGGTGTACGGGTGAGAATTGGCCTCCACCGTGACCTCTAAAAAGTCTGGTTTGCAGCGCAGCCTTGCAAGTTTTTATATCCGGTGCATCAGGGCTGCTGGTCAGCTCAGGCAATGCGACAGTACCGACTTGGGGTTCCCCTTGCCTTTGCAAAGCAATCGTGGTCTTACCCGACAGCAAAAGGATAGCGCTCAAATAGCCTGCGGCGCGGAGCACTTTGTCATCTGGCAATGCGCTATGGTGATTAGCTGCAAGGTGGTCATCGTTATGCTCGCGTGCCAACTGAGTGCATGCCATTTCATAAGTCTGGGTTTTGCTGATTGGCCATTTATTCGCATTACCAGATACTGCCTTGAGCAACATGCGCAGGGTTTGCGGGTTATCCAGTAATCCCTTAAGGTCGTGGTCTTCAGCGTCATGAATAAACGCTGTTGCGGTGGATGGATTCGATTGCTGCCAATGTGCGATCAAGGACACACTTTGCTGGTACGTTAAAGGTTCTAGGTGCAGTTCTGAAAAGCTACCCTGCGCCACCAGACGCTGAAGCGCTGTGCTGTCAGTGCTGCCGCGCCAATCAGCTTCTCTGCATGAGATGCGAAACTTTGGAGCGCCTAGTTTATGCAGCTTTGTGCGTATCTGTCCTAGCGCGGTTACCCCTGCCGCGTTACCGGCAGTCATTTCGTCAAGCCCGTCTATGAAAAGCGGGGGGGTCCAGTTCAGCGGTAATTCCAACTCAACAAAGTCACGCGCTTTGACGTAGGTGCCACCTTCTGCTTGGCTCAGTGTTTCAAACACATCTGTCTTGCCTGCGCCGGGGTCTGCCATCAATACCCAGGCATGCACATCGCTGTAATGCTCCATGGGTTCGGCCATGGACAACGAGCCATCTGCTTTGCGTGAGGTGGCGCTTCGCTCAAGGGCTAGGTGTTCTTGGGTGTTGTTCATGCCATTGCTCCCACTTAAGCAAGCCAATGCGCCAAGGGGTACGACAAGAACTCTGTCAGTTCTACTCCACCTGTCCCCACTAGCAATGGCTTCGCGCTGGGATGGCGCTTTGCAAATTCCTGTAGTCCACTGAGTTTCCCGGTGGAAGCACCGCTCTTTACCTCTATCGCTGCGAGCTGCATGGCGTTTGAAATCACAAAGTCCACTTCATGTGGGCTCTCGCGCCAATAGCTGATCTCTTCATTCGTAGCCGCTGTGTTGTGCAAGTGTGCTCCTATCGCGCTTTCAACCAAACGACCCCAGTAGCTGCGGTCAGACTGCGCCTGGGCAAAGGTGTAGGGCATTGCGCTAGACATCAAAGCGGTATTGAGCACGTTAAATTTAGGTGCTGATGCCCGTCGGCGAGCGATGCCGACGTGGTATTTGTGCAGGCCTGTCAATAAGCCCGCATTGCTCAGTAGATCGAGGTAGCCTGCCAGCGTCGTTTCATTGCCCGCATCCTGCAGTTGGCCCTTGACTTTGCTCAGCGCGAGAATCTGACCCGAATAGCTGGCCCCCAGTGTGAAAAGCTGCTTGAGTAAAGCAGGCTTGTCAACCCGCGTCATTTGAAGGATGTCGGTATCGATGCTGGGCTGCACCAAAGCGGCTAAGACATAGTTGCGCCAGCGCTCTTCTTCGCGGATCAATCGGGCACTGCCCGGATAACCGCCAAAGTAAATGTACTCATTGAGTGTGAAATCGAACGCTTGGTGCATTTCAAGGAACGACCAATGGTTGACGCGCATGAGCTCGTAGCGCCCCGCCAAACTCTCTGTCAACCCCTTTTGCATTAACAACGGGGAGCTACCCAGCAATATCACATGCATTTCAAGACCCTGCGCGCGGTCTGCATCCCACAGGCCTTTCACAGTGTCTGACCAACGCGGTATTTTTTGTATTTCATCCAGCACAAATACAAAAGGCTGGTTCGCGTTGTTGGCTTTAAAGGTTTGGCATTGCTGTCGTGCGCTTCGCCAACTGCGTACCAACCACGCTGCATCGCGTGGCGCGCCATCTATCTCACTGGTTTGGGAGGTTCCGTTACTATATGCCGATAGTGTGGGTTCTTCCGACTGATCGACTGCTAGAAAATAGTGGGCACACTGCTCTAGTGCCTGTCGTACCAAGGTGGTTTTGCCTACTTGGCGTGGCCCGGCCACAATGGTTATGAAGTGTGGCGTTTGTTTCAGGCGCCGGCCTAGTGCTTGAATTTGAATGCGAAAAAACGGCATAAATATAATACTGAGTAAATTTACTCAGTATTATATTTATCCTTGCTAATATGTCAAATCAAGCTTAAATTGACTACCAAACTTTCTTTCGCCTAGGCATGAGCGCAAAACCATGCAGGAAAATGCCGCCGCATGCTATCAATATAGTGGTGTTCACCTTTGAGTACCCCACTAAACTGCGCTGCAAATTTAGTTTCACTCTAATTGATCAATCGAACTAGTTTTGGCCGTGGACGCTAAAAGCACCGCCACCAAAACACAGCCCAACCCCACCCATTGCCAAACCTGAATCTGTTCGCCTAAAAAAAGCGCAGACAAAAATAAGGCTGAGATTGGAAGCCAGACTGTGGCCAGCGATGCGCGTGCGCCGCTGGTGCGGGCGCTGCCTGCATACCACAGCAAAAAACCTCCGACTGTGGGTACCCATGCATAGTAGTCAATGCCTGCAACAGCAGGTAGCGTAAAAGTGGACGGCGTGGTGGTGTAGAGCAACCAAGCGGGCACTGCGGACAATGCCAGTCCACCCACTGACATGAGGGTAGACATAGCTAGCGCGGGCATAGGTTTGGTTAGGCGCTTGTTGCCCAGTATGAATACGGCCTCGCAGGCCACTGCCGCCAGTAGCAGGGCAATGCCGCGCAGCCGGGTCGGATTGGCGCTTCTGGCATCGGGCGTGATGGCCACCACCATCACACCAGCAGTGGCCAGCGCTATGGCCAAGATAAGGCGTGGCCCAGGGCGTTCACCCAAAAATAGGGCGGCGAACAGCGCTGCCATAGCAGGCAGAGTACCCGCCACAATGCCAGCATCGGCTGCGCTGGACAGCGTAACGCCATGAATGAGCAGCACCGTGTAGCCTACGCTGCCAGCAGCAGCTTGAATGGTCAATAGGATGGCATCGTGCCTGCTAACGCGCTGAAAGCGCGCACCTGTCCACCACATGATGGCAAAGAAAATAGGCAGCGCTGCTGCGTGGCGCAATGCGGTAGCCAAAAAAGGCTCTACATCTTGGCCAATAATTTTGCTGGCCACTACCGTGCTGCCCACCAGCACCATGGCCAAGCTGCACAATAAAGGGCCCAAGCGTGAATGAGACACAGACTCTGACATAAAACAACCTTTTAAGAGCGAACAGGTTGTAGTCTGAAGTGGAAAGTTGACTTAGTCTTGAACGATATTGCAGCAGCCCTGAACAGCTTAACCGGCAAGTGGCGTAAATGAGGCTTACGCGCAGGCAGCGCGCCAAGCGCCGGGTGTAAAACCAAATTGGCGCGCAAATATGCGTGTCATGTGGCTTTGGTCAGCAAAGCCAGTGTCAGCTGCAGCTTGTACCAAGCTTGCGCCTTGTTCAATCAGCCCACGGGCCTTTTCTGCGCGTTGCTGCAGCAGCCAGGCGTGGGGCGGTAGGCCGTAAGACTTTTGAAAATGTCTAAGTAACTGAAACTTGCTCAAAGCAGCTTCATGTGCAAGCTCGGTTAATGTGATGGTACTGCTCACATCAGCTGCTAGACGATCGCGTACGCGCGCTATGCCAGCGCTGACTGTGCGTTTATTTGCCATTGCATTGCGCGACACAAGCTCAGCACTTTGCGGATGGTTTGTGAGCAATGCGCAGGCTGCGACCAAGGCCTCTTCGCATGCGAGCGTGCTGGTGCCGACTGTGCCGTTCCACAGTTGCAGGCACCCTAGCAAGCGCTTAAGTACCGTGCGAAGCTGTGTGTTTTGAAACACCGGGTGGGCCAGCTCTATAGCGCTACCTTGTGTGCTGCTGTCTTGTGCCCATTGCGCCATGGTCGCTGGCGCTGCATACACCATGCGCCAGCGCCGCGCTGCGCCGCCTATGGGGCGGCCATCATGTACCTCGCCGGGGTTGACGGTAATAATGTCGCCCGCATAGGCATCTACACTGCCTTGCCCGCTGAACGAAGATTGCCCACCACTTTCTAAAATACCGAAGCCATACGTAGCATGGGAATGTTTACCGTAATGCCGGTTGCTCTCAATGCAGGTGGTGTACAAACCATCCCACGGCGAGTTGAACACTTGGGCGGTGTGTATTGAGGCTGGCTTCATCAGGCTTAGATGGCTTGTGCCACTTCAGTTTGGGCTGGCAGCTGTAGTTAGGCTTCTTTGGCCTTTTTAGGCATTAGCTTTTGCACCACCATCCACAGCGCAACGCATACGGCACCGGCCAGTACACCGGCAACAGCGTCTATAAGCGTTGAGCCGACAACTTTCATCCAGCCCCAGTTGGCCACTAAGCCTTCAATAGCGTGGGCTAGCCACGGGAAACCGTGAATCAAAATACCACCGCCCACCATAAACATGGCGGCGGTGCCGACGATGGACAAAGTCTTCATTAGCTTGGGGGCAAACCACATGATGCCGTGGCCTACAGCGCGTGCGCTGCGGCTTGCTTTTTGCAGCAAGTACAGGCCCAGGTCGTCAAGTTTGACAATGCCCGCTACCAAGCCATACACACCTACCGTCATTACCACGGCTATGGCCGTTACCACGCTGGCTTGCTTGGCAAACGTGGCGGTGGCAACAGTGCCTAGCGCAATCACGATGATCTCCGCCGACAACACAAAGTCGGTGCGAACAGCGCCTTTGATTTTGTCTTTTTCCAAGGCAACAAAGCCCACTTCTGGGTTCTCAAGCGCCTTCATAATTTTGTCTTCGTGCGCGGTGTCTTCTTCTTTGCTGTGCAAAAACGTATGGGCGATTTTTTCAAACCCTTCAAAGCACAAGTACGCACCACCCACCATTAGCAGGGGTGTGATGAGCCAAGGAATAAAGTAGCTAATAGCCAGCGCCGCAGGCACCAAAATAATTTTGTTCACCATCGAGCCTTTGGCCACCGCCCACACCACGGGCAGTTCCCGCTCTGCCTTCACGCCAGAGACTTGCTGCGCGTTCAGCGCTAGGTCGTCGCCCAGCACGCCCGCCGTTTTTTTGGCGGCCACTTTGGTCATGACGGCAACGTCGTCAAGGATGGTGGCGATATCGTCGAGTAGGGCTAGGAGACTGGTGGCCATAATTTTGTAAAAGTAGTGGAGTTAGCGTAGATTGTGGCGCATTCAGTGTGTGAAAAGCGCTGGTGCGGGCAGTGTAATGGGGCTGGTAGGTAGAAAAACACCTACTTCAGTTGGGTTGACGCTAGGCCCAGACTGCGAGAGCATGCCCCATTTTTAAGTAATTTCATGCCCCACTATTTTAATTCCACTTTGCCAAATTCATTGGTTGCACGCGCTACACAGATTTTGATGGGTTCTACGGCGCGCCAGCTTTTGTCGCCGCGATTGCCTGTGCTGTGGCAGCGCAGGGTGGTTGCCTGGATGACGGCGCTAATGCTTCGGCCTTTAGGGGTGCGCCGCCACCAATGGCGGGCGAGCCCAACAGATGGGGTGAGCAAACCCCTGAGTGATATGAGCAACCCCCTAGGTTTGCGATGGGTGCCTTCAGGTGATTCAGGCCAGGGTTGTATTTTGTATTTCCATGGGGGCGGCTACACCGTGGGGTCGCCACAGTCGCATGCCAATTTGGTGATGCGCATTGCAAAGTCTGCTGGCAAGGTGGTGTACTGCCCTAGCTACCGCTTGGCACCCGAGCATCCTTATCCTGCCCAGCTGCAAGATGCACAGCGCTGTGTAGATGTGCTGCAGCAGGCGGGTGTACCGGTAGGGGACATGATTTTTGCGGGCGATTCTACAGGCGCACATTTGGCGTTGACCTTGGCTTTGCAACGCAAAGCGCAAGGCTTGCCGCTGCCACGCGCCTTGGTGCTAGTGTCGCCACCAGTAGATATGGCGATGAACCAGCTGCCCAGCGCTGACAGCGATGTGGGCTTGGGCAAAGCGTGGATGCACCAAATGCGGGATGGCCACGCCCCGCGCGGGCTTTGGAAGGACCCTTTGGTTTCCCCCGTGTTGGCAGACTGCACGGGGCTGCCTCCCGTGCTGCTGCAGTCCGCCAGCGCCGAGGTGCTGGCACACGATGCCCGCCGCATGTACCACGCCATGCTGCATGCGGGCGTGGAGGTGCAGTGGCAGGAAGACGCGGGCCTATGGCACGACTACCACCTGAGCGCAGGCACGGTGCCCGAAGCCACAGCCGCTGTGGCGCGGATAGGTGAATTTATACGGCTGCAGTGGCAGGTCTAGCCAACCCACTGGCGCGCATTGCGCCACAGCTGCATCCAGGTGCTGTGCTGGTCGATGCTTTGATTAGTCCAGCTCATCTGCACATTGCGAAAGACGCGTTCGGGATGGGGCATCATGGCGGTGAACCGGCCGTCTGGTGTAGTGACGGCGGTGAGGCCGCCGGGGCTGCCGTTGGGGTTGGCGGGGTAGTGCTCGGTGGCTTGGCCGTGGTTGTCGGTAAAGCGCATGGCTGCAATGGCCTTGCCCGCATCGCCGCGCTGATGGAAGTTTGCAAAGCCTTCGCCGTGGGCTACGGCAATCGGTAGGCGGCTGCCGGCCATGTCTTTAAAGAACAGGCTGGGGGATTCGAGCACTTCCACCATCGACAGGCGGGCTTCAAAGCGCTCGCTCTGGTTGGTGGTAAAGCGGGGCCACGCGGCTGCGCCGGGGATGATGTCGGCCAGCTCGGCAAACATTTGGCAGCCGTTGCATACGCCCAGGCCGAAGGTGTCTGGGCGGGCGAAGAAGGCTTTGAACTGGTCGCTCAATGCGTTGTTAAACGTGATGCTGCGTGCCCAGCCGATGCCTGCGCCCAGCGTGTCGCCGTAGCTAAAGCCGCCGCAGGCCACCATGCCTGCAAAGTCTTGCAACGTGGCGCGGCCGGTTTGCAGGTCGGTCATGTGCACGTCGAATGCTTCAAAGCCTGCTTCGGTAAAAGCGTAGGCCATTTCGATGTGGGAGTTAACGCCTTGCTCACGCAGGATGGCAACTTTGGGGCGGGCTTTTAGCAGGGCAGGTGCTGCCGGTGTGGCGTTGACGGGGTTATCTGAAGTATTAATTGCTATTGAATTAATAGCTGCTTGTGCAGCATTTCCTTGGGCCATAGGCAAATTTTGCCTTAAATTAGCAGCTAAACTGGCTGTTAAAGCGGGGTTCAGGTGGGTATGCAGGCCGGGGTTGGCTGCGTCGCCTACACTGGCGTGCTCAGCATCTGCGCAGGCAGGGTTGTCGCGGCCTTGGGCAATTTTCCAGCTAACGGCGTCCCACACTTGGTGCAGGTCTTGCAGCTTGGCGGCGAATACTTTTTTAGTGTCGCGCCAGATGGTAATTTCGCCTACGCCTACGTTTAAATTGCTGTCTTGTGCAGCCGGGCGTGTTTTGCCAATAAAGTGGCTGTGTTTGCTCAAGCCATGCTCGCGCAGGGTTTGCATCACACCATTACGCTCTGCGGTTTTAACTTGAATGACGACGCCCAGTTCTTCGTTAAACAGCGCCCGTAGCGTCATCTCTTCGCGGCGTGCGCTGACCTGTGTGCTCCAGTTTTTGCTGTCGCCAACCTCCATGCGGCTGTCGGTAATGCCGTCGCCCTCTAGCAGCAGCATGTCTACGTTAAGTGCTACGCCCACATTGCCGGCAAAGGCCATCTCGCACACGGTGGCCATCAGGCCGCCGTCGCCTTTGTCGTGGTAGGCCAAAATGCGGCCTTGGGTGCGCAGGGCGTTGATGGCGTTGACCAGGTTAATGAGGTTTTTTGCATCGTCTAAATCGGGTGTCTCTTGGCCTTCTTGGTTAAGCACCTGCGCCAAGATGCTGCCTGCCAAGCGCTTATGGCCTTGGGCAATGTCGATAAAGACAAGGGTGGTGTCCGGCTCGTCGCGGCTCAGCTGGGGCGTGAATGTGCCGCGCACATCATGCAGCGTGGCAAATGCACTGATGATGAGGGACACGGGGGAGGTGACTTTCTGCTGCGCGCCCGCCTCGTCTGTCCATTGCGTGCGCATGCTAAGCGAGTCTTTGCCCACGGGAATGCTGATGCCCAGAGCAGGGCACAGCTCCATGCCAATGGCTTTTACGGTGGCGTACAGCGCAGCGTCTTCGCCCGGCTCGCCGCAGGCGGCCATCCAGTTGGCCGACAGCTTGACGCGGGCCAGTTCGATGGGCGCGGCCAGCAGGTTGGTAATGGCCTCGGCCACGGCCATGCGGCCTGAGGCTGGGGGGTTAAAAATGGCCAGCGGCGTACGCTCACCCATGGCCATAGCCTCACCTGCAAAGCCAGACAAATCGGCCAGGGTTACAGCGCAGTCGGCCACGGGCACCTGCCACGGGCCCACCATTTGGTCGCGGTGGGTAAGGCCGCCCACAGTACGGTCGCCAATGGTGATGAGAAAACGTTTGCTGGCCACGGTGGGGTGGCTTAGCACTTGGATGACGCTGGTTTGCAGATCGACGCCCGTCAGGTCAATGGCTTTGAACGCACGTTGAACCGTCTTCACGTCGCGGTGCATTTTGGGTGTTTTGCCCAGCAGCACATGCATTGGCATGTCTACGGCAAATGCGGTCTCCGTTCGCCCTGAGTGTGCCTGCGGGTTTGCGAGGGCTTCTACAGGTTCAGCCCGCACGGTGAGCTGGCGCTCATCGGTGGTCACGCCAATCACGGCAAACGGGCAACGCTCGCGCTCGCAAAAGCTTTTAAACAGGTCTAGCGACCCGGGCGCAATGGCCATCACGTAGCGCTCTTGGCTCTCGTTGCACCAAATCTCTTTGGGGGCCAGGCCGCTTTCTTCTAGCTGCACGGCCGACAAATCAAAGCGCGCGCCACGGCCTGCGTCGTTCACCAGCTCGGGAAAGGCGTTGGACAAACCGCCTGCGCCCACGTCGTGAATCGCCAAAATTGGATTGGCTTCTTTGAGCTGCCAGCACTGGTTAATCACCTCTTGCGCACGCCGCTCTATCTCGGGGTTGCCGCGCTGCACGGAGTCAAAGTCGAGCGAGGCTGCGTTTTGGCCGGATGCCATCGAGCTGGCTGCGCTGCCGCCCATGCCAATGCGCATACCAGGGCCGCCCAATTGAACCAGTAGCGAGCCTGCGGGGAAAACTATTTTGGCAGTTTGCGTGGCATCAATCGTGCCCATGCCGCCCGCAATCATGATGGGCTTGTGGTAGCCCCAGCGCTGGCTGGCAATGGTTTGTTCAAACGCGCGGAAGTAGCCGTTCAGGTTAGGGCGGCCAAACTCGTTGTTGAACGCGGCCGCGCCCAGCGGGCCCTCGGTCATGATCTGCCAGGGCGTGGCCAGGTGGGACGGAAAGCTGGCGGAATTTAAATGTGATCTGACCCCATTTAAATCAACCCCATTTAAATCAGACACCGTAAAACCTGCCAAACCTGCTTTGGGCTTAGAGCCACGGCCGGTGGCACCTTCGTCGCGTATTTCGCCGCCCGCGCCGGTGCTGGCACCAGGGAAGGGGCTGATGGCTGTGGGGTGGTTATGGGTTTCCACCTTCATCAGCACGTGGCGCAGGCTGCTATGCTTTTCATAGCTGCTTGTGCAGTATTTCCTTGGGCCAGAGGCATAAAAGGCTTCTGAAACATGGCCTTCCATGACCGATGCGTTGTCTGAATAGGCCACGATGGTGTGCTGCGGGGCCAGCGCGTGGGTGTTGCGGACCATGCCAAACAGGCTCTTGTCCTGCGGCGCACCGTCGATGGTGAACTGGGCGTTAAAAATCTTATGGCGGCAGTGCTCGCTGTTGGCCTGCGCAAACATCATCAGCTCTACATCGGTGGGGTTGCGCTGCAGCGTGGTGAAGGCATCTACCAAATACACAATTTCGTCGTCGGCCAGCGCCAAACCAAAGGCTGTGTTGGCCTGCTCTAGCGCTGCGCGGCCAAGGCCCAGCACATCGACATACTGCAGCGGCGCAGCCTGCAGCGGGGTGAACAGGGCGCGCGGCGCGTCATGCTCAAAAGCCACACTCTCGGTCATGCGGTCGTGCAGCAGGGTGGCCAGCGCGCTTTGCTCAGCGGGCTTGAGCGTTGTTTTGCCCAACAAGGGCTTTTTTAGCGTGAACGTGTAGTGCAGGGCGCGTTCTACCCGGTGAATGTGCAAACCGCAGTCGGCCAGGCAATTGCGGGCAATGTCAGTGGCTTTGGATGCCCAAGGCGATACAGTGCCTAGGCGCGGCATAACAACAATTAGCTCCCCTGCAGCATGAGCCGCTACAGCAGCTTCGCCATAGGTCAACAGCGCCTGCAGCTTGGCCGTGGTGTCTGGCAGCGGCGCGGTGTCGGTTTGCACCCAGTGCACCCAGTGCGTGGCCACGCCGCTTACCTGGGGTGCTGCTTGCTGGGCTTGCGCCAGCAGCTGGGCGGTTTTGCTGGCAGAGAGGGCACGGCCCCCTGAAAAAGTGGTTAAAACTGGGGGGGTTAAAACAGGCAGGGTAGGGTCGTTCACTGGGCGGGTCGCTTTGAATCTCTGCGCCTTTGTTACAAAAGGCGGTGTGGTCGGTGGGACAATATGCGTGGAAACCCTAGATTGTACGGGGTGTGAGAACATAACTACGTGGCCCAACCCCTGTTTCGCGCAACTGACCTACCCCCTGACCGCAGCCGTCCTTTGGTGTGGCTGGCAGTGCTGGTGGTGCATGTGGTGCTGTTATGGGTGGCCAACCTGTACTGGCCGCTGCAGCAGGCCGTGCGCGAGATGGTGGTGCAGATTTTTAGCGCTGAGAATGCTGGCAATAGCACCAGCAGCAGCGCCAACACGGCCAATCAAAATGCTGCCGATGCCGCCCCTGTGCAGCGCGGTATCAGCGCCCGCCGCGCCCGCCAAACCGCCGCCCAGCCCAGTCTGCCGCCCTTGGTAGCGCAGCAAAGCACGCCACTGCAAGTTACCCAGCAAATAGCCACGCCCAAGCCAGAGCGCAACCGGTCACCCGCCCGCCGCGTGCCCAAAGAGCCGCTGCAAACCGCTATTCGCATGCGCGAAGAGCCGGTAGTTGAGCCGGTGAAACCTGCAGAGCGCATAGATGACGCTTTGCCGACCAGAATGGCGCAGGCTGTAGTGCCAGCGCCTGAGCCTGCCCCAGCGCCGCTGCCCGCACCTGCTCCAGCTCCAGCTCCAGCTCCAGCTCCAGCTCCAGCTCCAGCTCCAGCTCCAGCTCCGGCTCCGGCTCCAGTTCCCCCGCCGCCAGTGGTGGTGCCGGTGCCACCACCCCCTGCGCTGCCAGTACCGCCGCCTCCAGCGCCCGTTCCTCCAGCGCCATCGCCTGCGCCAGTGCCACCACCGTCTGTGCCGGTGCCGCCTCCGCCTCCAGTCCCGGCCCCAGTTCCTGCACCACTGCCAGTACCAGCACCAGCACCAGCACCAGCACCAGCGGCAGTGGCAGAGATAGGGATGGGGATAGGAGTAGGCGTGTTATCACTTATAACCAATTGGAGGCGCAGTAATAGCATACCGCACCTACTGCCTGTCCGAGGACACAATAATTGAAACCATCTCTCTGTGACGGTCCCGGGGTATAATAGAAGAGGAA
>JAYWGO010000114.1:0-5219 GCA_043778205.1 Polaromonas sp. | reverse complement strand
CACCGATAAGGTGCTCGGACGGATTGCCAGCGAAGCAGCCCTCCGTTTACGCGGCAAACACAAGGCCATTTACACGCCTCACATCGACACCGGTGACTACATCATCGTGATCAACGCAGCCCAGCTGCGCGTCACAGGTGCCAAGTTATTGGACAAAAAATACTACAGCCACTCAGGCTACCCCGGCGGTATTTCTGAGACCAATTTCCGCGACATGCAAGCCAAGTTTCCTGGCCGTGCGCTGGAAAAAGCAGTCAAAGGCATGTTGCCCAAAGGCCCGTTGGGCTACGCCATGATCAAAAAGCTCAAAGTGTACGGCGGCTCTGAGCACCCCCACACTGCGCAGCAGCCTAAAGTGTTGGACATTGCCGGTATCTCTCGCGATGCCGTCCGTAAGGAGTCAAAATGATCGGTGAATGGAACAACGGCACCGGCCGCCGCAAATCAAGCGTCGCCCGCGTGTTCATGAAAAAAGGCACTGGCAAAATCACGGTCAACGGTAAAGACATCGAAGCCTACTTCGGCCGTCAAACTTCGATCATGATCGCCAAGCAACCCCTGTTTTTGACCAACAACGTCGAAGCATTTGACCTCAAAATCACCGTCGCCGGTGGTGGTGAGTCAGGCCAAGCCGGTGCTGTGCGCCACGGTATCACCCGCGCTTTGATCGACTACGATGCAGTTTTAAAGCCCGCGCTCAGCGCAGCAGGCTTTGTGACACGTGATGCACGTGAAGTCGAGCGTAAAAAGGTTGGCTTACATGGTGCCCGTCGCCGCAAGCAGTTCTCCAAGCGTTAAAACGCTGCTGCGAACCCCTTATGCGTCGTTGCAAATCCTCGCCAGGCATGCAGCCTGTCTGCGGTTTGCGCCTAGCCTAAGGGGCTCTCGCGATGCGTTTAGTCCTTAAAAGATACCGCCTAAGTAAATCTAGGCGGTATTTTTTTAAGCGCACAATAGCTACCCCATGCGTTTTCGCCTTCTTCGCCGTCGCTTGACCATCAGCGCGCCATCTATGGCGATTCGCAGTAATACGCCTTGGCCGCTGCGCTGGGCGATGGTGGCGTTGATGCTGGGTTTTAGTGCGGCGATTGCGCTGTGGGCGTTTGAGTTTGGCCGCAGTATTGCGGGGCTAGACCGGCACGCCAAAGAAGAGCTGGCGCAGTTGAAAGAGGAGGTGGTCAAGCTGCGCGATGAACGCGAGAAGGCGCTGTCTATCTCTAACACCTCGGGCAGCTTGGTCACCGCTGAAAAAGCCGCGCAAGAAAAACTTAGCTTGCAAGTCAAGCAGCTGGAAAACGACAACCGCGCACTGCGGGAAGATTTGGGATTTTTTGAAAAACTCATGCCCGCCAGCGGTGCTGACGGCGTGGCCATCCGCGCGCTGCAAGCCGAGGTGCTGGCAGGCGGTGCCCAGCTTAAATGGCAAGTGCTAGTGATTCAGCCCACCAAAAACGCCCCTGACTTTAACGGCAAAATTGAGCTCAGCCTGGGCGGCACCCAGGCCGGTAAGCCGTGGGCCATGCCCATGCCCGGTGGCCTGCAGGCATTGCAGTTTCGCCAATACCGCCGCATCGAGGGGGTGCTAGACCTACCGCCCCAAGTCGTGGTAAAAACATTGTCTGCTAAAGTGCTAGAAGGCACAAATGTCAAAGCGGTGCAAAGCATCAAGCTTTAGCAAGGTAAGCTGCAGGTGCTAGCGCTTGGTATAAGTTAGCGCCTACTATAAAATATAACGTCGTTAGGAGTAAACCCATGTTTGGAAAAAAATCCCAGCCCCCTATCCGCAGTTTGGTGGCACCCGGCAGCGAAATTCGCGGCAATATGAGCTTCACCGACGGCCTGCGCATTGACGGCTCGGTAGTGGGCGACCTGCGCGCTAACGATGAAAAACGCAGCATATTGGTTATCAGCGAGTCGGCCCATGTAACGGGCGAGATCCATGCCGACCACGTCATCATCAACGGCCATGTGCAAGGCCCCGTGTTTGCGCACGAGCTGCTAGAGCTGCAGCCCAAGGCCCGTATTGAGGGCGACGTGAGCTACAAAGCGCTGGAAATGCACCAAGGTGCCACCATCGCAGGCCAGCTGCGGCCCATGCTGCATGGCGTGTTGGACGAAAAGCCCGCACTCAAACTAGCGGCAAACAACGCCTAGGCTGCAATCCCGAGCAATTTGCTGTACTATTTACCCAAATTTTTAAATTCCCCTAGGAGAGTGCCATGAGCGCCTTAGCCGTCCAAGCCGACACCACTGAACTTGACATGCCCGTGCCGATTGTCTTTACCGACAGCGCAGCCGCCAAAGTGGCCGATTTGATTGCCGAAGAAGGCAACCCTGACCTGAAACTGCGCGTGTTTGTGCAAGGCGGCGGCTGCTCAGGCTTTCAGTACGGCTTTACCTTTGACGAAATCACCAACGAAGACGACACCACCATGACCAAAAATGGCGTTTCTTTGCTGATTGACGCGATGAGCTACCAGTACCTGCTGGGCGCAGAAATCGACTACAAAGAAGACCTGCAAGGCGCGCAATTTGTGATTAAAAACCCCAACGCCACCAGCACCTGCGGCTGCGGCTCGTCGTTCTCAGCGTAGGCAACACAACAGGGCACTGGCCTGTGGCCAGTACCTTGGGTGGCACAGCAGCCGCGCAACCAAAAAGCCGCTCTTTAGCGGCTTTTTTACATTAAATCAGCGTATCGCCCAAGGAAATGCTGCATGAGCAGCTACTAAATTAATAGTGGTATAAGTTCAAACCAGAGCTTCAGTGTGAAGTTGTCACAGCTTCACACGCGTCGGTTCAATCAAGGCTTTCAGAATTTTCTTCAATGCCGCCACTTCTGTGCTGCTGAAACTTGCCAGCAGCTGCATCTCGTGCGCTTTGGCTTTTTGCAGCAGTTCTGCCACCACGCTGCGGCCTTGGGGGGTTTCAAATACCAGGGTGCGGCGTGCGTCGCTGGCATCACTGCCTCGGCGCAACCAGCCTGCTTTTTCCATGCGTTGCAGCAGTTTGGTCAGGGTAGATTGCTCGGCCAGCACCACCAAGGCCAGGTCGCCTACGGTAAGCCCGTCGCCGTCCGACAGCGTGGCCAGCACCCGCCACTCTAATGAACTCAAACCGGCAGCATGCACAGTGGTGTGGAACGCGCGGTACACCTCATGCCCAGCGCGTGACAGCAGGTAAGACAAATAGTTGTCAATGAACTTGGCCTGCTCAGGCTTTGCCAGCGCAGCGGCAGGCGCAGCCAGATTGGCAGCAGCAACAGCAACAGCAACAGCAGCAGCAGAGGGGGTGGCAGTCACAGGCGGGGTTCGGGCAGAGCGCGACATAGCAGCACATCATACAAAGTAGCTGCAAAAAAGTAAGTTCCAGCAGATAATTTGAGTTTACATGAATATTCATGTAATATGCGCCCATGCAAGCCTTGCTTCACCCAACACCAGTCTCAGCCAGCGCCGGGTTGGCCCCTGCCCCTGCTTTTGGCTTTGCTGGTGCTGGTGCTGGTGCTTCTCCCCCTGCGCTGCAGATGCTAGAAGCTACCCAGCCCGACAGCCGCACCCTGCGCAGCTGCCTGGGCCAAATGGCCACGGGCGTGACGGTGATAGCCACCCGCGCAGCCGATGGAACGCTGTTGGGGCTGACCGCCAACTCCTTCAGTGCGCTGTCGCTAGATCCGCCGCTGATTGTGTGGTCGATGCGCCTTGCCTCCAGCAGCTTGCCGGTGTTTCAAGCCGCGCCCCGCTTTGTGGTGAATATACTGGCCGAGGCACAAACTGATATTTCGCGCCGCTTTGCCTCGCAAACCGAAGACAAATTTGACGGCGTAGCCTATGCGCTGAACGAGCACCAGTTGCCGCTGCTGCACAGCGCGGCAGCGTGGTTTGAATGCCGCACCATGTCGCAGCAAACGGTAGGCGACCATTGCCTGTTTGTGGCCCAGGTTGAGCGTTGCACCAGCTCAGAGGCTGCGCCGCTGCTGTTTCACGCAGGCGGCTACTACGGGTTAGGCTCACGGTTGTAACCGGAGACAACTATGCTGCAAGAACGCATCGAAGCGAAATGGATTGAAGCTTTTACCCACACGTTTGCCCTGTGCGGCGTGCAAAGTGGCGACAGCGCCGTGGTGCTGTCAGAAACCCAGTCGCGGCCCGTTAACGTGCAATTGGCCGAGCTGGCCTTGGCGCGGCTGGGTGCCAAAGTGTTCCAAATAGTGCTCACCAGCCCGCCGCTGGCAGCCCCCGTGCCTGTGCGCTCTACAGGCGCTAGCGACAGTCTGGCGGGCTTGGGCCCTGTGGTGCAGGCACTGGCCGCAACTTCCTTTGTAGCTGACCTTACCGTAGAGGGTCTGCTGCACGCCGCTGAACTGCCGCAAATTTTGGCAGGCGGTGCCCGCGTGCTGATGGTGTCTAACGAGCACCCCGAAATACTAGAGCGCTGCAGCCCGTCGCCTGCGCTGGAAAGCAGCGTAAAGGCAGGCATGAAGCGGCTGAAAAATGCCCAAACCATGCAGGTTAGCTCGGCAGCAGGCACCCGCCTGTCTGTCAAACTAGCGGGTGCGCAAGTGGGCGGCGGCTGGGGCTACACCGCGCGGCCTGGCAGCATATCGCACTGGCCCGGTGGCCTGTGCTTGGCGTTTCCGGCGCAAGGCAGTGTGAATGGCAGCTTGGTACTGGCCGAAGGCGATGTGAATTTGACCTTTAAACGCTACATGGAGAAACCCGTAGCGCTTACCATCGTGAACGACTACGTCACCGACATCAGCGGCCAAGGCCTGGATGCCGACCTGCTGCGCAGCTACTTTGCCGCATGGGGCGACAAAGAGGCCTATGCAGTGTCCCATGTAGGTTGGGGCCTTAACCCCAAGGCCCGCTGGGACAGCATGGCTTTTTACGACAAACGCGACTTTAATGGCACCGAACTGCGCGCCTTTGCAGGCAATTTTTTGTACTCAACAGGTGCCAATGAAGTGGCAGGCCGCCACACGCTAGGGCATTTTGATTTGCCCCTGAAAGGCTGCACGCTGCAGCTTGACGGCGACACCATCGTAGACGCTGGCCAGTTGCGTCCAGAGCCCAGCTAGGCACTGGATTAAAGCACATGCCATTAGCGCACCACACCATCTTATTGATCAGGCCTAATAAAGTTTGAACCTTTGCTATCTTTTTTAATCCAACCACCATGGAAAAAGAAAATGCGAGAAAGCAAACTCTGGAGCAACT
>JAYWGO010000113.1:0-1966 GCA_043778205.1 Polaromonas sp. | reverse complement strand
TCGCGGTGCGCAAATAAGCGTGAGCGCTGGCTCAATTGAGCCAACTTACCCCCGGTGGTAAGCTCGACGCATCAAATGACAGGAGCAAAGCGATGGACTTGGGTATTGCGGGCCGTTGGGCCCTGGTGGGCGGCGCAAGCAAAGGGCTGGGCTGGGGCTGCGCGCAGGCGTTGGCATGTGAGGGCGTGAATGTGGTGATGGTTTCGCGTGGCGCGCAGGTACTAGAGGCCGCTGCTGCAGGTTTGCGATCAACCTGCCCAGCCACCATTATTACGGTAGCAACAGACATTACCACGGCTGAAGGCCGGGCAAAAGTTTTTGCGGCTGCAGGTGGCCCAGGCACTCGCTTTGACATCGTCGTGACCAATGCTGGTGGCCCGCCCACGGGTGACTTTCGCACTTGGACCCGCAACACTTGGTTGGCGGCTATTGATGCGAATATGCTAACGCCCATTGAATTGATTAAAGCTACCGTCGATGGCATGGCCGCACGTGGTTTTGGCCGCGTGGTCAATATCACCAGCAGTGCGGTGAAGTCACCCATTGAAATACTAGGCTTATCCAACGGCGCGCGCAGCGGTTTAACGGGTTTTGTCGCAGGCGTTGCGCGGAGCAGTTTGGCTGCCCAAGGAGTCACGTTAAATAACTTGCTGCCAGGCATTTTTGACACCGATCGTCTAGCGGGTAATTTTGCCGCAGCGGCTAAAAATAGCGGCAAAAGTGTTGAAGAAGTGCGCGCCAGTCGAATTGCCGCACTGCCAAACAAAAGGTTAGGTACACCTGAAGAGTTTGGGGCGTATTGCGCATTTTTATGCAGCGTACACGGCGGGTATATCAACGGTCAGAACCTGTTGATGGACGGTGGTAGTTATCCGGGAACGTTCTAATGCGCTATTAATTACATAGCTGGTTGAGCAGGTTTTTCGGGCTAGAAGGCTTCAGCTTCAACCACAGTAGGCACACGCTGCGCTAATGCACACATCAGCTCGTAGCCTACCGTGCCCGCTGCTGCAGCTACCTCGTCAATAGGCAACACCACGCCGTTGCTGGCACGCCCCCACAGCGTCACCTCGGTGCCTAGGTGAACATCGTGCAACCCCGTAATATCCACCGTAATCATGTCCATGCTAACGCGGCCCACCGTACGTGTGCGCACGCCGCCCACCAGCACAGGGGTGCCCGTGGGGCACAAACGCGGATAACCATCGGCATAGCCACAAGCTATTACAGCAATACGCATCGGTTTATCCGCCACAAAACTAGAACCATAGCCCACCGTGTCACCTATGGCCAAGTCACACACACTGATGACTTGTGCAGACAAGGTCATGGTGGGTTGCAGATCCCAATGGGCTATTGAATGGTGCGGGTAGTCGGGCGCGCTGCCGTACAACATAATGCCGGGGCGCGTCCAATCGGTGCGCAGATCGTCTGCACTGTAACGCAGTGTAGCTGCACTGTTGGTCAGGGATCTTTCTCCTGGCAGGTTTTGGGTAGCCGCGTTAAAAGCTACCAGTTGGTGGGCGATGCCATCGGCACCGCCGCGCTGTCCATCGGCGTCACTAAAGTGCGTCATTAAGGTAATTTCATCGACTTGCGGTAACCCATTGAGTCGGGTCCATGCGCTACGGTAGCTGGCAGGTTTAAAGCCCAAGCGGTTCATTCCCGAGTTCATTTTTAAGAACACGCGCTGCGGCACATTAGTTTTATGCGCGGCCAGCATATCGATTTGTTCAGTGCAGTGCACGGTATGCCATAGCGACAAACGCGAACACAGCTCTAGGTCACGCAATTCAAACGCACCCTCCAGCAGCAAGATAGGGCCACGCCAGCCTAGGCTGCGCAGGCGTTGGGCCTCCTGCAGATCTAGCAAGGCAAAGCCATCGGCTGCGCGAAATCCGTCAAAAACACGCTCAATTCCATGGCCGTAAGCGTTGGCTTTAACTACAGCCCATACTTTGGCATC
>JAYWGO010000112.1:0-15197 GCA_043778205.1 Polaromonas sp. | reverse complement strand
TGCCGTTTCACCTTTTGGATACCCGTGAAACCACTGGCAGATGCAGCAACATTTGCACTGAATTCGGTCCCGGACAATCTGACGGTAAAAAATCAGAGCTTGTCTTGAACGGCGTATGCACAACCGCACGTAAAAGAGTTTGTTAAAGAAAGTTTGCTATGAGCTTGATTCCGAAAAAGGGCACTGTCTATGTCGTTGATGACGATGAAGGGGTGCGCGATTCACTGCAGTGGCTGCTAGAAGGCAAAGACTATCGTGTGCGCTGCTACGACTCAGCCGAAACTTTCTTGAGCCGTTACGACGCGCGTGAAGTTGCCTGCCTGATCGTTGACATCCGCATGGCCGGCATGACCGGCCTGGAGCTGCAAGACAAACTGGTGGAGCGCAAGTCGCCCCTGCCGATCATGTTTATCACCGGCCACGGCGATGTGCCCATGGCGGTAGACACCATGAAAAAAGGTGCCACCGACTTTATCCAAAAACCGTTCAAAGAAGAAGAACTGGTGGGCTTGGTAGAGCGCATGCTAGAGCTGGCCAAAACCAGCTTTGCCGGCCACCAGCAAGCCGCCAGCCGCGACGCGCTGCTGGGCAAGCTGACGGGCCGCGAGGCGCAGGTGCTAGAGCGCATTGTGGCCGGCCGCCTGAACAAACAAATTGCCGATGACCTGGGCATCAGCATTAAAACCGTTGAAGCCCACCGCGCCAACATCATGGAAAAGCTCAACGCCAATACCGTGGCCGACCTGCTGAAAATTGCCCTGGGCCAAGGCGCGCCCAAGGCATAAAACTGCACACATAAAACTGCACACATAAAACTGCATACATGACAGCCCAACTAATTGACGGTATCGCCCTGTCCACCCAGCTGCGCGCAGACGTAGCGCGCCGCACCACTGCACTCAAAGCCCAAGGCCTTACCCCTGGCCTGGCCGTGGTGCTGGTAGGCGACAGCCAGGCCTCGCAGGTTTATGTGCGCAACAAAATCAAAGCCTGCCAAGAAGCAGGCCTGCACTCGGTACTAGAAAAACACGAGGCCAGCATGACCGAAGCGGCGCTGTTGGCGCTGGTGGGCCAGCTGAACAACGACCCCGCCGTGCACGGCATTTTGGTGCAGCTGCCGCTGCCCGCGCACATTGATGCGCACAAAGTTATTGAAGCCATTGCGCCCCACAAAGATGTAGACGGCTTTCACGTCGCCAGTGCTGGTGCATTGATGGTGGGCCAAAGCGGGTTTTGGCCCTGCACGCCGTATGGCTGCATGAAAATGCTCGAATCCCTAGGCGCAACCGGCTCTGGCGGCCAAGGCTACAGCCTTAAAGGCAAACACGCCGTGGTGATTGGCCGCAGCAACATTGTGGGCAAGCCCATGGCGCTGATGCTGCTGGCGCAAAACGCCACCGTTACCATCTGCCACAGCGGCACCACCAACCTCAAAGCCATGACCCTGCAGGCCGACGTGGTGGTAGCGGCCGTAGGCAAGCGCAACGTGCTCACCGCAGACATGGTCAAACCCGGCGCGGTGGTGATCGACGTGGGCATGAACCGCAACGACGAAGGCAAGCTGTGCGGCGATGTGGACTTTGCCGGTGTCAGCCAAGTGGCCAGCTACATCACCCCGGTACCCGGCGGCGTGGGGCCCATGACGATCACCATGCTGCTGGTGAACACGCTGGAAGCGGCTGAACGGGTGGCCCAGCACTTGCCAGCAGCAGCCCGCGCGCCAGCTGTGTAATTGCACAGTATTGAGCCCCTAGCCCCATAAAAAACTGCACAGGCAGCTATTTAATACATAGCGTTATGCTGTCTGCTATTGCACCCCACAGCAGCTACCCGCTGCACAGCGCAGCCGCTACGCGGGCCATAGAACAGGCTGCGGCCAGCGCATTGGCACCGCACACCTTGATGCAGCGGGCAGGTTTGGCGGTGGCCCGGCTGGCCTGCGCTGTGGCACCGCATGCACAAACCATCTGGGTGGCCTGCGGGCCCGGCAACAACGGCGGTGATGGGCTAGAAGCCGCCATGCACCTTGCGCGCTGGGGGCACCGCCCGGTGCTTACTTTGCTGGGCAGCCCAGCCCAGCTACCGCCAGACGCTGCAGCGTCGCTGGCGCGGGCGCTGCAAGCCGGTGTGCAACTGGCCAGCGCACCCCCGGCGCGGTGCGACCTGGCCATTGATGCACTGCTAGGCTTGGGCACTGACAAAGGCGTTAATCAAGCAGCCAGCCAGGCCCACCGCCCATTGCCAAGCGCCATGCAAAGCCTGCTGCTGCACATGCACACCCACGCCAAAAGCGTGCTGTGCGTGGACCTGCCCAGCGGGCTTAGCGCTGACACCGGCTGCTACGGCGACACCCAATTCGCTACGCAATTAATAGCTGCCCGTGCAGCATTTCCTTGGGTCAGAAGCCTATTTTGCTTAAATTTACTGACGCTGAAGCCCGGTTGCTTTACCGCGCAGGGCAAAGATGCAGCGGGCCAAGTGTGGTTTGACGATCTGGGACTGGGACTGGGGCTGGGCGCAGCCAGCAGCAGCGCCCCTACCTCCCCCACTTCCCCTACTTCCCCCACTGCCTGGCTGCTGGGCGCAGACCGCGCAGCCCTGGCCCCGCGCCTGCACGCCAGCCACAAAGGCAGCTACGGCGACGTAGCGGTGGTAGGCGGCGCGCCTGGCATGCTGGGCGCGGCCTTGCTGGCCGCCCGCGCAGCCTTGCACGCGGGCGCAGGCCGCGTGCTGGTGAGTTTGCTAGACGGCCCGCCTGGCACGCCCACAGACCACGCCTCTATGGCCGTAGACCCTACCCAGCCTGAGCTGATGTTTCGCCCGCTGGCCGCTATCGACCTGCGCAACACCAGCGTGGTCTGCGGCTGTGGCGGTGGCACCAGTGTGCGCGGTGTGCTGGCGCAAGTGCTGTCTACTGCACAAAATTTGGTGCTAGACGCTGATGCTTTGAACGCCATTGCCATAGACACCGCACTGCAAACCCTGCTGACTGCCCGCACCGGGCGCGTTGCGCGTGACCCCAAAGCCGCCCCCAATGCCACCGCCAGTGCCACCGTCATCACCCCCCACCCGCTAGAAGCTGCGCGCCTGCTAGGCTGCTCAGTCGCCCAGGTGCAGACCAACAGGCTGCACGCTGCCCAGCAAATAGCCGACAGGTTCCAGTGCACCGTCATTCTCAAAAGCGCGGGCAGCATCATTGCGGCACCTGGGGAGTTGCCCCGCATTAACCACAGTGGCAACGCCGCTTTGGCCACGGCCGGCACAGGTGACGTACTGGCAGGCGTAGTGGGTGCATATTTGGCCGCTGGCATGGGCAGCCTGCATGCCGCCTGCGCCGCGGCCTTCGCCCACGGCCAAGCCGCTGATCGCTGGCCGGCCAGTGCCCCAGCGCTCACCGCCAGTGGGCTGGCGGTGCGGTGTGGTGCGGCCTAAGCCAGGCCACAAGCTGTGTAGGCACTTTTAGCGCGCAGACAGCCCAAGGCACGCACTGCAGCCTATCGGTTTTGCAATCAGTGCGCCCCTACCTAGACATAGCCCTCTAATGCCGCCGCACTTTAGCGCCCACAATCGCGTTGCGCGCTGCGACCTGTTTGTCCAACCCGCCCTACTTATGGTCACCCGAATCGCGCCTACGCCTGCCTCTACCTCTGCTTCTACCCCTACACCTACCCCTGCCAAAGCTGCGCGCGCCTTGGCCGCCAAGCTGGCCAGCCCGCTCAAGCACCTGCGCGCCTCCGACCTGCGGGCCGCAGCGCAGCTGGCCACCACCGCCACAGGCAGCGTGGCCCGCATAGCCGAGGGTGTCAACCAAGCCGTGTGGAGCACGCTGGGTGCGCCCGGTGGTAAAGCGGCAGGCACCACGCGCGGCATCACCGGCATGGTGTTTCAAAGCGTGCAGGGCATCACCAGTTTGGTGGGCAAAGGCGTCGATACCGCGCTGGCCAAGCTAGTGCCTTACATAGAACAGTCTATAGAACAGTCCATACAGGCCAACGACACTACCGCCAGCAGCCCCCAGCGCGAGGCGGTGCTGGCCGCTTTGAACGGCGTGCTGGGCGACCACCTGGCCGCCACCGGCAATGCCCTGGCCACCCCCATGGCCCTGCGCCACCAAGGCCAGCCGCTGGCCTGGCACGCCATGCCCGCCAAAGCGCAGGTGTCTGGCAAAGTCATTGTGCTGGTACACGGCCTGTGCATGAACGACCTGCAGTGGCACACCACCCACATTGACACCAACACAGACCCCCGCAGCGCAGGCGCAAGCACCACGGTAGACCACGGCACCACCCTGGCCACTGCCCTCAAAGCCACCCCCTTATACCTGCGCTACAACACCGGCCTGCACACCAGCACCAATGGCCACGCACTGTCGGCCCAGCTGGCACAACTGCTAGCCCACTGGCCCAAGCCCATCACCGAGCTGACCATCGTGGTGCACAGCATGGGCGGCTTGGTCACCCGCAGCGCCGTGCACAGCGCCCAACAGGGCCATGCAGAGTGGCTACGCAAGCTCAAAAGCATCGTTTTCTTAGGTACCCCGCACCATGGCGCACCGCTAGAAAAGGCGGGCAATTGGGTGGACATTATTTTAGGCAGCACGCCGTATTCCAAACCCTTTGCCAAGCTAGCCCAGCTGCGCAGCGCAGGCATTACCGACTTGCGTTACGGCCACCTGCTAGACACAGACTGGCAAGGCAAAGACCGTTTTCGCCGCCAACCCGACAGCCGCCAACACGTGCCCCTGCCCAGCCATGTGGCCTGCTACACCATGGCTGGCACCGTGGCAGGCCAGCGCAGCGCTGTGGCCCAGCGCCTGCTGGGCGACGGCCTGGTCACCCTGCCCAGCGCCCTAGGCCAACACACCGACACGCAGCGCAGTTTAAGTTTTGCCAAAACCGCCCAGTACGTTGCCTACCGCACCAACCACATGCAGCTGCTCAGCAGCCCCGAAGTCGGCGCGCAACTGGTGCGCTGGCTGGTAGCCAAGTAGGCCGGGGGCAGGCAAGCCCTGACCAGCGGATTGGCACAGCGTGCTGGCCTATCAGCCTATTGCCACGCTTTTTAAAGCGTTTTAGGCCTATCACCCAAGGAAATGCTGCACGGGTAGCTATTAAAACAGTAGTGTCCTGCCTCGCACATCCCACAGCCGGCCTATGGCAACGTGTAGCCTAAAATCAGTGTGCCTTTCCCGCAAACAACCCACACCCTCCCCCATGCTCACCGGCGATCTTAAAAACAAAATCGACACCATCTGGAATGCCTTTGCTACCGGAGGCATGTCCAACCCGCTAGAGGTCATCGAACAAATCACATTTTTACTCTTTATGCGCCGTTTGGACGAAGCGCAGACCTTAGAAGAAAACCGTGCCGCCCGCTTAAAAACGCCCATCCAGCGCCATGTCTTCCCTGCTGGTAACGACCCCAAAGGTCGTTCGTATGAAAGTCTGCGTTGGAGTCGGTTTAAAAACTCCTCGGCTGCAGAGATGTACACCACCGTTGGCGAACACGTATTCCCATTCCTACGCACCTTAGGCAACGAGGGCAGCGCCTATGCCCACCATATGCGCGATGCCCGCTTTGCGATCGAAAAGCCATACCTGCTGTCAAAGGCTGTAGATCTGATAGACGCTCTGCCAATGGGAGAGCGAGACACCAAAGGCGACCTGTACGAATACATGCTGGGGAAAATAGCCACCGCTGGCCGCAACGGCCAGTTTCGCACCCCGCGCCACATCATCCAGCTGATGGTGGCCCTTACCGCGCCCACCCCGCAAGACGTAATTTGCGACCCAGCCAGTGGTACCTGCGGTTTTTTAGTCGCCGCCAGCGAATACTTGGTGCAAAACCACGCAGCAGCCCAGCACGACGCCAAGCTGCTAGAGCACTTTCACCACCACCAGTTTTGCGGCTACGACTTTGACAACACCATGCTGCGCATTGGCAGCATGAACATGATGCTGCACGGCGTAGACAACCCCCGCATCACCTACCGCGACAGCCTGGCCCAAGACCACGCCGACGACGCAGGCGCCTACAGCCTCATATTGGCCAACCCACCCTTTGCCGGCAGCCTGGACTTTGAAAACACCGCCAAAGACCTGCTGCAAACCGTCAAAACCAAAAAGACCGAGCTGCTGTTTTTAGCCCTGTTCTTAAAGCTGCTCAAACCCGGTGGCCGCGCCGCCGTCATCGTGCCCGACGGCGTGTTGTTTGGCAGTAGCAAAGCCCACAAAGAGCTGCGCCAATTGTTGGTAGAAGGCCAAAAGCTAGACGCCGTCATCAGCCTGCCCGGCGGCGTATTCAAGCCCTACGCAGGCGTTAGCACCGCCATCCTGCTGTTCACCAAAACCAACAGCGGCGGCACCGACCACGTATGGTTCTACGACATGCACGCCGACGGCTGGAGCCTGGACGACAAACGCCAGCCATTGCTTCCTGAAGACAAATTAGGCCTTCAGCCCAATGGAATGATGCACAAGCAGCTATCAGAAGCAGAGCATGCAAAGAACAACCTGCCCGACGTGCTGGCCCGCTGGCAGCAGCGCGCAGGCACCGAGGCTAAGCGAGCTCGCACAGCGCAAAGCTTCTGCGTACCCAAGGCAGACATCGCCGCCAACGGCTACGACCTGAGCCTGAACCGCTACAAAGAAGTGGTGCACGCGCAGGTAGAGCATCGCGCACCGGGGGAGATTTTGGAGGAGTTGGCGGAGCTGGAAGCTGAGATTGCCAAGGGTATGCAAACGCTGGCGGGAATGTTAATGTGAATTGGCCTAATCTAATGCTTAAAGAGCTTGGGACTATCCATACCGGATCAACTCCCAAGACAAACGACGAATCGCTGTTTGGCGGTGACTACCCGTTCGTAACCCCAGGTGACCTTGACAGCTCGAAACCTATTGAATTCACTTCAAGAACACTAACGGAGGCTGGATTAAAAACCTCAGACCTATTGCCCAAAGACTCAATACTCGTCTGTTGCATTGGTTCGTTGGGGAAGATTGGTATTGCTGGCCGACCATTAGTCACCAATCAGCAGATCAACGCCGTTGTTTTCGATCAAAAGCAAGTCGATCCACGGTATGGGTTGCTCGCTTGTCGTCGGTTAAAAAGTCAGCTCGAAACAATGGCGCCAGCAACGACGGTTCCAATCGTCAATAAGTCTCGGTTTTCAGAGCTAAAAATTCCTGTCCCGCCTCTTTCCGAACAACGCCGCATCGCCGCCATCCTAGACCAGGCCGAAACCCTGCGCACCCAACGCCGCACCGCCCTCGCCCTCCTCGACACCCTAACCCAGTCCATCTTTCTCGACATGTTTGGAGACCCGGTGACGAATCCAATGAAATGGAAACAACTGCGTATAGAAGAGATCGGTAAGGTCATCACTGGAAACACGCCTTCACGAGCGAATTCAAGCTTCTACGGTAATGACGTCGAATGGATTAAGTCAGACAACATCAACACACCCAACTACTACTTAACCAAATCTTCAGAGGGTTTGTCGCTGGCAGGTAAAGCAGTAGCGCGCACGGTGCCTGCATTGTCAATACTAGTCACTTGCATCGCAGGTAGCCCAGACTGCATAGGCAATGCAGCAATGACTGATCGCGAGGTTTCGTTTAACCAGCAAATAAATGCGCTGGTTACGAAAAACGCAGATCCTCATTTTGTTTACGCGCAAATGATGGTCGGTAAACGGTTAATACAACAAGCATCCACAAAAGGTATGAAAGGAATGGTGAGTAAATCGCGTTTTGAACAAATCGTGTTCATCGCACCCCCTCTCCCCCTCCAGCAAACCTTCGCGACCCGCATCCAAGCCATCGAAGCCCTCAAATCCACCCACCGCATCGCCCTCGCCCAGCTAGATGCGCTGTTTGCCTCACTGCAACACAGGGCGTTTAGCGGCACTCTTTAACCCGCATTACATGATGTTTTTTGCATGAAAAGTGCAAATAATCAGTTATAGGTGTACTATTCGGCCATGTTAGTCGAATTTTCAGTAGCCAATTACCGCTCCATCCTAGCGCGCCAAACGCTCAGTATGGCCGCGTCTTCATACTTTAAAGAGCTGGAGGACTTGAACACCTTCGATGTGGGCTTGTCTGAAAAAGTACCCCGGCTGCTGCGCTCCACAGTGCTGTATGGCCCCAATGCTTCGGGCAAAAGCACCTTGATTCAGGCACTTGAATTCATGCAAGACTGCGCGTTGCACTCTCAAAAAGAAAGCCAAGCTGGTGATGAAATTGGCACAGTGCCGTTCAAGCTGACCGCCGCTGCGCGTGCCGCTGACAGTGAATTTGAAGTGACCTTTGTAGAGCAAGGCGTGCGCTACGAGTATGGCTTTAGCTGCAACAGCCAGAGATTTACCGAAGAGTGGTTGTTTGCATATCCCAACGGTCGTGCGCAAAAGTGGTTTCACAGGGTGTTTGACGCAGAAGCGAAAAAAGATGTTTACAAATTCAGTGCGTCTTTTGAAGGTGAGGGTTTGCGCAAAATTTGGCAAATCCAAACTCGCCCTAATGCTTTATTTTTTTCGACAGCAATTCAGCTCAATAATGAGCAACTCAAACCTGCTTTTGATTGGTTTAAAACCCGTCTGCGGGTGGTAAATTCGCCGTCTGGTTTAGACCCCAGCTACACCATTGGGCGCTGCAAAAATGAAAAAGATAAAAACCGCATCATTGAGTTTATGAATGCTGCTGACTTATCGATTTCTGATCTAAAGTTTAAAGAATCTACGTTTTCTTTGGGCAATATACCCAGCGCCATGCCCGTGGCCTTACGCGACGAAATGGCGCGGGAAATGCTGGGTAAAAAAGTGACGGAAGTAAGTTTTATTCATCGCGCCCTGGATACGGATGAGCCTATTGAGTTTGAGGATTACGAGGAATCAGACGGAACGCAGGCACTATTTGCATTTGCAGGGCCTTGGCTGAATGTGACTGAGAGCGAACTGGTTCTGGTAGCTGATGAACTAGACACCAGCTTGCACCCTTTGCTGGTACACCATTTGGTCAAGCTATTGCACCACAGTGGCTCCAAAGCACAACTGATCTTTACCACCCACGACACGACACTACTCAGCCAAAAGCTGCTGCGCCGTGACCAGGTGTGGTTTATGGAAAAAGACGAAACCCGCGCCACGCGCTTGTACCCGCTGTCTGACTTTAGCCCGCGCGAAAACGAGGCTGTGGAGCGCGGCTACCTCAATGGGCGCTATGGCGGCATTCCGTTCCTGAAAGAGCTGGATTTTTATGGGATCGGATGATCTGTTTAAGAAGCGCAAGGCACGAAAAAACGCTGAGCTTGCCAGGCAAAAGAAAGACCGAGCAACGTACACGCGCTTTTTGATCGTCTGCGAGGGCACCAAAACCGAGCCTTATTACTTGCAAGAGTTAGTGAATGACCTGGGCATTCGGCACCACACCGTAAAGATTGCACCTAACGATGGCGTGACACCCGACCGCATCGTTGCGCATGCTGTCAAGCTGTATGACGAAGACGCTCTGCTTGGCGATAGCTTTGACAGGGTATTTTGCGTGTTTGACAGAGATACGCACGAAACTTTTGACGCAGCAGTGCAAAGAATCAGCGATTTGAATGGGGCTAAAGAGCCTAGGGTATACGAAGCAATAACCTCTACCCCATGCTTTGAGTATTGGCTACTGCTGCACTTCGGCTTCACCGAACAGCCTTTTCACGCAGCAGGCAGAAGGTCTGTAGGTGATCAGGTGGTGTCTGCACTGAAAACCAACCCGGGTTTTGCCAAGTACGGCAAAGGGCAAAAGCAGACCTACAGTTTGGTGAAAGTAAACACTGCAAAGGCGATAACCTATGCCCAACGCGTACGAAAGAACGCAGAGAAAACTGGCCAAACCAACCCTTCAACCCATGTCGATGTTTTGGTTACGGCGTTGAAGGCTTTGGTCAAGTGACTCTTCTCGCCTGGGTGCAACCTAGTTTTCGACACGAAAAACGCTTGGTATTTGTGTCAAAAATTGGCCATTGGGGGCTGCTCTCTGTAGCGTAGTTACGGCACAACAGTAATTTAGAAAGTACTTCTATTTGTCCGAAAAACATGCTATTTTTCGGACAAATAGAATTCATTTTCACCTATGCCACGCGCCTCTTCACCCGACAGCATTGACACGCAGATTGAACGCAGGGTGCAGCGCGCGCGATTAGGCACCGTTTTTACGCCCAGCACGTTTGCAGCGGTCGGCAGCCGCGCTGCCATTGACAAGGCCTTGCAGCGTCTGGTGGCGCAAGACAAGCTGCGCCGCCTGTCGCGCGGCATCTACGACAAGCCCCGGCACGATCCGCTGTTTGGCACGCTGTGGCCGTCGGTAGAGGCGGTGATCAAAGCCGTAGCGGGCAAAGACAAAATTCGCACCCAGCCTACCGGGGTGTATGCCGCCAATTTGCTGGGTTTATCAGAGCAGGTGCCCGCCAAAGTGGTACTGATGACCGACGGCATATCGCGCGTAGTGCGCGCGGGGCCGATGCAAATTACCTTTAAACGCACCACGCCACGGGACATGGCGGCAGCGGGTAAGCTAAGCGGGCTGGTAATTCAGGCTTTTAAAAGCCTAGGGCCTTTGCACGTTACGCCCAGCCGCATAGCGCGCCTGCGTAGCAAACTGCCGCAGGCAGAGCGGGCCAAGCTGTTAGCAGACTTGGCGCTGGCCCCTGCATGGATGCGCCCGCACATGGTGGCGGTGGCTCAGCCTAATACCCTTGATTCTAAAAATAACTAGAACCCCATGAGCTATATCAACGCGCAAGCCTTTTTAAACTTACCCGCACAGCGTAAAAAGTTAGCCTACGACCAAGCATCTGGCGGCCAAGCAGGGCAATCGGTCATTATTGAGAAAGACTTTTGGGTGTCGTGGCTGCTGGCTTTGCTGTTTAGCCAGCCCGAGCTTGCGCCGCACTTGGTATTTAAAGGTGGCACGTCGCTGTCTAAAGTGTTTGGGGTGATTGACCGATTTTCAGAAGACATTGACCTGTGCCTGGTGCCAGAGTTTGTAGGCGCCAGCGCGCAGAGCTTTGACGCGCTGGCCAGCCGCACGCGGCGTGATGCGGCGGTGCTGGACATGCAACGCCTGTGTGGCGACAAGGTGCAGGCGGTGATGCAGCCGCTACTTGAGGCGCAGATTACCCAAGCCATTGGCGCAGCGCCTGCGGATGACAACGGTGTGGCTGCGTGGCTGCACTTTGAGGTAGATGTAGATGCACGTTCGCCTATTTTGTATTTTCGCTACCCCAGCGTGCACACCGATGGCTTTGCCTATATTCGCCGCGAGGTGAAGCTAGAGCTGGGCACACTGACAGACCAGCAGCCCACGGGCAATACCCGGTGCAGCCGATTTTGGCCACGGTGTTTCCGCAAGTGTTTACCGACTGGAAATGCAGCGTGAGAGCGCTGGAACTAGAGCGCACGTTTTGGGAGAAGGCCACCATATTGCATGCCGAGTTTCACCGCCCGGCTGCGCTGCCCGCGCCCGACCGGTATGCACGCCACTTTGCCGACATGGCGCGGCTGCTAGAGCACCCGCGTGGGCCAGAGTATTTGGCAGACGCTGCGCAATGCGCCCGCGTGGTGCTGTGGAAAAGCCGCGTGTTTGCCCGCAGCTGGGCACGCTACGACATTGCCCTGCCGGGCAGCTTTAGGCTAGCCCCAGCACCCGAGCGTATGGCTGCGCTGGCTGCCGACTATGCCGTGATGCGGCAAATGTTTATGACTGAGCCGCCACCGTTTGACGCAGTGGTAGCTACACTGCGCCAAGCTGAGGCCGTATTGAACGACGGCAAAACCGCATAAGATACATCTCACTACATGGCACCGTCTAACTTCGCCTTTTTGCACACCGAGTGGCCTGCGCTACGGGCCGAGGCGTTTCGGGCGGAGCAAGCGGCGCTAGCTGACCCGCGCACGGCCTGCTTTTATGCGCGGCGCTCGATAGAGTTGGCTGTGACGTGGCTGTTCCAGGCCGAGGGCGGGCGCGGTGGCAGCTTGCGCATGCCGTATCAGCCGGATTTGTCGGCCTATCTGTTTGAACCCACCTTTAAAACTCTAGTTGGCCCTGCCCTGCACGCCAAGATGGACGTGGTGCGCAAACTGGGCAACCACGCGGCACACAGCGCGCGGGCTATGGGCGTGCAAGACGGCGTGGCCGCGGTGCGTGAGCTGTTCCATGTGATGTACTGGCTGGCGCGCACCTATGCGCGTAACGTAGCTGCGCGGCCGGATGCGGCGGTGCAGTTTCGGGTGGAATGGCTGCGGCAAGCGGCAGATGCTGCACCCGCTGCACCTGTTGCCAGTTCTAGAGCCGAGATACTGGCGCAGGAGCAACTGGCTAAGTTATCCCAAGAGCTGGCTGCACGCGACAATGCGCTGGCTGCAGAACGCCAAAAGACCGACGCCCAAGATATTGAGATTGCAGCCCTGCGCGCTGCCGTGGCCGCCGCCAAACCGTTGAACGTGACCGTAGCCGACACCCACGACTACAACGAAGCGCAAACGCGCGACTTGTTTATTGACGTGCTGCTCAAAGAAGCTGGCTGGGCGCTAGCAGACGCGCGTGATCGCGAGTATGAAGTGACAGGCATGCCCAACGCAGCCAAGGGCTTTGTAGACTACGTCCTATGGGGCGATGACGGTAAACCGCTGGCAGTGGTAGAGGCCAAGCGGACCCAACGCGATGCCCATGCGGGCCAGCAGCAGGCCAAGCTGTATGCCGATTGCCTAGAAGCACAGTTTGGCCAGCGACCGCTGATTTACTACACCAACGGCTACGAGCACTGGCTGTGGGACGACCAGCGCTACCCGCCGCGCGCGGTGCAAGGTTTTTACAAAAAAGACGAGTTGCAGTTGCAAGTGCAACGGCGCAGCAGCCTTCGCCCGTTGGCTGGGGTAGCAATTAACCCAGCCATTGCCGAGAGACACTACCAACTGCGCGCCATTCGCCGCGTAGGCGAAACATTCGAGAAAGACCGGCAACGCAAAGCCCTGCTGGTGATGGCCACCGGCGCTGGCAAAACCCGCACCGTGATTGCGCTGGTAGACATGCTGATGCGGGCTAACGTGGTCAAGCGTGTGCTGTTTTTAGCTGACCGCGTGGCACTGGTAAACCAAGCGGTGAATGCGTTTAAGGTGCATTTGCCTGATGCGTCTGCGGTGAACTTGGTGACCGAGAAAAACACCGAGGCGCGGGTGTATGTGTGTACGTACCCGACGATGATGGGGTTGATTAACGAGCCCACCGACGGCACCAACAATGGACAGAGACGCTTTGGTGTGGGGCATTTTGACCTGGTGATAGTAGACGAAGCACACCGCTCTATCTACCAAAAATACCGCGCCATTTTTTCGTATTTTGACTCTCTGCTGGTGGGGCTGACAGCCACGCCTAAAGACGAGATTGACCGCAACACTTATGGCCTGTTTGACCTAGAAGACGGCGTGCCTACCGATGCCTATGGCCTGGACGATGCGATTGTCGAGGGCTACTTGGTGCCGCCGCGCACGCTGTCGGTGACGCTAAAGTTTCAGCGTGAAGGCATTAGCTATGCGCAGCTGAGCGATGCAGAAAAAGAGCAATGGGACGAGCTGGACTGGGACGAGGATGGTCATGCGCCTGACGAAGTAAATGCCGAAGCGATTAACAAGTGGCTGTTTAACGACGACACCATAGACAAGGTGCTGGCACTGCTGATGACGCAGGGCTTAATGGTGGCGGGCGGTGACAGGCTGGGCAAAACCATCATTTTTGCCAAAAATAATCGCCATGCGCAGTACATTACCCAGCGCTTTGATGTGAACTACCCACAGTACGCAGGGCAGTTTGCGCGGATGATTACGTATGAAGTTGGCTATGCACAAAGCCTGATTGACGATTTTTCGCAGAAAGATAAAGCGCCGCACATCGCGGTGTCAGTGGACATGCTGGACACGGGGGTAGACGTGCCCGAAGTATTGAACCTAGTGTTCTTTAAAGTGGTGCGATCTAAAACCAAGTTTTGGCAAATGCTGGGACGTGGCACGCGGCTGTGCAAAAACCTGTTTGGCCCGGGGGATGAGATTGATAACCACAAGCAAGAGTTTTTAGTTTTGGACTTTTGCCAGAACCTGGAGTTTTTTAGTCAAAATTTAGAAGGCATTGGCGGCAATGTGCCAATGCCCTTAAGCCAACGCCTATTTAACGCCCGCCTAGAGCTGTTGGCTGCGCTAGACACGCGACTGCAGCCAATGGATAACGAAGTGCGTGATGTAGGGCAGAACACCATGGCACCCAGCGAGGCAACTATTCGGCGTGACACTGCGCAGCTGCTGCACTCCATCGTGGCAGGCATGCGCCTAGATAACTTTGTTGTGCGGCCACAGCGCCGCTGGGTGGAAACTTGGAGCCAAGCAGCTAGCTGGAATTCGATCAGCTCTGAACAGCGCGCAGACATTTCCGTTCATCTATCAGCATTGCCTAGCACCGTGCGTGACGACGACGAAGACGCCAAGCGCTTTGACATGCTGATGCTGCGCACCCAGCTGTGCATGTTGCACGCAGAGCCTGGCATGTCCCGCCTGAGTGATGCTGTGCGCGAGCTGGCCGATGCGCTGCTAGGTTTGGGCAACATTCCAGCAGTTAGCAAGCATTTGGTGCTGATAGAGGCGGTTGCAGGGCAAGAGTGGTGGCAAGACGTAACCTTGCCGATGCTAGAGCAAGCGCGCCTGCATTTACGTGGTTTGATTTACCTGATTGACAAGACTCGGCGCAAAGTGGTCTACACCGACTTTAACGATCAGATAGGCGATATCACTGCGGTCGCTCTGGCTTTGGGCAGCATTGCGGGGGATTTTGAGCGGTTTCGCATTAAAGTACGTGCCTTCTTACGCACGCACGAGAACCACCTCACCCTGCACAAGCTGCGCCGTAATCAAGCCCTTACCTCTGCAGATTTAGCCGAACTAGAGCGCATGCTAATCGACAGCGGCACAGCCAGCCCCGACGATCTGGAACGCGCCAGCAAAGAATCGCATGGGCTGGGTTTATTTATTCGCAGCTTGGTTGGCCTAGACCGCGAAGCCGCCACGCTGGCGTTGTCCGGGTTCGTTGCCGCTAAAAATTTGAACGCCAATCAGCTCGAATTCATTAATCTAGTCGTTAGCCATTTAACTGAACGAGGCGTGATGCAAGCCA
>JAYWGO010000111.1:0-5277 GCA_043778205.1 Polaromonas sp. | reverse complement strand
AGCGCGTCTACATTGGCCGCCGCTTTAAAAATGACACCGAGCGGCTGGAAAAGCTGTTTGAGCTGTACACCACCATGACCGCGAAGACTGCCAAGGCGACGGTGGCTAAACCAGCTACAAAAAGTACGTCTAAAACCAGCCGAGGAAAAAAGGTATGAGTCAGTTCCCTGCGCAGCCCTACACCCCCCATGCGTTGCCTTTGACGGAGCTGGATTTTCGCCGTCTACTGCCTTTGGTGGGGCAGGCCAACGCGGCGTTGGCGCGTTACGACGGCTTGTTGCAGGGCATACCCAAGGCGGCGGTCATGCTGTCACCGCTGACGACTCAGGAGGCGGTGCTATCGTCCAAAATTGAGGGCACGCAAGCCACCGTAGACGAGGTGCTGGAGCAAGAAGCCGGTTTGCTGAAAGAAGGCGAGAAGTTTCAAGACATTCAGGAAATCTCCAACTATCGGCAAGCGCTGTATGCGGCACGCGAGCACTTGAAGGATTACCCCATCCGCCTGGGCTTTGTGCGCGAATTACACTGTATTTTGATGAGCAGTGTGCGTGGTCAAGACAAAACGCCCGGCGCTTTTCGGTTAGACCAAAACTGGATCGGCAAGCACGGTTGCACGATGGAGCAAGCCAGTTTTGTACCGCCCAACCCTGTGCAACTGCCCGACCATTTGCAGGCGTGGGAACGCTACCTGGACAGCGACGATGTGGACTTTTTATTACAAACTGCGGTGATGCACGCGCAGTTTGAATTGCTGCATCCGTTTAAGGACGGCAATGGGCGTATTGGCCGGATTTTGATCCCCCTGTTTTTGTACCAAAAGCGTGCTCTGTCGCAGCCCATGTTTTATTTGTCTGAGTATTTGGAAAGCAATCGAGAAGAGTATTACCAACGGCTAAAGGCTATTTCTGCTGAGGGCGACTGGAATGGTTGGATTGCGTTTTTCCTGCAAGCCATCATCACCCAAGCGGGGCAAAACAGCACCCGCGTGACGGCTATTCAAGCCTTGTACGAAGAAATGAAGTTGGCCATACAAGCCGCCACGCGCTCGCAGTACACGGTGCATGTGCTCGATGCCATCTTCAGTAAGCCCGTATTTCGCTCGGCTGATCTGGCGCAGCAGCTTTTGAAGGAGTTTGACATTCATGAGAAAACGACACCAGGCTTGCTACGGCAAATGAAAACTGCAGGTATCTTGCGCGAGCTGCAAGCTGGCAGTGGCCGACGCTCGGCCACTTTGTGCTTCCCTCGGTTGATTAATTTGGCTGAAGGTAAGGAGGTCTTGTGAAATTGATTTCTCAGGGCCGTCTTGGAGCTTTTGTACTCCGCAAACTGACTAATGGAGTACGAAATCAATTTTACGCTCTATTAAATAGTTTGCAGCGTTCACAGGCTCCGCAAATCAGACCTGTTTGTGCAAGCACTGCTTGCACTATTGCCCAAACTTATACGTTATGATCCAAACCTCCAACACTTACACGGTTCCCTCAGTGTCTATCAGCACGGCACGCACGGGCGCATCCAGTAAAGCCAACGCACTGGGCATGCGGGCCATGCAAGAGCGGGCCTATGCCAAGCGCGGTGAGCAATATTTATTGATTAAGTCGCCCCCAGCATCGGGCAAGTCGCGGGCGCTGATGTTTATTGCGCTAGACAAGCTGCATAACCAGGGCTTGCAGCAAGCCATTGTGGTGGTGCCCGAGCGGTCGATTGGCAGCAGCTTTGCCGACGAGCCGCTCAGTCAGCACGGTTTTTATGCCGATTGGCAAGTAGCCCCGCAGTGGAACCTGTGCAATGCGCCAGGCGCAGATGATGTGAAAGTAGCCAAGTCCAAGGTGAAGGCCGTGGGCGAGTTTTTAGCCAGCGTTGATAAAACGCTGGTGTGCACGCATGCCACTTTTCGCTTTGCGGTGGATGAGCTGGGCATTGAGGCGTTTGACAACCGCTTGATTGCGATTGACGAGTTTCACCACGTGTCGAGCAACCCAGACAACAAGTTGGGCAGCCAGTTGGGCGCATTCATCGCCCGCGACAAGGTGCATTTGGTGGCTATGACGGGTTCTTATTTTCGGGGCGACAGCGTGGCGGTGTTGGGCCCAGAGGACGAGGCGCGGTTTGAGACAATTACCTATACCTACTACGAACAGCTCAATGGCTACCAGTGGCTCAAGTCGCTGGAGATTGGCTATTTTTTCTACACCGGGCCTTACGTGAATGCCGTTGCCAAGGTGTTAGACCCGCTACTCAAAACTATTGTCCACATCCCCAATGTGAATGCCCGTGAAAGTCTGAAAGACAAGCAGCGCGAAGTGGATGAAATTTTGAACAGCTTGGGCGAATGGAAGGGCGTTGACCCCATCACTGGCTTCCATTTGGTGCAAACGACAGACAACCGCGTGTTGAGGGTGGCAGACCTGGTGGACGACAGCGACCCGGCCAGGCGGTCAAAAGTGCTGGGTGCGCTGAAAGACCCGGCGCAAAAGAACAACCGTGGGCATGTGGACATCATCATTGCGCTGGGTATGGCAAAAGAAGGCTTTGACTGGATTTGGTGTGAACACGCGCTGACGATTGGCTACCGCAGCAGCCTGACCGAGATTGTGCAGATTATTGGCCGCGCTACCCGTGACGCGCAGGGCAAAGAGCGCTCGCGTTTTACCAATTTGATAGCCGAGCCTGCGGCAGACCAAGGCACCGTAGCCGAGGCGGTAAACGATATGCTAAAAGCCATTTCTGCCAGCTTGCTGATGGAGCAGGTGCTGGCACCGCGCTATGAGTTCACACCGAAGGACTTGGGCCCCAAGGACGGCTTTGATTATGGCGAGGGCGGCTACAAAGACGGCGGTCATAACATCGGCGTAAACACGGGCACTGGCCAAATTCATCTAGAGATCAACGGCCTGGTCACGCCGCAAAGCCCTGAGGCCACACGCATCTGCAAGGAAGACTTGAACGAGGTGGTTACCAGTTTCTTGCAAGATAAAACCGTGCTGGAGCGCGGCTTGTTTGACAAAGAAAATACCTTGCCTGAGGAGTTGACCCAGTTGCGGATGGGCAAGATTGTGCGCGAGCGTTACCCAGATTTGAGCGATTCTGACCAAGAGGCGGTTCGCCAGCATGCGGTTGCTGCCATGAACGTTACGCAACAGGCCAAGCTGGCCTTGGCACAGGCTGATGCGAATAGTGCGGGTAACAACGGCGGCCTGGGTGGCGGCACGGCATTGATCGACGGGGTGCGCAAGTTTGTGAATGTGCGCGACCTGGACATTGATTTGATTGACCGCATCAACCCCTTTGATGCGGCCTATTCAGTACTTGCAAAAGCGATGGACGAGAAGTCGTTGCGCCAAGTGCAGGCCAGCATTGCCGCCAGGAAGGTGAGCATTGCGCGGGAGGACGCGGTGGAGCTTGCTAACCGAGCCCGGACCTTCAAGAATGAGCGCGGCCGCATGCCTGACATCAATTCAGCCGATGCGTGGGAAAAACGTATGGCCGAAGGCGTAGCCGCTTTTGCAAGGTACAAGACGCAGGAACTAGCGGCCAAGCAAAACGGAGCAATCCATGGCTGATATTGACGAAGACGAGCTGCTGGCTGACTTGGGGCTTGAAGTTGCCCCATTAAAAGCTGGCAGCCGAACCCCGCGCGAGGAGCGCATTGTTGCGGGTTTTGAGGACATTTTGCGCTTCCACCAGACCCACGGACGCGTCCCGCTACATGGGCAAGGGAGAGACATTTTTGAGCGCCTGTATGCTGTACGCTTGGACCAATTGCGCAAATTGCCTGAGGCGCAAAACTTGCTGAGCGGGATGGATAGCGCTGGCTTGCTGGTGGTTATGGCGTCTTCAACGGCTGATGTGGGTGATCTGGACGAGGATGCTTTGTTGGCCGAGCTGGGCTTTTGCGATAGACAAACCGATCAAAACGACATTGCAATGCTGCGCCATGTGCGCCCCTACGCCGAAATCAAGGCGGCAGAAGAAATTGCCAACCGCTCCCCCTGCACGGAGTTTGATCGATTCAGGCCTCTATTTGAGCAAGTAGGAGTTGGCCTCAAGGTGGGCACGTGGACGACCAAGCCCTTCATTCAGAACGCCAGTATTGAGCTGGGGGATTTCTTCATCATTGGCGGCCAAATCGCATATGTGGCTGAAATGGTTGAAGGCACCAAGACCAAAGACGGACGCGATAACCCACGTCTACGCGTTATTTTTGATAACCATACCGAGAGCAATCTGTTGTTGCGCTCACTTTCTCGATCGCTCTACCCTGACGGAAACACGCCCGTGGGTCGCCGTCTTATCAGCAGGAACGATGGCCCGCTGTTTGGCAGCGCATCGGAGCCAGACGATATTGAAACAGGGACGATCTATGTATTGCGCAGCCAGTCCAGTCATCCATTCGTTACAGAGCACCGCGAATTGATCCACAAGATCGGCGTGACTGGTGGTAGTGTTGAGACACGCATCGCAAGTGCAGAAAAAGATGCAACCTATCTGCTGGCTGCGGTAGAGGTGGTCGCCACTTACAAGCTCCACAACCTGAACCGTACCCGGCTTGAAAATGTATTTCACCGCTTGTTCGGTGCGGCACAAATCGACTTGACCATCCAAGACCGGTTTGGTAACCCCGTCAAGCCGAGGGAATGGTTTTTGGTTCCGCTTCAAGTGATTGACGAGGCGATAGAACATATTCGCAATGGTTCAATTACCGATATGGTCTACGACCGGACATCGGCCCGGTTGATTCTCATAGATCACCAAAACTTAAATCTGAGCTGAAGTCGGCGCAAATTGCTGCGCGACTTTGTGCTTTTAAGTGGCACAAGGGAAAGAATAGCTTTTTGTTTTATGTTTACACAGAACGCCAATCTTCCTTACCAGCGTCTTGTGCTGAGGTGGTTGCCCATACAGCGTTAGATTCAGTGGATTGACCTGCTTGAGACTGTTTGAGACTTACTTGGCCGCGTCTGGCAGCAAACAAGCTTCGGTCACCTGCAGATTGTTGTCTTTGGCAAAATTCATCACAAAATCCCACGCCATTACCTCGTTGTCGCGCAAATCGCGGTGCACCACCACGCATTTCACGTCACCCAGGTTAGTGGGTAAGCACCATTCGGAATAACTTAAATGCGAGCCCGGCACTGCACCGCCGGGGCGAAACTGGCTCATCACGCCGCACAGGCGCTCGGCCCAGTCGCTAGGACGAAAGGTCTTGCCGTCTTTGGTGACGCCTTGGATAAAGACTTGTTTAGAGCTAAAGCTAGAACTGGATAGGGCCAT
>JAYWGO010000110.1:0-61524 GCA_043778205.1 Polaromonas sp. | reverse complement strand
GGGCAAATACTTACTTTACCTGCGCGTGATTTTGGAAGATTTTGCAGCAAGGCCACACTCAAGCGGCGCAAACGTACAAAAGGTAATCAAGCAATCTTAAAAAGGCCCATAGATAACCCAAAAACCAAGAGTTTCAAGAAAAAAGCCCTATGACCCAAGAAAATGCTAACTAAGTAGCTATTATTTGTATAGTAACTAGTCAGCAATGTAAGCCGCCCTAGCAGCCTGTGCCAGCGCATACACCGCCCGTGCTGGCTGCGGCTTTAAGCGGTGGTCGCTCCATACCTGGCGCCACAGCCGCGCACCACTTTGGCCATGGCGCAGGCCCAGCATGTGGCGGGCTATGGATTGCCAGGGCGTGCCTTTGGCAGCAAATTCACGCTCCATATACAGCACCATCTGCTCTTCTACGCTGTCGCGCGTGATGCTGGGTTGCAAACTACCGGTGCCCTCTGAAGTGCCCTCTGTAGCGCCATAAAACTGTGCGTCCCACTGCGCCATCCACCACGGGTTATGGTAGGCCTCGCGCCCCACCATCACGCCGTCTACATGGGCCAGTTCATGCAGTACTTGTTCAGCTGTGTTGATGCCGCCATTCAAAGCAATCACTAAGTGCGGGAAATCTTTTTTTAGCTGGTGCACCAGTTCGTAGCGCAGCGGCGGTACTTCGCGATTTTGCTTAGGACTCAGGCCCTGCAGCCAAGCATTGCGCGCATGCACAATGAACACGCCGCAGCCCGCGTCTGCCACGGTGCCCACAAAATCGCGCACAAAGGCGTAGCTCTCGGTTTTGTCGATGCCAATGCGGTGCTTGACGGTGACCGGAATGTTCACCACATCACGCATGGCTTTCACACAGTCGGCCACCAGTGCGGGCTCGGCCATCAAACATGCGCCAAACGCACCGCGTTGCACCCGCTCGCTGGGACAGCCACAGTTCAGGTTAATCTCGTTGTAGCCCCACTGCGCGCCCAGCTGCGCGGCCCGGGCCAGGTCTGCTGGCTCGCTGCCGCCCAGCTGCAGCGCCACGGGGTGCTCCTGGGCATTAAAGTCCAAATGGCGCGGCACATCGCCATGCAGCAGGGCACCGGTGGTTACCATCTCGGTGTACAGCAGGGTGTTTTGGGTCAGCAGGCGGTGAAAGTAGCGGCAGTGGCGGTCAGTCCAGTCCATCATGGGTGCGACGGATAACTTCCAGCCGCCTTTCCAGGGCGGCGCAGTCAATAAAGATTCAAAGGTAGGCA
Organism: Polaromonas sp.; assembly: GCA_043778205.1. Classification (GTDB taxonomy): domain Bacteria; phylum Pseudomonadota; class Gammaproteobacteria; order Burkholderiales; family Burkholderiaceae_C; genus JAAFIP01. The sequence goes on along the minus strand of JAYWGO010000110.1, from coordinate 60,280 downwards.
TGGCGGTATTATCCTTGCTGGGCAGTCTTTGCTTAGAAGACACAGCGCAAACAAACGCCTAATAACCCTTTACCGCCCATCAGCTTGCACCATGATCATTCAAATTGACGACCTTCAAGGCCCCGAGATAGCGCAGCTGCTACAAGCCCATCTGGCCGACATGCGCGCCGCCTCCCCGCCCTGCAGCGTGCACGCGCTAGACATTGCCGCGCTGCGCCAGCCGCACATCACGTTTTGGAGCGCTTGGGACGGCGGCCAATTGCTGGGCTGCGGCGCGGTGAAAGAAATTAACCCGCAGCACGGCGAAGTTAAATCCATGCGCACCGCTGCTGCACATTTGCGCAGTGGCGTAGGCGCGGCCCTGCTGCAAACCATCATCAACACCGCCCAAGCGCGCGGTTACCAGCGCCTAAGCTTGGAGACCGGGTCAACTGCGCACTTCAAGCCAGCGCACGCGCTGTACGAGCGCTTTGGCTTTAAGGTGTGCGGGCCGTTTGACGGGTATACAGAGGATCCGTTCAGTGTGTTTATGACCCGAACTTTTGTAAGCATCCGGTAAACCCCACCTTAAAACTGGCCAGCGTTTAAGTTAAAGGCCCTTGATCTTTGTGTGCCAGCGGTGGGGCAGCAGCTCATTAAGCCTTAAGTTCGGCCATGTCGGCAGCTTGGCCAAGGCATTTTTGTGATAGACAGTAAGCAACATACCCGTTGAATTTGGCCGATTCAATCTGGAGTTGGAGTTGCCTGTGGTGTCCCGCAGGCAGCGGTGATCGATCAGGGCTTGCGGGTCGGCGGGCAGGCTGAGGGCACCAGGCAGTGTCCCAAAGCCCCATAAAGCGAAAATTGATCATTTGGCAGCGTTGCACCTGCCAGTGTGTGCCTGATTTAATAGCCTATCAAATGTCCAGCCATGCCCTAAAGTATGCAGACCGATCGCGAAATTAAAGCTTATCAAGCTAGCCTGAAATATAGTTCGTTGGTTCAAGAGTAAAAAAAAGAGTACTGCGTAAGAGAAAATAGCGATTATTGGAAACGCTATTGGCTCCCATGCCGCTACACATATTGCACCTGCAAGAAAAGCCACTGCAATTTCTATGAAAAACAGACTTTTTTGTGAATATGATGTCAATATAAATCCATATTTTTTTAAAGAAAAATACCAGCGTAGCTTGATCAGAGATGGCTCGAGTCAAACCAAATGCAGATACTCTAGCACGGCGATACCATCAACTATTATCAAATATTTATCTAGAAGCTGCATGCACTGATCTTTAGCATTAGTGCGTGTGTGTTTATGACCAGAATGTTTTAGTGATCTACACATTGAAGGGTTGGAGCAGCAATTTAAGTCCCTATTTGGGACTATAATGACTAATGCATTTGGTGTTATTGCCTTCGATAATCCGATTTATCTCTGCTTATCCAGAATCAAAGCAGCCGTTGCTCTCCTGGTGTGACGAAATCAAAAAAGCACACTGGCGCAGTCCTGCTGACATTAAGGCTCAGTATGCCCATGCCAGCATTTTGAAAAACCGCAGAGTGGTGTTTAACATCAAAGGCAACAGCTATCGACTTATCGTAGCAGTAGCTTACAACACTGGGTTTGTATTCGTAAAGTTCGTCGGAACACATGCGCAATACGATGCTGTTGATGCGAACACAATTGAACAATTTTGAAGGAGTTTGCCGTGGAAATTCGTCCTATTCATACCAAAGCCAATTACAAAGCGGCCCTCAAATTGATCTCAGCCTTGGTTGATGCCGACCCCAAGCGCGGCACGCCTGATGCGGACCGCCTTGAAATATGGGGCACACTGGTACAGGCCTACGAGGCAGAGCATTACGCACTTGAGCTGCCAGACCCTATCGAGGCCATTAAATTTCGCATGGACCAGCAGGGTTTGGCTGCAAAAGACCTGCAACCTATGATTGGTGGACTTAACCGCGTTTATGAAGTATTAAATCGTAAACGCCCCTTGAGCTTGGCCATGGTCAGGCGTTTAAATTCCAGTTTGGGAATTTCGGCAGAATGTTTGATTCGCGAAACGGCTTAATTTAAAAGAAAGCAAAGCCCAGCAGTAATTGAGTCATGCATTTAGCGCAATGCCCATGCAATATGCTCTGCCACTAGCGCAGTAGCAGCCGGTAGCGCAGCGCTAAGTGCGTTACGTGCAAGGAGCTTTGCGTCTTTGGGCAACCCGGCCTCTTTATCAGCTCGCAGCGCATTGCCCATCGCTACCGCAATATTCCTTTGCCAGCGCGCATGCCCTATGCGGCGGATGGGGCTGCCTTCGGTGTGTTTTAAAAATTCGTCTTCGGTCCATGCCAACAGGTTCACAAGCTGCTGGCCTGTAAGGCCTGCGCGCTCGTCAAAATCTGGCAAGGCGCTGCGTTGGGCGAACTTGTTCCAGGGGCAAATTAGCTGGCAGTCGTCGCAGCCGTAGATGCGGTTACCCATCAGCGGGCGCAGCTCTAGCGGGATGGGGCCTGCGTGCTCAATAGTTAAATACGAAATGCAGCGGCGTGCATCTAGCAGGCCGGGAGCCAGGATAGCGCGTGTGGGGCACACGTCAATGCAGGCGGTGCAGGTGCCGCAGTGCTCGCTGCTGGGTTCGGTTAATGGCAACGCTATGTCGACGTAAATTTCGCCTAAAAAGAACATGCTGCCCGCCTCGCGCGACAAGGTCAGCGTGTGTTTGCCGCGCCAGCCTAGGCCGCTGCGGGTGGCCAGCTCTACTTCCAGCACAGGGGCTGAGTCTGTAAAGGCCCTGCAACTTAGCGGCCCTGCGTGTGCGGCAATACGCTGGGCCAACTTTTGCAATCGGTTGCGCAACACTTTGTGATAGTCGCGGCCTCGGGCGTAGAGTGACACAATCGCTTCACCGGGATGGTTTAATCTGTCAAATTCGATAGCTTGCCAGCCAATTGGCGTGCTGCTTGGGAGATAATCCATGCGTGCGGTGATCACGCTGACGGTGCCGGGCACCAGCTCTGCTGGGCGGGCACGCTTCATGCCGTGGCGGGCCATGTAGTGCATGCTGCCATGAAAGCCCTTATCGAGCCAAGCCTGCAGTCCGGGCTCGGCTGTGCTCAAATCAATCGGGGCTACGCCAATGTGCGAAAACCCCAGTTCTGTCGCCCAGTGGCGAATGTTGGAGAGAAGTTGGATACTGTGGGTCACGGTGCTTTGATTGTAGAAACATCTGCGTGGGCTAACGAAGCCGCCACGCAAGCTTGGGCGACGGCCTTGTCTACCAAACCCGCATTGCATAACGCCATCATAGAGCTGCATGGCGAACTGGGCGCTGGCAAAACCACCTTGGTGCGCCACCTGCTGCGCGCGCTGGGCGTGCAGGGCCGCGTAAAAAGCCCCAGCTACGCCGTGGTAGAGCCGCACCAAGTAGGCAACTTGGCCATCTCGCATTTTGACTTCTACCGCTTTACCGACCCACGCGAATGGGAAGATGCGGGCTTTAGAGACACCTTTGCGGCCCCTGGCCTGAAACTCATTGAATGGGCCGACAACGCCCGAGCCGCCCTGCCCGTGCCTGACCTGTCCCTCCACATTACTGTGCTAGCGGACGACAGCCGCAGCGTGGTGATTAAAGCTTGGACCGCAGTAGGCCAAGCGCTGCTGGCATGAGCGCACCGCTGCGGCCCATCTCCCGCCGCCAAGTTGTGGGCGCTGGCACCCTGGTGCTGCTGCTTACCAAGGCGGATATTGCATGGGGCGCTACAATTTTGGCAGTGCGGGTGTGGCCCGCTGACGACTACACGCGCGTTACCATTGAAAGCGACGGCTTGCTTGCCACCAAGCAACTGTTTGTGGGCACGCCACCGCGCTTGGCAGTAGACATTGAAGGCGTAGAGCTGAGCACCGAGCTGCGTGAGCTGGTAGGCCGTGTCAAACCCAACGACCCTTACATCAGCGGCATCCGTGTGGGGCAAAACGCACCTGGCGTAGTGCGGCTGGTGATTGACCTTAAACAAAACGCCCTGCCCCAGGTGTTTAACCTGCCGCCCGTGGCCGCCTACCAGCACCGCCTGGTGCTAGACCTGTACCCTACGGTGGTGGCAGACCCGCTGGAGGCGTTGATCAGAGAGCGTATGAACGATGCCACTGCGCCAGCGGCTACCCCAGCCGCACGAGACCCACTGGGCGAGCTGATAGCGCAGCAGTCTGCGCGCCCCAGCAGCAGCCCCTCCACCTCTAGCGCTACCTCCAGCTTCAGCACAGGCACGGCCAGCAGCGCGCCGCCCAAAGTGGCCAGCAGCGGGCCCAGCGCCACTCCACCCAAACCGCCTGTTGCCAGCACGCCACCGTCTAAAACCGACCGCCTGATCGTCATCGCGCTAGACCCTGGCCACGGCGGGGAAGACCCCGGTGCCATTGGCCCGCAGGGCACGCAAGAAAAAGACATCGTGCTGTCAGTAGCACTTAAATTGCGCCAGCGCATTAACGCCACCACCATCAACGGCAACCCCATGCGCGCCTTTTTGACGCGCGATGCCGACTTTTTTGTTCCGCTGCATGTGCGTGTACAAAAGGCCCAAAAGGTACAGGCCGATTTGTTCATCAGCATCCACGCCGATGCCTTCACCGTGCCCACTGCACGCGGCGCCAGTGTGTTTGCCCTAAGCGACAAAGGAGCCTCTAGCGCCACCGCCAAATACATGGCCGACAAAGAAAACAAAGCCGACCTGATAGGTGGCGTAAATGTCAAGGTAAAAGACCCCAGCGTGCAACGCGCCATCCTGGACATGAGCACCACAGCGCAGATCAATGACAGCCTCAAACTGGGCGGCCATTTGCTAGGCGAGATTGGCAGCTTTGCCAAGCTGCACAAACCGCGTGTAGAGCAAGCCGGTTTTGCGGTGCTCAAAGCCCCCGACATTCCCAGCATATTGATAGAAACTGCCTTTATCAGCAACCCCGAAGAAGAGCAGCGCCTGCGCAGCCAAGACTACCAAGACCAGCTGGCCGACGCCATGCTGCGCGGCCTGCAACGCTACTTTGCCAAGAACCCGCCGCTGGCTAGGACGCGGACCAGTTCTTAAGCTTTGCTTCTTGTGAGTTTATGCTTTTTAGCCCTACCGCCCAAGGAAATATTGCACAGCCAGCTATGAAATATGTAGTAAGCATAATGCGCTCTACCCAAGCAGCACACAAGCCAGAACCGAACCAAACACCTCAGCACGCCAACGAGCGCACCGCAGCGCCGCAGCAGTGCGCGGACCTAAAACAACGCAGCGAATGCGCAAAAACTAAGCTGTAGCCTCAGCCCGGCTGGCTTTCCAAGCCCCAAACAATGCAATCAGCCCGGGCACGATGATCAGCGCCCAGATGATTTTGGACAGGTTTGCTTGCACCCACGGCAAGTTGCCAAAAAAGTAGCCCGCAGAGCACAGCCCCACCACCCAAATTACCGCGCCCACCACGTTGTACAGCGTAAATTTGCCGCGCGACATCTCGGCCACGCCCGCCACAAACGGTACAAAGGTGCGAATGAAAGGCATGAACCGGGCCAAAATGATGGTTACGCCGCCATAGGTTTCATAGAAAGCGTGGGCTCTGTTGAAAGCGTTTTTATTGAAAAACTTAGAGTCCTCCCACTGGAACACTTTAGGCCCAAAGTAGCGGCCAATAGTGTAATTGCACTGGTCGCCCAAAATAGCCGCCGCCAATAGCACACCCATGGCTATAGGCAGGCTGATCAGCCCAATACCGCACAGTGCACCCGTAATAAACAGCAGCGAGTCGCCCGGTAAAAACGGCATCACCACCACGCCGGTTTCGGTAAAAACGATGGCGAACAACAGCACATAGACCCAAGCGCCGTAGGTAGCAACAAAATCTTTCAGGTGCACATCTACGTGCAAAATGAAGTCGAGTAGGTAGGTAAATAATTCCATTGGGCTGGTTTTTTTATGGGTTAACGAAACAGGTCTGAATGTGTGCCTGTGCGCACGCAGTTGAGCTTTTCAATTGGGCCTACTTGCAGTATTTGATAAATCAGCAGGAAATCACCGCTAATATGGCATTCACGATGGTCCATCCACTCACCTTGAAGCGCATGGTCTGCCCACTCGGCAGCCAGCGGTTCGTCATTAGCTATTAATAACACCACTGCTTGTTTAAGAAGCCGCATGTCATAACGTCCAGAGGCCGAGAGTTTGGCCCAATCTTTATAAAACGCCTTAGTTCCAACAAATTCGCGCGGAAGTTTGGTGCGCTTACTTTGAGCGGTTTTTGGTTGCCGCATCGTCTAAATCTTTGAAAAAAACCTCGGCATCTTTAAAACGCGTTGTATCAGCCAACATCATCTGCCGAGATTCTTCCATTGCAGCGCGCGTCTCGGCATTAGGCACCTTCAATTCAAGCGGAAACGCCTGGTCTGCCGCTACACGTGTGAGCAGCATGCGCACCGCATCCGACACTGTCAGCCCCATCGAAGTCAGCGCCTGCGTGGCTTGTGCTTTAACGGTTTCGTCCACGCGAACATGCAACATTGTGGTAGCAGCCATGGCATAGCTCCTTAAAATTATAATTGTATCTCAATTGCGATACGCGTGCACTGCTCTTGTACCATCCTGGTTCGGTTCGTGCACTGTGGCGCTGTGGATGGGAAAAGATGCCGATTGGGCCATCAAAATGGCCTATGTCAGCAGCCTACAATCAGTGCAGTGAACGCCACCATGCCCCTACCACCCTTGCCCCGCACCATCCGCGAACTGCCTGATGCGCTGATCAGCCAGATTGCGGCGGGTGAGGTGGTGGAGCGGCCTGCCTCGGTGGTGCGCGAGCTGCTAGACAACGCGCTGGACGCGGGGGCTACTACGGTTACGCTGCGGCTGCTGGCTGGGGGCGTGCGGGCGATTGTGGTGGAAGATGACGGTGTGGGCATAGCGCGCGACCAGCTGGCCATGGCCCTCAAGCGCCATGCCACCAGCAAGATTGCGTCTCTGCAAGATTTAGAGTCTGTAGGCACCATGGGTTTTCGCGGTGAGGCCTTGGCGGCTATTAACTCGATAGCTGACTGCGCTGTATTCTCCAAGGCTGCAGGCCAAGCCAACGCTTGGATGCTGCACGGCCAAACCGGTGAACTTAGCCAAGCTGCCCGGGCGCAGGGCACTACGGTAGAGGTGAAAGAGCTGTTTTTTGCCACGCCTGCGCGGCGTAAATTTCTTAAAACGGATGCCACTGAGATGGCGCATTGCCTAGAGTCGGTGCGCCGCCATGCACTGGCGCGGCCCGACGTAGGCTTTGCGGTGTGGCACGAAGGCAAACTGGCAGAGCAGTGGCGCGCAGGCAGCGCAGAGCAGCGCATCAACGACGTGCTGGGCGACGACTTTGTAGCGCGTGCGGTCAAGCTGCACTACAGCGGCAAAAGCAACGATGGTGGCGACATCACCATCACGGGCTATGCAGGCATTCCCGACGCAGCCCGCTCGCGCGCTGACCAGCAGTTTGCCTACGTAAACGGCCGCTACGTGCGTGACAAGGTGCTGGCGCACGCAGCGCGCAGCGCGTATGAAGACGTGCTGCACGGCGGCAGGCAGCCGGTGTATGTGCTGTTCATGCAGATTGACCCCAAGCGGGTGGATGTGAACGTGCACCCAACCAAAATTGAGGTGCGCTTTAGGGACGGCCGCGAGGTGCACCAGGCTGTGCGCCGCGCTATCAGCGGCGCGCTGGCCGTGCCGCGCTCGGGTACCGGCGTAGCGCTTGACGCAGACTTGCGCGCGCTGCGAACCGACCAGCAGGTTGACGGCCCTGATTTAACCCCTTTTTATACAAAAAATAGGCCTATAACCCAAGGAAATGCTGCACAGACAGCTATTAATTTTAGAGCATACGGTACAACCCAAGCTGCCGCATACGAAGTGGGCAACCGGGTCTCAGACATCTCGCTGCTGTGGAACACGCCCTCTTCCCTGCCTAAGCCCACTGCGGCTTCAGGCTTGGCTGATGAACTCTCTAATACGCCGGTATATGCTGCACCAGCCCACGAGACCACTTGGCCCCTAGGCAAAGCCCTGGCCCAGCTCCAAGGCATTTACATCTTGGCCGAAAACGCCCAAGGTTTGGTGATTGTGGACATGCATGCAGCGCATGAGCGCATTGTGTACGAGCGCCTCAAATCGCAAATGCAGGCGCAGCAAAGCGCAAGCTCCGCATTGGGCGGCGGTATGGCCCAGATCGCCAGCCAGCCTTTGCTCATCCCTGCCACCTTCGCCGCCACCCCCACCGAGGTGGCCACCGCCGAAGCCAGCGTTAGCGTGCTTGCTACGCTAGGCCTGGACATTACCGCCTTTTCCCCCAAAACCTTGGCCGTGCGCGCGGTGCCCACATCGCTGGCCCATGGCGACCCGGTGGAGCTGGCCCGTAGCGTGCTGGCCGAGCTGGCCCTGCACGATGCCAGCACCGTCATCGAACGGGCCCAGCACGAGATCCTCAGCACCATGGCCTGCCACGGCGCGGTGCGCGCCAACCGCCAGCTAACTACCGCCGAGATGAACGCCTTGCTGCGCCAAATGGAAGCCACCGAGCGCTCCGACCAGTGCAACCACGGCCGGCCTACATGGCGGCAAATCAGCGTGAAAGAGCTGGACACGCTGTTTTTGCGTGGGCGATGACCCGCATTCACCTGCAAAGTAGCGCCTATGCACATCAGGCAAGCCCAGTTCCCGGCTGACCAAGCAGCCATCGTCGCACTCATCCGCGAATACGCGGCTTGGCTCGCTATCGACATGGGCTTTCAAGATTTTGACAATGAAATGGCGCAGATTGACAGCAAGTACAGCTTGCCCAACGGCATGCTGTGGGTGGTGCAGGAAGCGGAAACATTGGTGGGCTGCGTGGGCTTTAAGCATCTGGACAGCGCCACAGCAGAGGTTAAGCGCCTGTATGTGCAGCCCGCTTTTAGGGGTCAGGCGCTGGGCCAAAAGCTAATGCATGCGGTGATCGGCACCACTCGCCAGCTAGGCTACCAGCGCTTGGTGCTGGACACGGTGCCGCAGACTGCAGGCTCTCACGTCGTGTACCAGCGCTTAGGTTTTACGCCGATTGCGCCTTACTACAACAGCCCTACATTGGCGACGCATTTTTTTGCATTGCAGTTGCAGTCTGCTTAACAAAAGCCCCTGCACGGGCTTAATACTACACAGGTCAAGGTGTGTTCACGCTGCGCACAAACCGCCCCTTGTCGTAGCCCAGCGCAACAGCCTTGTCCAAAATAGCGTTGTAGGTTGCGTCGTCCAGCTTGGCTGCGCGCGACAGCACCCAGCCAAACTCGCGCGTGGGGTCGCCTACCAGCACCCATTGGTAGTCGGGGTCTAGGGCCAGCACCCAGTAGTCGCCATAAAAGGGGCGAAAGAAGCTGACTTTTAACTTGGCGTTGTTGCTGCCCTCTACAATTTTGGCCACGCCTTTGGCCTCTACCGGTTTACCGTCTTCACCCAAGCATTGGTTGAGCACGCTCAAACCATCACCGTCTTTGGCGTAGGTGGCGCGGGTGTTGCTGGCGCACATTTTTTGGAATTTGTTGGGCACCATGCCCTGCTGGGCCCAGGTGCCCAGGTAGCGCGTAACGTCTACGCTGGCCACGGTGGGTGGTGCATTGGCGGGCGGCGGAGAGTTACAAGCGGTTAAACCGGCCAGACCCGTCAACGCGGCCATGGCGGCAGCCGTTAAAGTCACAGCGCGCAAGCCCAATGGGGAAAATATGGTTTTCATAACCCCACTTTACGGGAACCAAGGCCCGCGTGCTGTGTCTTAGCCGATTTACCCTTACAACCCACAACACCCTACTGCACCCACACCATGGCTATTTCCTCCATCTCTGGCACTACTTTTTGGCGATTAGCGGGCGCTGTAGCGCTGTGCCTTGGCACCTTGGTGGGCTGTGCCTCGCTAGACAGCAAACAAGGCCAGTGGATTTTCAACCCCTCTGAGCGCAGCTGGGGCGACAGCGCAACGGTGGCTGGCAACATGCAAGAGGCGTGGATCAGCTACCCGTCCCAGGTGACTGGCCAAGCTGTCAAACTGCACACGCTGGTGCACCCATCGGCCCAGCCCAACGCCCCCGTTATGCTGTACCTGCACGGCGCACGCTGGAACGTCAGCGGCAGCGCCTACCGCATACAGCGCATGCAAGAGCTGGGCTTTACCGTGGTGGCGGTGGACTACCGGGGCTTTGGCAAAACATCTGCTGAGACACCCTCAGAAAAAATGGCCTACGAAGACGCGCAGGCCACTTGGCAGTGGATAGCCACCACCTACCCTGGGCAGCCACGCTACATCTTTGGCCATTCACTGGGCGGGGCCATCGCCATCGAGCTGGCCAGCAAAGTTGCTGACGAAAAAGGCACCATTGTGGAAGGTACTTTTACCTCCATACCCGACGTAGCGTCTAGCATGCGCTGGGGCTGGTTGCCGTTTACTGCGCTGATCACGCAGCGCTTCGAGTCGATTAAAAAAGTAGCCTCCATCGGCTCGCCCTTGCTGGTGGTACACGGCAGCAACGACCAGCTGATCAAACCCGCCCTGGGCCGCAAACTGTTTGACGCTGCCGCCGAGCCCAAACGCTTTGTACTGGTGGAAGGCGGCTCGCACCACAACACCAACTCGGTAGGGCAACCCGCCTACAAAGCGGCACTGGCAGAGCTGTTTGGCCTAGCACCAGCGCAGACCTTGGTGGTGCAGTAGCACTACAAAATGTATAGCTGCTTGTGCAGCATTTCCTTGGGCGAGAGGGCTAAACAGGGCGTAAAAATGCAAGGCTAAGATGGTTTTACTGCCCCAATGCTTGTGGGGTTCTTGCGCTGCAGCAGTGGTGCAGGGGTGGTGCAGTTTTAACGGGTAAACTTTCACCTTATGAACCCTTTAACTTTGGCTACCTTGAGCGCGTTTCCAAGCCAACTGGAAGCGCATTACGCGGCTATTCCAGTTGGTTTCAAACTCTGGTCACCGCCTTCATGGGACGGCATACCCAGCGAACCTTTCACCGCTATTGAGCAAATTTGCCATATCCGCGACATTGAGGTCGAGGGCTACCATGTGCGTATCCAGCGCACTTTGGCAGAGCACTGCCCCACGCTAGCGTCGATTGACAGCATCACTGTCACTGCGCAGCGGCCTTACGCGCAGGTCAATGTTGCACAGGTGTTTGCTAGCTTCCGTGGCGCCCGCGAGCATACTCTGCAGCTTATCGCCGGCCTTACCGAAACTCAATTCCAACGCTCAGCTGTATTCCAAGGTTACGGCCCACTGACCCTGCGCAGCCTGCTGCATTACCTGTGCAGCCACGACCAGCAGCACTTGGCTGGGTTGCAATGGCTAATGGGGAAAATTGAGGCGTCTGAAGCGTGCATTGCATAGACTGCCCCTGCTTTATGAACTTTCAAGATTGCAAAAATACGCTTGAGCGCGCTGGTGTTGTTTTCGAGCCAGGGCTTTCCGGTCTCGAAATTGAGATTGCTGAACAACGTTTTGATTTTTTATTCCCAGCAGATTTGCGTGATTTTTTACAGTTCGCACTTCCAGTCAATCGTGGTTTTGCTAACTGGCGGAAAGTTGATGACCCCCAGCTTCAAAGCAGCTTGAACTGGCCTTTTGAAGGCATCAGTTTTGATATTGAAAACAATGCGTTTTGGCCAACCAAGTGGGGCATTCGCCCGCCTGATCTGCCAGCCGCATTGGCTGCTGCACGTCAGAATTTCGAACAGGCACCCCCGTTGATCCCTATCTGTGGGCATCGTTACATGCCCGCAAAGCCCAACCGAACTGGAAATCCTGTTTTTTCAGTTTACCAAACAGACATTGTTCATTACGGTGCAAATCTGGAAAACTATCTGCACAACGAGTTTTATGCTTACTTTTTAAAGCCGGCCTATTTTTTACCTGCTGACATTCGCACCATAGACTTTTGGTCAGAACTTGTTGAATTGAACAACGGTTGAAATCCCGTCAATTTAGGCAACGCCTAATCTGCTACGCTTAGCAGCACCATGCAATCTAATCTCGTCGTCCTTTTCTTAAGCCTGCTCCTGGGCCTTCAGCCCATTACCACAGACCTGTACTTACCCGCCCTGCCCGCTATTACCGAGGGGTTTGGGGCCAGCATGGGGCAGGCGCAGTTGACTTTAACGGCGTTGCTGCTGGCTTTTGGTGTGTCGCAGCTGGTGTGGGGGCCGCTGTCTGACCGGTTTGGCCGCAAGCCCATTTTGATGGTGGGCCTGGCCGCTTATGCAGCGGCCTCTTTAGGTGGCGTGTTTGCTGCCAGCATGGAGCAGTTGATTGCCTGGCGAGCTGTGCAAGGCGCAGCGATGGGTGCGGGCGTAGTGTGTGCACGGGCCATGACACGCGACCTGTATGCCCCTGCAGACGGCGCGCGGATCATGAGCAAGGGTTTATCGGGCTTGGGCGTAATCGCCTGCCTGAGCGCCCCCTTGGGCGGGCTGCTTACCGATGTGCTCAACTGGCGCGCCGCCATGGCTACGCTGTCGGTTTTTGGCGCGGTCACACTGTGCCTGGCTGTTTGGAAGTTTAAAGAAACTATTCCAACACGCAACCTGCAAGCGCTGCAGCCTGCCACCTTGCTGCGCACCTGGGGCATGATTGTGCGGCACCCTACCTTTTGGGCCTATGCGCTGCTTTCAGTCACCTCGTATGCAGGGTTGTTCACATTTTTGGCAACCTCGTCATTTGTGTTTATCAAAGTGCTGGGCCTGTCTAAAACCCAGTACGGGCTGGTGATGGCCGTGATGTCGCTGTCCTACATTACGGGCACTTTTATGTGCCGCCGCTTGCTGGTGCGCTACGGTGTGCTGCGCACGGTGTGGCTGGGCGGGTGCTTTACGGCGGTGGCGGGCGCGCTGTTGGCGGGCTTGGCTTTCGGGGGTGTGCACAATGTGCTGGCGGTGCTGGGGCCGTTTTGTATTTTTATGCTGGGGCACGGTGTGCACCAGTCGTGTGGGCAGTCGGGTGCGGTGGGGCCTTTTCCGCAGGCGGCGGGGGCGGCCTCGGCGCTGTCGGGGTTTTGCATGATGGTGGTGGCGTTTGGCATGGGCGCCTACCTGGGTACCCACATGGACGGCACCGTAAAACCGTTGGCCTACGGTGTGGCTTTTTGGGCAGTGTGGATCGTGCTCACGGCCTGGGTGCTGGTGCAGCGCCATGGACAGCAACACGCGAAGTAAGCACAACTAAGGCCCATGCAGCCCTCACACCCGCCATATATTTGCTTGGCAGGCCCCACGGCCAGCGGCAAAAGTGCAGCATCGCTTCTGATAGCTGCGAACATCCCCGTGGAGATCATCAGCGTAGACTCTGCCCTGGTGTACCAGGGCATGGACATTGGCACCGCCAAGCCTGCGCGCGCAGAACTTGCGCAGGTGCCGCACCATTTGATTGACATTATTGACCCTGCCAGCAGCTACAGCGCAGCGCAGTTTGTGCACGATGCCACGCGCTTGGTAGCCGACATACAGCAGCGCGGCAAGCTGCCGCTGCTGGTGGGCGGCACCATGCTGTACTTTAAGGCACTGCTGGGTGGGCTGGACGACTTGCCGCCTGCCAACCCCGCTGTGCGCGCCCAGCTAGACGCACAGGCCACCGCGCTGGGCTGGCCTGCCATGCATGCCAAGCTAGCGCAAGTCGATGCCATCACGGCCGCGCGCCTGTCGCCCAACGACTCCCAGCGCATTCAACGCGCGCTGGAAGTCTATATATCCACAGGAAAAACACTCGCAGCCCACCATTTAATTGCACAGGCAGCTCCTAATAGTGAAGCAAGCGCACCGCTAATCAGCCTAGAGCCCACTGACCGCGCGTGGCTGCACCAGCACATTGCGCAGCGCTTTGCACTCATGCTGCAAGGCGGCTTGCTGGACGAGGTGCAAGCCCTGCGCGCGCGCGGCGACCTGCACCTGGACCTGCCGTCCATGCGCTGCGTAGGCTACCGGCAAACCTGGGAGATGCTGGACGGCATGTTTCCCGCTGCCGAACTGCAAGACCGCTGCGTAGCCGCCACACGGCAGCTGGCCAAGCGGCAAATCACCTGGCTGCGCAGCATGCCGCAGCGGCACATAGTGCCCTGCGATCAACCCCACGCAGGCGCAGCCGTGCTGGCCTTGGTACAGTCATGGCTCTAACGTATTTATGACACTGCACATTGAATCTTTGACCAAACGCTATGGCGACACCGCCGTGTTTGCCAACGTATCGCTGACCGTGCAGGCCGGAGAGTTTGTGGCCATTGTGGGCGAGTCTGGCGTAGGCAAATCTACTTTGCTCAACTGCATGGCGGGCCTAGACCACTGGGACGCTGGCAGCGTGAAGGTAGGGAGCGCTGCTTCAGGCGTGGCCAACCTGGGCCACATGGGCGCCGAGCAGCTGGCCGTGTGGCGCAGAAGCGCAGTGGGTTTTGTTTTTCAAGCCTTTCACGTGCTGCCGCATTTAGACGTAGCGCAAAACGTAGGCCTGCCGCTGATGCTGCTAGGCCACCCCAAAGCGGTCATTCACGAGCGCGTAGCCCAGATGCTGGCAGCAGTAGGCTTGGCCGACCTGGGCGCACGCCTGCCCCAGCAGCTCTCGGGTGGGCAGCTGCAGCGCGTGGCCATTGCCCGCGCCATGGTGCACCGCCCGCCCCTGGTGCTGGCTGACGAACCCACCGGCAACCTCGACCCCACCACCGCCGCCCGCACTATGGATGCACTGGTTGCGCAAACCAAAGAGCACGGCGCTTGCTTGGTACTGGTTACCCATTCCGAAGCCGCCGCCGCGCGCGCTGACCGCGTGCTGCATTTGACAGCTGATGGCATAGCGGTATGAGCGCCGGTGCAAGCTCAGTGAGCGTGCAGATTGCGCCCGTGCAAACGGCTTCGCGCATCGGCCTGACCTTCAACCGGCGCGCGCTGCTCATCACCTTGGCGCTGCTGTGCATCGAAGTTAGCATTGCCACGGTATTTCGCCACATCGGCTGGCTGCGCGGCTTTGTGGGTGATGCACTGGCCGTGGTCTTTGTGTACTACGGTTTTAAAACCTTTTTTCGCGCGTCCACGCTGCAGCTGGCCAGCGCAGCCCTGCTGGTCGGCTATGGGGTAGAGCTGTCGCAGTACCTCTCCCACCTGTATGGCTGGAAGATCAGCAACCCCGTTATCCGCATTGTGGTAGGCAGCACGCCAGACTGGTGGGATGTTGTGGCTTACACGGTGGGGTTTGGCTTAGTGATCGCCGCGCAGCGGCTTACAGAGCGAACGCAGGCACCAAAGCCATGTTAACCCTGCTGCGCACCTTCTCTTGGCAAGAGGTGCTGCACCACCCGTGGCGCAGTGGGGCGGCGGTGGTGGCGATTATGCTGGGCGTGGCGCTGGCGTTCGCGGTGCATTTGATCAATGCCAGTGCGCTGGCCGAGTTTTCCAGTGCGGTGCGCGCGGTCAATGGCCAGCCTGACCTGGAGCTGCGCGCTGTCAGTGGCAATTTAGACGAGACGCTGTATGGGCGCACCGCTGAGCACCCCAGCGTGGCTGTAGCCAGCCCGGTGCTAGAGGTAAGCACTTATGCGCTGGACGCTGCTGGTAGCAAGCAAGCTGTCAAAGTGTTTGGCTTGGATGCCTTGGTTGCTGCCCGCGTGTCGCCCGCTTTGCTGCCTGTGCCAGACCATAACCAGCGTGACGGCGGTAAAGAAAGCAGTAGCGAAACCAACAAAGAAAATAATGCGCGTTTTACCCTGTTCTCTGCCAGTGCAGCCTACCTCAATGCGGCCGCCAGCAAGCTCAAAAACGTAGCTCTGCAAGACCCCGCCAAGCCTTCTACTGTGATCGTAATGACCGGTCTTCGCACGGCGCAGCTTAGCGTAGCGGGCACCGTAGCCGCTGGCGGCGGCGCACTGGCGGTGATGGACATTGGCGCGGTGCAAGACCTGTTTGGCCTGCAAGGGCAAATCACCCGCATTGACCTGCGCTTAGCCCCTGGGGCAGACAAAGCTGCGTTGCTGCGCGACTTGGCCCTGCCCGCTAACGTGCAGGCCCAGGCTGCGGGCGACGCTGAACAGCGTATAGGCAACTTGTCGCGTGCGTACCGGGTTAATATGACGGTGCTGGCCCTGGTGGCACTGTTTACCGGGGCTTTTTTAGTCTTCTCGGTGCTGTCGCTCAGCGTGGCCAAACGGGCCCAGCAAATGGCGCTGCTGGGCGTGCTGGGGCTGACAGCGCAGCAGCGGCTCAAGCTGGTGCTGATGGAAGCTGCCGTGCTGGGTTTGGTAGGCAGCGCATTGGGCATCGCACTGGGCACAGCGCTTGCAGCGTTGGCGATGAACTTATTGGGCGGCGATTTGGGCGGTGGTTATTTTGCAGGCGAGGCACCCTCGCTGCAATGGGGCCCGCTGGCGGCGCTGGTGTATGGCGCGCTGGGTGTGGCTGCGGCCTTGGTAGGCGCATGGTGGCCTGCAAGGGCGGCGCAGGCGCTGCCGCTGGCGCAAACACTCAAGGGCTTGGGCACGGCAGCGCAGCGCAGCAAGGGCGTTATGATTGCTTCTTTTTTAGTAGCTATCGGTGCAGTATTTACTTGGGCCCCACCCGTATTTGGCATTGCATTAGGGGCTTATATGGCAATTGGGCTGCTGCTGGTGGGCGGCATTGGCTTGCTGCCGCCGCTGGTGGCGCTAGCCTATGACCGCATTGCCCCGCTGGTGGCCGCGCGCCCCCTGCCCATGCTGGCCATAGAACGCGCGCGTCGCGTGCGCGAGACCGCCGCCGTGGCCGTAAGCGGCGTAGTGGCGGCCCTGAGCTTGGCTGTAGCGCTGACGGTGATGGTGGCCAGTTTTCGCACCTCGGTGATGCAGTGGTTAGATGTTGTGTTGCCTGCCCCCCTGTATGTGCGCACGGCAAGCTCCAGCGCAGCGGCGCAGGTGCTTAACTTCTCCCTTGCACAGGTGCAGGCCATTAGCGCGCTACCCGGTGTCGCCCGTGTCAACGGCCTGCGCACACTGCCGCTGCAGCTAGACCCCGCCCAGCCCAGCGTGATGCTGGTAGCCCGCCTGCTAGACAACCCTGCCCAAGACTTGCCCCTAGTAGGCGACCTGGCCGCGCCCGCCAGCGACGTACCCGCAGATGCCATACCCCTGTACGTGAGCGAGGCCATGGTAGACCTTTACAGCGCCCAAAAGGGCCATATTTTTAAGCAATATATGCCTCTGGCCCAAGGAAATGCTGCACAAGCAGCTACTAAATTAATAGTAGCTCCCAGCTACTATGTGGCCGGTGTGTGGCGCGACTACGCCCGCCAGTTTGGTGCCATTGCCATCGACCAGCGCGACTACGTGCGCATCACCGGCGACGCGCAGGTCAATGACCTTGCGGTATGGCCGCAGGACGGTGCAGACGCGGGCGCGCTGCAAAGCAGCATTCGCAGCTATATCAGCAGCCAGTTTGCTGCCCCAGCCAATGGCGTGGCGGTAGATGCGTCCAAGCTGGTGGAGTTTGCCAGCGCTGACGAGATACGCACGCTGTCGCTGCAAATTTTTGACCGCAGCTTTGCCGTCACCTACTGGTTGCAGGCGGTGGCGATTGCGATTGGCCTGTTTGGGGTGGCGGCAAGTTTTAGTGCGCAGGTGCTGGCGCGGCGCAAAGAGTTTGGCCTGCTGGCGCACCTAGGCCTAACGCGCCGGCAGATTTTGCAGGTGGTGGCTTTTGAGGGCGCTGCTTGGACAGCCATTGGCTCTGTGGCGGGCTGCGCACTGGGCTTGGTGGTCTCTGCCATCTTGGTGCATGTGGTCAACCCACAAAGCTTCCACTGGACGATGGATTTAACCGTACCCTGGCTGCGCTTAGTGCTCTTGTGTTTGGCAGTAGTTGCTGCAGGCACAGTCACCGCGTGGCTGGCAGGCCGCGCGGCTGCGGGCCAAGACGCGGTGCTGGCGGTGAAGGAGGATTGGTGATGGCCTACGCTTTGCCCACGCTGGCGTTTCCCGCACTAGCCTTGTCCAAGCGCGCCTTCACCCAGCTAGGCTTGGCCACGGGCGCAGCAGCGCTTCTGCCCAACGCCCACGCCCTGCCCGAGCGCAGCCTGGTTTTCCCGCGTGACCACGGTGCCCACCCTGATTTTCGTACCGAGTGGTGGTACATCACGGGCCACGCCACAACCACCGCAGGGCGCGAGCTGGGCTTTCAGGTCACGTTTTTCCGCTCACGGGTTGAAGCAACGCAAAGCATGCAGTCCCAATTTGCGGCAAAGCAGTTAATTTTTGCCCACTGCGCAGTGACCGACGTGCAGGGCAAAAAACTACTGCACGACCAGCGCATTGCACGCGAAGGTTTTGGCATCGCACAGGCCAGCCCACTGGATACCGACATCAAACTGCGCAACTGGACGCTAAAGCGCACAGCGCAGCCCGTGCCAGGTAGCGCGCAAGCCTCTGCAACCCCTGCGCTGGGGTACCAAGCCCGCGTTGCAGCCCAAGATTTCACGCTGGACTTATCGTTTACCGAAACCCAACCCTTGCTACTGCAAGGCAAGCAAGGCTTGTCCCGCAAAGGCCCTGACGAAAAGCAAGCCAGCTACTACTACAGCAAACCCCAGTTGCAGGCAGGCGGACACATCACGCTGGGTGGCCAACGGCTGGCTGTTAAAGGCAGCGCTTGGCTAGACCACGAATGGAGCCAAGAGCTGCTACACCCCGAGGCCGTAGGCTGGGACTGGGTCGGCATGAACCTGTTTGACGGCAGTGCGCTCACCGCCTTTCAGCTGCGCCGCAAAGACGGCAGCGCACTGTGGACCGGCGGCTCATTTCGTGCTACCAGCAGCAGCGGCTTGCAAACCTTTATCGCCCAACCCAAAGAAGTCGCTTTTCAGGCCCTCAAAGGCTGGACCAGCCCCACCACGGGGGCCAAATACCCCACCGAATGGCTGGTGCGCACACCCGCCGACTACTACACCGTCAAAGCCGTTATCTCAGCCCAAGAACTCGACAGCCGCAATTCCACCGGCACAGTGTATTGGGAAGGGCTGAGCGACCTGTTTGACAGCAACAGCAAACACGTAGGGCGCGGGTATTTGGAGATGACCGGGTATGCCGGTGCGTTGCGGATTTAATGAATGCGGGCGAATTTTGAAATCTCTGCCAGCTTGCTGCTCGCATTTGCTTTGGTTGCTTGCGGAGGTGGCGGAGGTAGTAACGAGCCCCTTGCTGGAAACCCGCCTGCCAATCCGCCAAGCAATCCCCCTAGCGCAAGCACCACCACCAGCTATGAAAGCCAGGTCATAACAGCCTCGCGCACAGGTTTTTTAGCGCAGCTGAACGCCCAAGGTGCCAAGGGCTTTAACTACTTTGGTTCCAACATTTTGGGCGGTGCTGGCTTTAGCCAACGCCCAGGGCGACAAAGGCTTTTTGTATGCGGGCCCCTATACCTTTGGCAACATTTACAGCAAGCCTGCCAGTGGCACTGCCAAATACAGCTACCGTCTGGGCGCACAAGTTGCCACACATGACGCACTCATTGCGCAAGCCAACGCGCAAGGGCTGGAGGGTTACAAATTTGGGGGGTTAGAGGTCTTTAGCGGTGATGCTGCCATCGGCGGATTCCGTAATGTGTATGTTAAAGACACTGCGCAAGCTTCCAAGTTTGAGTGGAAAACTGCCGCCGCTGCTACCAGCCCAGCCAGCTTGGTCACCCAAGCCAATACAGAAGGCGCAGCAGGTAATGTGTATTGGTTCAGCGTCATCCTAGGTAGTGCTGCGCAGGAGCTGTATTTCAAGCCCAGCAGTTGCACAGGCGTGCTATGCAGAGGTACTAGCCCCTTGTAGTTTAAAACTGTGGTTTTAGCTGTTTAGGCAAAGTTTAACCAAGCTAACGGCTAAACCCAAGCCTTCAAATACTCATCCCAATGCGATTCCATGGGCGCTAGGTTACCCAGCGTTTCTTTAACGTATTCAATCTCTTGGTCGTACTCCGCCTCAGTAAAACCGCCGCGCATTTTTTGAAAACGTGCGTAGACGAGGTAGGTGTTCATCACGTCGGTTTCGCAATAGCGGCGAATGTCGTCAGTTTTGCCGTCCAGGTACTGCGCAAACACCTGGCTGCCGTCCATGCCCAGCTTGCCGGGGAAGCCGCAGAGCTTGGCAATGGCATCTAAGGGGGCGTTGTTTTTGGGTTGGTACATGGCCAGCAGGTCCATCAGGTCGAGGTGGCGCATGTGGTAGCGGCTGATGTAGTTGTTGTACTTGAACTCTTTGTCGCCGTAGTTGCCGCCATCGCCCAAGTCCCAGTATTTGTCGGCCACTACGCCGTGCTTCAGGCCTCGGTAGTGCAGCACCGGCAAGTCAAACCCGCCGCCGTTCCAGCTGACCAGCTGGGGCACATGTTTTTCGATGATGTTGAAAAACTGCTGGATGATCTTGCCTTCCGACTTGTCATCTTTGTCTACCAGTGAATGGATTTTCAGGCCGTCGGCATTGCGAAAAACGGCGCTGATGCACAAAATACGCTGCAAGTGCAGGGGCATAAAGTCGGACTTGCCTTCGGCTTTGCGCTCTGCCACCCATTGGCTGTAAACCTCGGCGTGGCTCAGCTCTGGCGGCGCGTTGCGCAGTGCGCGCAGTCCAACTACGTCAGGAATAGACTCAATATCAAACACCAGCACGGGCCAAGTCATGGCAACAACCTTAGCGTGCGGGCAAGTAACGTGCAGGGTCTACAGGCTTGCCTTGGCGGCGAATTTCAAAATGCAGTTTGACGCGGTCGGCATCGCTTTGGCCTACTTCGGCAATTTTTTGGCCCTTACGCACAGTTTGGTCTTCTTTGACCAGCAGGGTTTGGTTATGGGCATAGGCAGTAAGGTAGGTGTTGTTGTGCTTCAAAATAATCAAATTACCGTAGCCACGCAAGCCTGCACCAGCGTACACCACGCGGCCGTCTCCAGCGGCTAGCACCGGGTCGCCTAGCTTGCCTGCAATGTCCAGGCCTTTGTTTTTCAGCTCGTCAAAGCCTGCAATCACACTGCCTGCGCTAGGCCAGATCCAAGCCACGTCGTCGTCACCTGCTGATGCCGCGCTTTGGGGCGGTGCAGGTGCAGCAGGTGCAGCAGCCACAGGGGCAGAGGCTGCTGGGGTGGCGGCTGATGCCGCAGGCACTGCAGGCGCCGTTGTGCGGGTGCCTGCGGGTGGCAGTGCAGTGGCCACCACAGGTGCTGGGCTGGTAACAGGGCGGGTTCCACTGGTGTCTGCACCAGCGGCTGGCGTTGCCGCAGGCAAGCTAGGTGAAGTGGCAGGCAGCACAACAGAGGCAATGGCCCCAGGCGGTATCACCCGCAGCACTTGGCCTACTTCAATGATGTTGGGGTTGTCCAAACCGTTCCAGCGGGTTACATCGCGCCAGTTTTGGCCACTGTCTAGGCCAATGCGAATCATAGTGTCGCCAGGTTTGACGGTGTAGTAGCCTGGCTTGCCTGCGTTTTCAATGCCGGGCAAGGGCTTGGGCGGGGCCAAAGTGGTGCTGGTAACGGGCACGGTACTGGCAGGCAAGCTGGCAGTGACTGTGCCTGTGGTTGCAGTAGCGTTGCGTTCTTCGACCGGTGCACGGCTGAGTACGGTGCCCCGGCTGCCGCAACCTGTTAGCACCACACTGGTAACTATGGTGGCCCAGATTAAAACTGTTTTTAACCCTGCCGTATATCGCTGCTGTGTCATTCAACCCCCGTTTTGACTGCCCACACCACTGCGGCGCGCCATGTTTACATTACACCTGATTTTAATGGCACAAAGTGCACTGCTTCCAGTACTGTTTGTGTTACGCCTTGTTGCGTTTTGTCCACTACCACCAAAGCCTGCGCGCCGCTGGCGGTCACCATCGGGGCCACAATGCGGCCGCCTAGCGCCAGTTGGGCAATCCAGGCGGGCGGAATCGACGCGCCGCCCGCAGCGGCAATGATGCCCGCATACGGCGCGCCCTGCGCGTAGCCCAGCATGCCGTCGCCCAGCAGCAGGTGCAGGTGGGCAATTTTGTAAGGGCGTAAATTCTCCCGCGCCTTGTCGTGCAGGCCGCGCAGCCGTTCAATGCTGTAGACCTCGCTGCACAGCTGGGCCAGTAAGGCGGCTTGGTAGCCGCAGCCAGTGCCTATTTCTAGCACCCGGCCCGCCTCTGACACCCTGCCCGCCTCTGGCACCTTGCCGGCCTGTGGGGGCGTGCTGCCCGACAAAGCGGCCCCGCGCCGCAGCAGCTCGATCATGCGTGCTACCACGTTAGGCTTGGAAATGGTTTGGCCCAGGCCAATGGGCAAGCTGGTGTCCTCATAAGCCTGGCCCACCAATGCGGTGTCTACAAACCGGTGGCGCTCTACGGTGCGCATGGCGTGCAGCAAAGCCGCATCGCTTATGCCTTGCGCCGCCAGCTTATCTACCATGCGGTTGCGTACTGCGCTGGACGCCAGGCCAATGTCTGCGCTTGCTGTTGCAGCCGGGGCTTGGGGTGCATTTTTTATGCTTTTAGTGGCTATCGCCCAAGGAAATTCTGCACGGGTAGCTATTGTTTTAGTAGTATCCGGTGCGCCTTTTAACAAACCTACAGCCGCAGGCAACTTGGCTGGAAAGCTGGGTCGGCTCATGCAGTAGCACTCTGTGCGTCAGATTCAGGCTGCGCAATTTGCCCAGCGTGCTGCCCCAGGCCAATGAGCGTTTGCTGCCAGTAGCCTAGGCGGGGATGGTCGGTCAGGTCTACCTGTAGGGGCGTTATGCTGATATGGCCTTGGCGCGTGGCTTCAAAATCAGTGCCTGCGCCTTCGTCTTTAACCTGGCCTGCAGCGCCTATCCAGTACATGGTCTCGCCGCGGGGGCTTTGCTGGGTAATTACCGGTTCGGCGGCGTGGCGCCTGCCTAGGCGGCACACTTTAGGGGCCAGCATGTCTTGCACTTTGCGGTTGGGAATGTTCACATTGAGCAGCCAAGGCGCTTGGCCTGCCGTGAGCCCGCGCGCGTAGTGCTGCACCAGTTCGCGCGCTTTGGCGGCGGCTTCGTCCAGCAGCACCCAGTCTTTGTCTACTTGGGAAAAAGCCAGCGCGGGAATGCCAAACAAATAGCCTTCCATGGCCGCGCCCACGGTGCCGCTGTAGATGGTGTCATCGCCCATGTTGGCACCGTTGTTGATGCCAGATACCACCAGGTCGGGCTTGTAGCCCAGCAGGCCGGTCAGCGCGATGTGCACGCAGTCGGCGGGCGTGCCGTTGACGTACCTAAAACCATTGGTGGCGCGGTGCACATACAGCGGTGCGTTAAGCGTCAGCGCGTTAGACTTGGCGCTGTTGTTATGCTCGGGTGCAACCACTTCTACGTCAAAGTCAGCTTTCAGGGCCGCATACAAAGCCACAATGCCTGGGGCTTGGTAGCCGTCGTCGTTAGATAATAATATTTTCATAGGCAAATTGTAGGCCCGCGCGGCGTGCTTCGTCCCTTGCGGGACAAATATTCTCCTGCCAAGGCCTGCTTCACACTATCATCATTTTTCAACCCGTTATCTTGGAGACTCCTATGCAAGCCTGGCTGTGCGAAAACCCCACCGGCATCGACGCCCTCACCTGGCAAGACCTGCCCACGCCCAGCCCCAAGGCAGGCGAAGTGCTGATCGAGATCAAAGCCGCCAGCCTGAATTTTCCTGACATTTTGATTGTGCAAAACAAGTACCAAATCAAGCCGCCACTGCCCTTTGTGCCAGGCTCGGAATATGCAGGTGTGGTGCAGGCCGTAGGCGATGGGGTTACGCACCTCAAAGTAGGCCAGTCCGTGGCTTGCCTGAGCGGCACCGGCGGCTTTGGCACCCACACAGTGGCGCCTGCCGCAATGTGCATGCCTTTGCCCAGTGGCTTTGGCCATGTGGATGCTGCAGCCTTCATCATGATTTATGCCACCTCTTACCATGCCCTGGTAGACCGCGCGCAGCTCAAAGCGGGAGAAACAGTGCTTATTTTGGGTGCCGCTGGGGGCGTAGGCACGGCCGCAATTCAGATCGCCAAAGCAGCCGGGGCCAAGGTGATTGCAGCGGCGTCCAGCGACGCAAAATGCGCGCTATGCAAGGCGATTGGTGCTGACGAGGTTATTAACTACAGCACAGGTGACTTGCGCGAATTGGTCAAAACCGCGTGTGCAGCGCTGGGCAGCAAAGCGCCCGACATCATTTATGACCCCGTGGGCGGCGATTTTGCCGAGCCCGCTTTCCGCTCTATTGCCTGGCGCGGCCGCTACCTGGTGGTGGGCTTTGCCAGTGGCCCTATTCCATCGTTGCCACTCAATCTTGCCTTACTCAAAGGTGCCTCTATCGTCGGCGTATTTTGGGGCGAGTTTGCCAAGCGTGAGCCCAAGGCCAATGCCGCCATGATGGCTGAACTTGCCCAGTGGTACGCAGCGGGCAAAATCAAACCGGTGATTGACCGCACCATGCCCATGGGCGAGCTTAAAGCCGCTTACGCGCACATGGGTTCACGCGGCGTGATGGGCAAGCTGGTGATGGTTAACAGCTAAGCCCGCAGCGTTGCAAAAGTGCCCTTGCAGCACGTAACGGTTGGTGGAATGTGCATATCTAAGTTAGATACATAAAGGGCTTTGAACGGACACTACGCGCCTCTTGTATTGCGTGCGTTGCACTGGTGGTGGCAGCTCAGTGTGGCCACCGCTTGTAACTTGAGCGGTGCATCGCCCCCCGCACGCGAAACATCCTGCGCGCTGATCACACCTGCTGTCACAAACACGGGTTGTAGCGCAGCCCAACCTGGTCAAACAATGCGACTCCTTTCATCCTTTTAGGAGTAATTTATGCATAAAGTTGATCAATCGCCTTTGCGAATGCGACACCCAGCCAGTTGGATCAAAAATTTGGCACTTGGCTTGTTAACGGCCACCATATTCACCCTGGTAGCTTGCGGGGGCGGCGGTTCGTCTAACGCGTCAGACGCTGCTGCACCAATCGCCAGCAACGATATCAAAGCGCCACCTACAGTGCAAAGTGTGTCTACCGATGAGGCCACATCCATCAGCATTAGCCAGTCAAGCTCTAGCGCAACCAGCACCAGCACGACAACGGGTACGCAAACCACCAGCACCCTACAAGTGATGCGCAGCGCAGCGCTCGACTTTGATGCCAAGGTGCTGCAAGGCCCGAGCAAAGACACCGAACTCAAAGGCAAGCTGGCACTGAACGCCAAAAGCACGGACGGCGGCAAAAGCTTTGACATTACCGGCAAACTCATCCAGCGCTCTGCCATGGACGAGCAAGGCAATGGGCTAAGCACCGAGAACCAAGCCAAGCTCAAAGCGGCGCTCAAAAAGTACTATGACGGCGCGAAAATTGACTACGAAAAATTCCGCCTGGGCGTGTCTACCTTGGCGCAAGCCACCGATGCACTGCTGAAGGTGCAACGCTTGGCCTGGGCTGCGGTGCCGCGCAATGCAGCCAATGCTGCGGAGCAGTACGCCGCTATCGATGCCAAAGTGCAAGCTATTTTGAAAGAGTTCAACCTCAAGATTGATGCGCTACAAACCAATTTGAGCAAAGACCTAAAAGCCCTGAGCGACACACTGCAAACGCAGCTGCAAGCACTGCAAGGTGGCGCTGCCAAACCAGACATCCCAGTGGTAGGCACGCTCACCCAAGATGGCAAAATTACCCTCACATTTGACTTAGGCAACGGCGCGAAAATAGTGGGCACAGGCCAAAGCGATGCCAAGGGTATTTACTCAGGTACCTTTACCGGCCCTGCTGCTGGGGACAACGGGCAATGGAAAGCCAAGCCTATTTTGTGCGATGACAGCACTGGGCCCACCATGCCAGGCGGCACTACCACTGTACCTATGCCCACGCCCACAGGCACCGTTACGGGCACATTGACCGGTACCATCACCACCACAGTAACCGGCACCGTGACTGTGCCCCCTGTGCCCACCACTACGGTGCCACCAGTTACGCCAACAGGCACCGTGACCCTGCCTGACCCTGGCCCAGACAATTGCACAGGCCGCATTTCAGTGGGCGCAGCGGTCAGCGAGATCGTCTCGCCCAGTGTATTTAAGGTAGGCACAGGTATTGGCGTTAGCATCAGCATCGGCCAGTATGTTAACGGCATACCGTTTGACAGCAGCAGTGCCAAGTTTGTGGGCGGCACCGCAGCCGACATAGTGATGGGCAGACGGGTACAAGTCTGCAGCGACGACACCATCAGTGCAGTGACAGCATCGTCGCCGCCGCCTCTGAAAGCCAGCACTATCATCTTTAAGTAATGCCGTGCAAGCGTTGTGCTGCTTAGCAGCTCAGCGCAGACGTTAAAAAGCCGCGCTGACCTTGGTGGTCGGCGCGGCTTTATTGTGTAAGCTGGCGGCGTGTACGTTGCTGCTAAGCCGTGCGTTACATGATGCGGGCTTTCGCTTCGGCGTACTCACGCTTTAGGCGGGCCACAAAATCAGCCGTGCTGGTGATTTCTTTGATCGCGCCAATGCCTTGACCGCAGCCCCAAATGTCTTTCCAAGCCTTAGCTTCACCGCCACCACCAAAATTCATTTTGCTAGGGTCGCTCTCAGGCAAGTTGTCAGGGTCCATACCAGAATTTTTGATGCTGCCTTTGAGGTAGTTGCCATGAATGCCAGTGTAGAAGTTGCTGTAAACAATATCGTCAGAATTGCTCTGCGTGATCATTTCTTTGTAGCCATCGACCGCGCGGGCTTCGTGCGTGGCAATGAAGGCGCTGCCAATGTAAGCCAAATCTGCGCCCATGGCCTGCGCCGCCAGTACCGCGCCGCCGCTGGCAATAGACCCGCTTAGCACCAAGGGGCCGTCAAACCATTCACGAATTTCTTGCACCATGGCGAATGGACTCTTCACGCTGGCGTGCCCGCCTGCGCCTGCAGCCACGGGAATTAAACCGGTAGCGCCCTTCTCTATGGCTTTGTGCGCAAATACATTGCTGATCACGTCATGCAAGGTAATGCCGCCCCACGCCTGCACGCCCTTGTTCACGTCTTCACGCGCGCCCAAGCTGGTAATCACGATAGGCACCTTGAACTTCTCGCACACCGCCATATCGTGCTCTAAACGGTCATTGCTTTTGTGCACAATTTGGTTAATGGCGTAAGGCGCAGCCTTGTTGTGGGGGTTGGCTTTGTCATGCGCAGCCAGGGCCTCGGTAATCTCGGCCAACCAGTCTTCTAGCTGCGCCGCAGGGCGCGCGTTCAGCGCGGGCATGCTGCCTACGACACCGGCAATACACTGGGCAATCACCGTTTTAGGGTTGCTGATAATAAACAAGGGGCTGCCGATGACAGGGAAAGGCAAGTTTTGAAGCACTGGAGGAAGTTTGGACATGGTTACCTTGTGTATTGGGTCAAATATTTAATAAAACACGAGAATGGTTCAGGGCAGGAATGCGGAGATTTTTGTATTAAAAAGCCTCAAGTGCCAACGCCGTAACGCATTCAGCACCTTCCACAATACTGTCGCGCACGCCGGGTGCTTTGCTTAGCATGTGGTCAGCATAAAAGCGTGCCGTGATGATTTTGGCTTGCATAAAAGCTACATTGTCGCTTTGCGCAATACAGTCTTCAGCCGCCATCAGCGAGCGGGCCATTTGCCAGCCTGCAAACACGTTGCCAGCCAGCATTAAATACGGCACGCTGCCTGCAAACACCGCATTCGGCTGGGCTTTGGTGTTACCCGCTACAAAGTCAATCACATCTACCAGCGCTTTGCGCGCGGGTGCGAGCCGCTTGAGTACAGCCAGGCCTTGCACGCTGGCGCGCTGTGCGAGCTCTTTTTCAGTGACCTCTATTTGCGCAACAATATCTTTGGCCATAGTGCCACCATCGCGGGCTGTTTTGCGGCCCACCAGGTCGTTGGCCTGGATTGCGGTGGTGCCTTCGTAAATGGTCAAGATTTTGGCATCGCGGTAGTACTGTGCCGCACCGGTTTCTTCGATAAAACCCATGCCGCCGTGCACTTGCACACCCAAGCTGGTCACTTCCAGGCTCATTTCGGTGCTGTAGCCTTTAACCAGCGGCACCATAAATTCGTAAAACGCAGCGTTTTGCTTGCGCACATCAGCATCGGGGTGGTGGTGCGCTGCGTCGTAGGCACTTGCAGCGCCAGCTGCCAGTGCGCGGCAGCCTTCGGTGTAGGCGCGCATGGTCATGAGCATGCGTTTGACATCGGGGTGGTGAATGATCGGGGCACTGGCGGCAATAGAGCCATCCACCGGGCGGCTTTGCACGCGGTCTTTGGCATAGCCTACTGCTTTTTGGTAAGCGCGCTCGGCAATTGCAATGCCCTGCATGCCTACCGCATAGCGGGCCGCATTCATCATGATAAACATGTACTCCAAGCCGCGATTTTCTTGGCCTACCAAATAGCCTACTGCACCGCCATGGTCGCCATACTGCAGCACAGCGGTAGGGCTGGCTTTGATGCCCATTTTGTGCTCAATGCTTACGCAGTGCACGTCGTTACGCGCGCCAAGTGAGCCGTCTTTGTTGACCATGAACTTGGGCACCACAAAGAGCGAAATCCCCTTCACACCTTCGGGCGCGCCCACCACACGGGCCAGCACCAAATGCACGATGTTCTCGGCCATGTCATGCTCACCATAGGTGATGTAAATCTTGGTGCCAAACACTTTGTAGCTGCCGTCTGCCTGCGGCTCGGCCTTGGTGCGCACCATGGCCAAATCACTACCGGCTTGCGGTTCGGTCAGGTTCATGGTGCCTGTCCATTTGCCGCTGACCAGATTGTCTAAATAGGCAGCCTTAAGTTCATCACTGCCCGCCGTGAGCAGCGCCTCAATAGCGCCATCGCTGAGCAGCGGGCACAGCGCAAAACTCATATTGGCACTGTTGAGCATCTCACCGCAAGCTGCGCCTATAGTTTTAGGCAAGCCTTGGCCGCCGTAAGCTGCAGGGTGCTGCAGGCCTTGCCAACCACCTTCGGCGTACTGTTTGTAGGCTTCTTTAAAACCGGGCGTGGTGGTGACCTTGCCCTCTTTGAAGCTGCTGGGGTTGATGTCGCCTTCCCAGTTCAGCGGGGACAACACACCTTCGTTGAACTTAGCGCATTCTTCTAGCACCGCTTCGGCAGTGTCATAGCCCGCATCTTCAAAACCGGGAATCTTGGAAACTGCGTCAATGTTGGCGATATGTTTAATCGCAAACAGCATGTCTTTAAGGGGGGCTTTGTAGGTCATGTCTTTGTCTCTTCAGGGTTGCTGATGTTTTGGGGCTTGGAGGCTTGGGAGATGGGGAGGGGAATTTTTGAACGCAGAGGGCGCGAAGGTTTCGCAAAGGGCGCAAAAGGGGGAGCAAAAAGTATAAAAAATGCGGGAATTTTTGAATTGACTTTGCGTGTAGTCAACAAAAATTCTCTTTTCTTTTTTATTAATTTTGGTATTTTTTGTATTTTCTTTTTTGCGCTCTTTGCGAAACCTTCGCGCCCTCTGCGTTCAAAAACTCCCCGTATTTAAAACTACAGCGCCGCGACCAACTCTGGCACAGCAGTAAACAAATCAGCAGCCAAACCAAAATCTGCCACGCTGAAAATAGGTGCTTCAGGGTCTTTGTTGATGGCTACGATGACTTTGCTGTCCTTCATGCCTGCCAAGTGCTGAATAGCGCCGCTGATACCGCAGGCAACATACAGCTGTGGTGCCACAATTTTGCCGGTTTGACCAACTTGCCAGTCGTTGGGTGCGTAGCCTGCGTCTACCGCAGCGCGGCTTGCGCCCATGGCGGCACCGAGTTTGTCGGCCAACGGGGTCATTACTTCGGCGAACTTTTCGCTCGAACCCAGTGCCCGGCCACCGCTAACGATGATTTTGGCGGCCGTCAGCTCAGGGCGGTCGTTTTTGGCAATTTCGCTGCCCAGGAAGGTGCTTTTGCCAGCATCGCTTACGGCAGTGGCCAGCTCTATTGACGCGGCACCACCGGTAGCGGCTGCAGGGTCAAAACCAGTGGTGCGCACGGTCATGACTTTGGTAGTGTCACTGCTTTGCACTGTGGCAATGGCGTTGCCAGCGTAAATGGGACGCTCGAAAGTGTCTGGGCTGTCAACTTTGGTGACATCGCTGATTTGCCCTACGCCTAATTTGGCCGCGACACGAGGTGCAATGTTTTTACCCGAGGCCGTGGCCGGAAATACGATATGCGAATAGCCCGAAGCGATGGCCAGCACTTGGGCGGCTACGTTTTCGGCCAAGCCATGGGCAAAGTACGCGCCTTCGGCATGGATAACTTTGGCTACGCCAGCAATCTGCGCTGCAGCAGCAGCAGCTGGGCCTGCGCCCGCACCTGCTACCAGCACATGCACGTCGCCACCGCAGGCCAGTGCGGCGGTGATGGTGTTCAGGGTGGCGCCTTTGATGCTGGCGTTGTCATGTTCTGCAATTACGAGGGAGGTCATAGAGTTTCCTTTTAATCAGTTGCAAGCTCAGTTGAGGACAGAGCAATATTGCTGCGCAATTCTTGGTCTGTCCCGCAAGCATATTAAATTACTTTAGCGGTGTTCTTCAGTTTGTCTAGTAGAGCAGCCACGTCGGGCACCATGATGCCTGCGCTGCGTTTGGGGGGTTCTACTACTTTGAGAGTTTTGATTTTGGAGCTGACATCCACACCCAAGTCTTCGGGCTTAAAAATGTCCATCTGCTTTTTCTTGGCCTTCATGATGTTAGGCAAAGTCACGTAGCGCGGCTCGTTCAAGCGTAGATCTGTGGTGATGATGGCGGGCAAGTTGATCGACAGGGTTTCCAGACCGCCGTCTACCTCGCGGGTTACATGGGCCTTTTTTTGTCCATTCTCGTCGACTATGTCTACTTTGGACGCAAAAGTAGCTTGCGGCAGGTCTGCCAGAGCGGCCAGCATTTGGCCGGTTTGGTTGCAATCGTCATCAATGGCTTGTTTGCCCAAAATCACCAAGCCAGGTTGCTCTTTGTCAACCAGCGCTTTGAGCAGCTTGGCTACGGCCAAAGGTTGCAAGTCTTCGTTGGTTTCTACCAAAATAGCGCGGTCAGCACCAATCGCCATGGCGGTGCGCAAGGTTTCTTGGCATTGGGTGGGGCCACAAGACACTGCAATAATTTCGGTCACAATGCCTTTTTCTTTCAGGCGCGTGGCTTCTTCTACGGCAATCTCATCAAACGGGTTCATGCTCATTTTGACGTTAGCAATATCTACACCTGTGTTGTCAGACTTGACCCGTACCTTTACGTTGTAATCCACCACCCGTTTTACCGCGACTAAAACCTTCATTTCACTGGCTCCAAAAAGTTAATCCAATTGACGTAAACGTAAACCCAGCAGATTGTATGCTTTGGCCTATGCTTTAGTTTTAGCGTTGTGATTTGCATCTACAAGCTTCTAGCAATACAGGCCGAACTAAACTGGGTTTACGAAAAAGCACGATCGTTCTATTTTGGATTATAGTACTTTCTCAATGGCTGTAAAGACCTTAATAAATGCTTATCTTTGAAGTCAAATGCAGACAGAGTCAACACGGCGACAATTAGCCGACCATTCGGTCGATTAACCCGGGTAAACCTGTACGTTCGTAGGTCTTGCAAGCCGTTAAAGTAAAAATCTGGTGTGTAAATTGCTGTACCCAGTATTTAAAGGAGTCCCTATGAAAACCTCTGCTATCGCTTTAGCTGTTTTGGCCCTCGCAAGTGCGGGCGCAGCCGGTGCCCAGACCGTACTTACAGCCTCTAGCTGGCTGCCGCCTACCCACACGCTAAGCATGGCGCAAAAAGAATGGTGTGATTTGGTGGAGAAAAATTCAAGCAGCAGGGTTAAATGCAACATCTTGCCGCGTGCAGTGTCGGCCCCTCCAGGCACATTTGATGCGGTCAAGAACGGTTTGGCTGACCTGTCGTTCTCGGTACAGGGCTATACACCTGGCCGCTTTGTGTACACCCAAATGGCCGAACTGCCGTTTTTAGGCAATAACTCCGAACCCATATCAGTGGCCTACAACAAAGTGGCCATGAAGAACCCCCAGTTTGCGGCTGAGCACAGCGGCATGAAAGTGCTGGCATTCTTTACCCATGGCCCTGGCATCGTTTTTAACACCAAGCGCACCATTGCCAAGGTAGACGACTTGAGCGGCCTGAAGTTTCGCGTAGGCGGCGGTATGGTTAACGAGATTAGCAAAACGCTGGCCATGAACGTCACCCTGAAACCTGCACCAGATTCTTACGAGCTCTTGTCGGGTGGCGTGATGGACGGTACGCTTTTCCCCGCAGAATCAACCGAGTCATTTCGCATTGACAAAATCATCAAATTTGCCACCACATTTCCAGGCGGTTTGTACAACACCAGCTTTGCCTTTGTGCTCAACCAAGCCAAGTACGACAAACTGGACGCTGCAGATAAAAAAGTGGTGGACGCTGCCAGTGGCGAAGTTGCAGCCCGCATTTTTGGCCGTGGCTGGGACAAAGTTGACCGCCGCGCAACCGCGCTAATGCAAGCCAACGGCGTGGTGATTACCAAGGCAGATGCCGCTTTTGTAGCCGATGTCAAAGCCAAAACCGCCGCACTGGAGACCAAATGGGCCGTTGATGCAGAGGCCAAAGGCTTGAAAGATGCGGCCAAAGTGCTGGCCGAGTTTCGCGCTGAGATAGCCAAGGCCGAAAAGTAACCGCTTTGCGCAAAACTTTAGAACAGCTGTGCGGCTTGCTCTGCGCAGCAGCCTTGTTTGCCATCATGGGGCTCACGTTTTTTGACGTGGGCGGGCGTAAATTATTTTCCCAGTCCATTCCCGGTTCGTTAGAGCTGACTGAGCTGCTGATGGTGGTGGTGATTTTTGCGGGTTTGCCGCTGGTGTCTAGCCGCGGTGAGCATGTGGTGTTTGACTCGTTGGACAGCGTATGGCCCGCCTGGCTGGGCAAGCTGCAGCGCGCTGCGGTGCACTTGCTGTGTGCGGGCCTGATGCTGGCGCTGGCGTATTTGATGTGGCAAACCGCTAGCCAGTTTGCCGCCAACGGCGACACCACCGCGCAGCTGAAAATTGCCAAAGCACCGTTCATTTACGGCATGGCTGTGCTCTGCGGCACCACTGGCCTCTTGCATCTGGGTTTGGTGGTTCGCCCCCAAGCTGATTTGGCTGAAGGCGAAGGGGCTGCTTTGTGATTGAATCGCTGCTGGGTTTTGTGGCCATTTTTGCCCTGGCGCTGCTGCGCGTGCCCTTGGCTTTTGCCATGGGTATCGTGGGCATCGCAGGCATTGGCCTGACGCGCGGTTGGCTGCCTGCGCTGGCCAGCACTGCGCAGGTGGTGCACGAGACGGGTTTTGCCTACACGCTGTCGGTGATTCCGTTGTTTATTTTGATGGGCAACTTTGTTGCCCGTGCGGGCTTGGCGCACGAACTGTTTGCGGCGGCTTACGCCTTTATAGGCCACTTTCGTGGTGGTTTGGCGCATGCTACGGTGGCAGCTTGTGCAGGCTTTGGCGCAATTTGCGGCTCGTCCATTGCTACGGCAGCCACCATGAGCAAGGTGGCCTACCCCAGTATGAAAAAAATGGGCTACAGCGACAGCTTGGCCACCGGCGTGATGGCTGCAGGCGGCACGCTGGGCATCATGATTCCGCCGTCCACCATCATGGTGATCTACGGCATCATTACCGAAACCAATATCGGCAAACTGTTTGCCGCAGGGGTAATGCCCGGCATTTTGACGGCCCTGCTGATGATGGCGGGCATCGCGGTGATGACAGCGCGCGACCCCACGCACGCGCCCGCAGGCCAACGCAGCACCTGGCCGCAGCGCTGGGCGGCGTTGCGCGGCATTTGGGGCGTGTTGCTCCTGGTCGTTGTGGTGTTGGGCGGCATTTACGGTGGCGTGTTTACAGCCACCGAGGGTGCGGGTATTGGCGCGTCGGGGGCGTTTTTGTTCGCCCTGGCCCGCCGACGCCTTACTTGGGCCATCCTCTACCAAGTGCTGGTCGAATCTGCCCGCACCACGGCCATGCTATTTACCTTGCTGATAGCCGCCACCATTTTTGCCAATTTTGTGAACTTCACCACCATGCCGGGTGACCTCAAAAATTGGATCACCCACCTGGGCCTCTCGCCCACCATGGTGATTGCCGCCATGATGCTGATCTACATTGTGCTGGGCACCGTGATGGAAGAGCTGACCATGGTGTTGCTAACCATTCCGCTGTTTTTTCCTATCGTCACCGCGCTAGGCTTTGACCCTGTGTGGTTTGGCGTGCTGATCGTGATGATTGTGCAAATTGGCCTGATTTCACCCCCTGTAGGCATGAACTTGTTTGTACTCAATGCCCTGCTACCTGGTGTAGGCCTGGGCGCAATTTTTCGCGGTTGCTGGCCGTTTGTGGCCATCATGATCTTGGTATTGGCATTGCTAGTGGCCTTCCCACAAATTAGCCTTTGGTTACCTGGTTTGATGAAGTAATTGGCCTATGGCCCAAGGAAATGCTGCACGGACAGCTATTATTTTTATAGTACTGTGTTTTAACTTTGCAACCCATCTGCTGCCATATGCACCACCCGTTGCGGCGCTGCTATGTGCACACCGGCGCTGCGCAGCGCCTGCAGTACTGCAGCGTTAACCTGGCCTTTGATATTAAGTTCGCCGTTGGCAGGGTCGTTGATAGAAAACAGCCAGGTAAACTGCAGCCCGTCTGGCAAAAAACTGGCCAAGTGCGCCTCGGGCGGTGGGTTTGCAAGCACACGGGGGAACTGCGCCGCCGCCGCACACAGCAGCTGCACCACCTGCGCTACATCGCTGCTGTAGCCCAAGGTAATATGGCTGGTGAAGGTGATAACAGGGTCAACGCGAGAGAGGTTTTCTACCCGCTCGGTAATCAGTTTGTCGTTGGGCACAATGGCCTCGCGGCCATTTTCAGCGCGAATCACGGTGTAACGGGTTTTGATGTCGGTGATTTTGCCCTCAAAGGTGTCTACCTTGACCGTATCGCCTATGCGCAGGCTACGCTCTAGCAAAATCACAAAACCGCTCACATAGTTGGCCGCCAGCTTTTGCAGGCCCAGGCCCAAGCCCACGCCAAAGGCTCCGCCCAGCACCGACAGTGCCGTCAGGTCCACCCCAATGGCAGACAAGGCAAACATCAAGCCCACCACTAACAGCAGCGCGCGAATGGCGTTGGCTGCAATTTTGCGCAGCGACAAATCAGTTACGGCTTCGCGCAGTACCTTGGCCTCGATGGTGGCTGATACCCACAGGCTCACCACCAGCACCAAGCCGGCTGAGAGTATGCCTTCAAAAACAGTCAGCAAGTTCAACTTTGACTTGCCTAGGCTGAACTTGATACTTTCCAGCTCGTCAGTAACTACTGGCAAAGCGCCCAGCAACCACAGCACGACACCCAGCCACACCAGCCAGGAAAAAAACCGTTCTAGCACCTTGGCCATGCCTGAGCTGGGGTACGCGCTGGAGAGTACGCGCGCTATCAAGCGAATAGCGCATAAAGCCAGCAATATGGGCGCTGCCAAGGTAAAAATAGCATACTGCGGTGCACTGAACACAACCAGTTTTACGCTGTACACCAGCACCAACGCGACCAGAGGGAACAGCACGCCGTCCACCGTGCGGCGGCCAAACAAGACCGACTCTTTGCCCAGCGGCTCGCTGGTTTGCTGCGGTACATACTTGCGTCTTTGCCAGTGCACCAAGGCAAAAGCCACCAACAGACAGGCCAGCAAAGCGGCTATCTCCATCCCTACGTCAGGGCGTTGAATGTCTTTAAGTAATGCGGTAATTTGGCTCATGCGGTAATTTGGCTCATGCGGTAATTTGGCTTGGTAAAGTATTATTGTGACCCAGCTGGGTTAGCATGAACCCCACGGGGTGTAAACGTTGGTTATATAGCAATCTGCATGGCCGGGCTTGGCTCAAGATGGGCTGGTATCTAGGAGCCACTGCGGCGCACGCTTTTCAGTAAAAGCCCGCACGCCCTCTTGCGCGCAGGCCTCCATCATGTTGACTGCCATAGTTTGCCCTGCCAGCTGGTAGGCGGCCTCTAGTGCCAAACCCTGTTGGCTGTAGCACAGCACTTTGCCCATCTGCAGCGCAATGCGCGGTTTACTGACGATCTGCGCAATCAATTTTTCCACCTCCGCGTCCAGCGCCAGCGCCGAGTCGTCCTGGGCCACGGCGTTGACCAGCCCGTAGCCTAAAGCGGTCGGCGCGTCGATAAACTCGCCGGTTAGCAGCATCTGCATGGCATGTTTGGGCGCCAAGTTGCGCAGCAATGGCACCGATGGCGTGGCACAAAACAGGCCATAGTGGATGCCACTGGCGGCAAAGCGGGCACTGGGTGATGCCACCGCCAGGTCGCACTGCGCCACCAGTTGGCAGCCTGCGGCAGTGGCCAGGCCGTGCACCCGCGCCAGCACAGGCACCGGCAGCTTGGCAATCGACACCATCACCCGCGAACATTGGGCAAACAAGGCTTGGTAGTAGGCCAGCCCGGTATTGGCGGCCATGTCTTTAAGGTCGTGGCCCGGACAAAAGGCCTTGCCGTTGGCAGCCAGCACCACGGCGCGCGCGGTGCTGTCGGCCTGCACGCTGCCCAGCGCTGCTTGCAAGGCCTCCAGCATGTCGCTTGACAGTGCGTTAAAGCTGCTTTGGCGGTTCATCGTCAGCGTGTAGACCCCACGCGGGTCTTTGAACATAAGCACTGCACCGTTATTCATAGCGTATTCTCACAGCAAAAAGTGGCCTTGGGCCCAAGGAAATGTTGCACAAGCAGCTATCAATTATGAAGCATTTAAGCGGATAAAATCAAACCATCTTACAACGTGAAGGAAACCACAGCATGGGCGCACAGTGGAAAGCAAAAGGCAAAGAACTGGCAGCCAACGCCAGAGGCAAACTGTTTGGCCGTTTGGCCAAAGACATTATGGTGGCAGCGCGCAGCGGTGCCGACCCGGCATCTAACGCACGCCTGCGCTTG
Organism: Polaromonas sp.; assembly: GCA_043778205.1. Lineage (GTDB taxonomy): Bacteria > Pseudomonadota > Gammaproteobacteria > Burkholderiales > Burkholderiaceae_C > JAAFIP01. The sequence goes on along the minus strand of JAYWGO010000110.1, from coordinate 23,333 downwards.
GTGGTAGAGCAAGCGCGCAAGGTGTCCATGCCCAAAGAAACTTTAGACCGCGCCATCAAAAAAGGGGCCGGGCTCACAGGCGAGACGGTCAACTTTGAACACGTGATCTACGAAGGCTTTGCCCCCCACCAAGTGGCCGTGATGGTGGAATGCCTGACCGACAACGTTAAGCGCACCGCACCCGAGATGCGGGTGCTGTTTCGCAAAGGGCAACTGGGCGCATCTGGCTCGGTGTCTTGGGACTTTGACCACCTTGGCATGATCGAGGCCGAACCGGCTGCACTGGGCGCAGACGCTGACACCGCTGCTATCGAAGCCGGTGCACAAGACTTGGAGGCGGTTGAATCTACCAACGAGGACCACCCTGTCAAAGCGGGTACCACCTTGTTCTACACCGACCCCGCCGAGCTAGACCTGGTCAGCCGCGCCCTGCCCGCCCACGGCTTTACAGTCTTGTCTGCCAAGCTAGGCTACAAGTCTAAAAACCCGGTCAACCCGGCCAACCTTAGCCCAGCAGATTTAGAAGAAGTAGAGGCCTTTTTAGCAGCGATTGATGGCAACGACGATGTGCAAAACGTGTATGTGGGGTTGGCGGGGTAACTGGGCATAAATGCTGGTAGTAACTTTTTACAGTTTTGCTACGGCGTGAGGTCTTTAACAACCCGTGGCAGTGTTTTTGTGCCTTGATAACCTTGGCCCGGCGACGGGACAGGTTTGTGCACTACCTAAAGACAAGGGAAGCGTTGGACTGGGTTTGTGGCGGCAACCGAAATCTTGACTCTGTTCGCGCTAAATACCCCCAAACCAAACCGGCAAGCGGCGCAAACGCACACAAGGTAATCATGCAATCTTCAAAGACCTTAGAAAACTGCTCACACCAAAAAAACAAAATTTTCAAGCAAAACAGCCCTACCGCCCAAATAAACGCTGCATAGTCAGCTATATATTAAATAGCAATAGGTTTGGGGGAATCAAACCTCGGCCAAGACGCGCAAATGCACTTCCACACTGCGCGCCAGCGCGCCCAGTGCGTAGCCGCCCTCTAAACAACTGACGATGCGGCCCTTGGCGTGGCGCTTGGCCACCGCGTGGATTTGGGTGGTCATCCATGCATAGTCGCTTTCCACCAAGCCCAGTTGGCCTAGCTCGTCTTCGCGGTGCGCATCAAAGCCTGCGCTGATGAAAATCATGTCGGGTTTAAAGGCTTCCAGGCGGGGCAGCAGGTCGGCACTGAACAGTTGGCGCACGGCCTCGCCTTTGGTGTAGGCGGGCAAGGGAATGTTGTGCATGTTCTGCGCCGTGCTGGCCTCGCCACTGTAGGGGTACAGCGGGTGCTGAAAGATGCCGACCATCAGCACACGCGGGTCGCTGGCCAAAATATCTTCGGTGCCATTACCGTGGTGTACGTCAAAGTCCACCACCGCCACGCGCTGCAAGCCGTGGTGGTCTAGTGCATGTTTGGCTGCGATGGCAATGTTGTTAAAAAAGCAAAAACCCATGGCTTTGTCGCGGCAGGCATGGTGGCCGGGCGGGCGTACAGCACAAAAAGCGTTGCTCAGCTCGCCTGCAATTACCGCATCGGTTGCGGCTAGGGCGGCTCCGGCGGCGCGCAGGGCGGCTTGCCAAGTGTGGGGGTTAATGGAGGTGTCGGGGTCGATGGGCAAGTGGCTGGGGCCACCGGCTTGCATTTCTTGCGCCAGCCGTTGGCTTAGGCCTTGCAACGAGGCAATGTACATCCGGCCGTGGGCTAGCTCCAAATCGCTGGGTGATGCCAAGGGCGCATCCAGGCGGGTAAGTGCGTCGCCCAGCCCGCTGCTGATCAAGTGGTCGTTGATGGCATCTAGGCGCTCAGGGCATTCAGGGTGGCCTGCGCCCATTTCATGCAGGTGGCAATCGCGGTGGGTGAAATAACCTGTTGTCATTGTTCAAGCCATGTTTTAGGGTATCGTTAGCGTATGGATACCAATCAGTTAAATCAGTTACTACAAACGCTATTACAGCAGCTTAACACGGTGATTGTAGGCAAAAGCGCGCAGGTGCAAGACTGTGTGGCGTGTTTGCTGGCAGGCGGGCATTTGCTTATTGAAGACGTGCCCGGCGTAGGCAAAACCACGCTGGCGCACGCCCTGTCGCGCAGCTTTGGCCTGCAGTTCTCGCGCGTGCAGTTTACCGCCGACCTGATGCCCAGCGACCTGTCGGGGGTGTCGATTTACGAACGGGGTGCAAACCAAGGCCAGGGCGGCTTTGTGTTCCACCCCGGCCCGATGTTTGCCCAAGTGCTGCTAGCTGACGAAATAAACCGTGCCAGCCCCAAAACCCAATCGGCATTGCTCGAGGCCATGGAGGAAAAGCAAGTTACGGTAGAGGGCGAAACCCGCGCCCTGCCCCAGCCTTTCTTCGTCATTGCCACACAAAACCCGCACGACCAGTTGGGTACCTACGCGCTGCCCGAAAGCCAGCTAGACCGTTTTTTAATGCGTATTTCCCTGGGCTACCCCGACCGCGCAGCCGAGCGCACCTTGCTGGCGGGCCATGACCGGCGAGACATGGTGGACGCACTGCCTGCGGTGTTTACAGCCGAGTCGCTCAAAGCCGCGCAAGCCGCCGTGCAAAAAGTACACGCCGCCGACCCACTGCTCAATTATGTGCAAGACCTGATTGCTGCCACCCGTTCAGGCCGCTGGTTTTTGCAGGGCCTAAGCCCGCGTGCGGGCATAGCGCTGGTGCGCGCGGCCAAAGCGCAGGCGCTACTGGCAGGGCGCGACTACGTGGCCCCTGATGACGTGCAAGTGGTCTTGCCGCAAACCATTGCCCACCGCATGGTGCCCGTAGCCGATGCCGGGCGCGGTGCGGTAGAGCAAGTGCGGGCTATGGTGGCTGCAGTGCCTTTGCCTTAAACCTTTGCCTTGAACCGCTGCTTTTAGCCTCATGCTGGCCGTTGCGCCATGCTAAATACGCTGTTCCTGCTGTGTAAGCCCGGTCAGGGTTCTGTGGCGTAATATGTTGGAACCTTTGTTTTTAAGCCCACTCTACTTAAGATGCCTATTCACCCCCCGCTAGAAATGCTGCAGCTTATGTGCAGCTTAGAAGTCAGTCTGCACAGCAGCACCGTACGTGGCGACAAAGCTGCGCTAGCGCATATTTTGCATGCCGACTTTGTAGAAATTGACCGCTCAGGCCAGCGTACCACCAAGGCGCAGATGCTGGCACACTTGCTCTCGCAAAGCACACACCCCGTGGTCTGGTCACAGGGCTTTGAACTGGCCATGCCCTCTTACAGCGTGGCCTTGCTCAGCTACCAGTCTGCCCATGTAGCGCAGCACGGCGCGCTTGCCCAGCATGCCCAGCGCAGCTCGTTGTGGCAGTTTGCCGATGACAGCTGGCAACTGCGCTTTCACCAAGCTACAGCATGTACGCCTTTTGGTAAAACCGAGACGGCCAGCGCCCCTGTGCTGCAATACCAAGCGCATTAAGTTGTGCAAGCTGGCTTTTTCAAGCTAAAACAGAATTCCCACTAAAATAGTGCACACTACGGCAGTGCATGCAGCTGCGGTACTACGGAGAATTCGCATGAAAAACATCACTTTAAGCGCACCTGAGGCCTGGATCGAGGCGGCGCGCAAGCGGGCGGCCGATGAACATACCACGCTGAATGCCGAGTTTCGCAACTGGCTAGAAAGCTACGGCCAGCGCAGAAAAGCAGCTGAACGGGCTATGGGAATTTTAGACCGTATCGCCAGTTACACAGGCACCGACGGCCGTAAATTCACCCGAGATGAAATGAATGAGCGCTGATTTTTTAGACTCCAATGTTCTGCTTTACCAATTTGATAGAAAAGCCCTGCAAAAGCAATCTGTTGCCAGAGAAATTATCGTCAATGCGTTGACGACACGTTCAGCAATCATCAGCTTTCAAGGCGTGCAAGAAACACTCAATGTGCTCACCCGCAAATTGCCCGTGCCCATGGCAGAGTTGGATGTGCAAGATGTGCTCAACAACATGCTGATTCCGCTGATGCGCGTCATGCCCAGCGCCGCGCTGTACACCGACGCACTGCGCATTGCCCAGCGTTTTAAGTTCAGTTTTTACGATGCGCTGATTGTGGCTGCCGCACAAAGTGCAGGCTGCAAACGCCTGCTGACCGAAGACATGCAGCACGGCGATGTGATTGACGGCCTGCGCATTGTTAACCCATTTATCTAAAACCGCACGCCATGGTCACAAGGTATATCCGCACAAGGTTTCGCCAGTGGTGGCAAAGCAAGCTGCCGCTGACCGACACCCTGGTTTTAACCCAGCGCAATGTGTATATTTTGCCCACCCGTGCAGGCTGGATGCTGGCCATCACCCTGCTGGTGCTGCTGATTGCATCGATCAATTACCAGCTTAATTTAGGCTACCTGTTGACCTTTATGCTGGCCGGGGCGGCTGTAGTAGGCATGCATGTGTGCCACGGCAATTTGCGCGGTTTAAGCCTGCATTTAACCGTGCCCAGTGCCCAGTTTGCTGGCAGCACGGCGCAGTTTGACGTGCTTATTAGCCACGACCGGCGCACCGCGCGCCCCAGCATTGGCCTAAGCCTGCTGGACGCTGCGCATTGGTCGTGGACCGATATCGCAGCCCAGGGCAGCAGCGTGGTGCACGTAGGCTACTGCCCGCTAGAGCGCGGTTTGCACCGCATGCCTGACATGACGGCCGAAACCCGCTTTCCGCTGGGCACCTTTCGCGTATGGACCGTGTGGCGGCCCAAGGCCCAGGTGCTGGTGTACCCTGCCCCGGAGGCCTTTGCGCCCCCATTGCCAGTGGGCGAGCCGCGCGCGGGTGGCGGCGTGGCCACGCAGGCGCAAAACACCGGCGAGTTTGACGGTGTGCGCGGCTACCGCCGCGGCGACCCGATGAAGCTGGTGGTGTGGAAGCAGGTGGCCAAAGCCGTAGCACGGGGCAGCGACGACCTGGTCAGCCGCGACACCCAGCAAGCCCAGCGCTACGAGCTGTGGCTGGATTTCGCAACCTGCGGCCACCTGAACACCGAACACAAACTGCAGCGCCTTACCGCCTGGGTACTGGCCGCAGACAAGCAAGGCAGTGACTATGGCCTGCGCCTGCCAGGCCGTGAAATTAAACCTGCTGGCGGTGAAGGGCACAAGCGCCAGTGCTTAGAGGCCTTGGCATTGTGTTGAACAAACTGCTAAACACCCTGCGCCACCTGCCGCGTGATGCGCGCGACACGCTGTTTTTACTGGCCGTCATAGCCTGGGTTATCGCACCACAAACTGGCCACCTGCCATGGTGGTGCAGCGCTTTGGCTGCAGGGGTGCTGCTTTGGCGAGGCAGGTTGGCCTGGGCCAGCGCGCCGCTGCCGTCTATCTGGTGGCGCATGGCGCTGTTGGCCATCACCATAGCGGCTACGCTGGCCACCCATAAAACCCTGCTAGGCCGCGACGCTGGGGTCACGCTCACTGTGGTGCTGCTGTGCCTTAAAACACTAGAGCTGCGGGCCAGGCGCGATGCGTTCGTGATTTTTTTCCTTGGCTTCTTCACGATGCTGACCAACTTTTTCTTCTCGCAGTCACTCTTGACAGCCGCCGCCATGCTGGTAGCGCTGATGGGCCTGCTTACTGCGCTGGTCAACGCCCACATGCAGGTAGGCAAACCACCGCTGCTCCAGTCTGCCAAAGTGGCGGGCAAAATGGTGCTGCTGGGAGCGCCCATCATGGCGGTGCTGTTTGTGCTGTTTCCCCGGCTGGCACCGTTGTGGGGTATCCCTAGCGACGGCATGACGGGGCGCAGCGGGCTGTCTAGCAGCATGCAAGTGGGCAGCATTGCTTCGTTGGCGCTAGACGAGTCGATTGCCATGCGCGTGAAGTTTGAAGGCCCAGCACCGGTGCAAAGCGACTTGTACTTTCGCGGCCCGGTGCTCAGCGTGTTTGATGGCAAAGAATGGCGGCCCAACACCGGGCAATTGTCCAGCCGCTTTGCTGTGCCGGCCAATTTAAAACCACTAAGCCCACCCATCAAATACCAAGTCACCCTAGAGCAAAACAACCGGCCTTGGATTTTTGTGCTCGATGCCGCAAGCAGCCCCCCTGTGGTGCCCGGCCATGAAGTCACCATGACCCCCGACCTTCTATGGCTAAGCAACAAACCCGTGACCGACCTGGTGCGCTACACGGCAAGCAGCAGCGTAGACTTTGCCCACGGCCCCACCAAAACCACGGTGGGCTTGCAAGACTTTATTGACCTGCCCGCCAGCTTTAACCCGCGCACCCTGCAGCTGGCCGCCGACATGCGGCGCGACCCCCGCTTTGCCCAGGCCGATGCCAATACCTTGGTGCCCGAAGTGCTGCGCCGCCTGCGCACCGGCGGCTACCAGTACACGCTAGAACCTGGCCTGTACGGCCGCAACACCGCAGACGAGTTTTGGTTTGACAAAAAAGAAGGTTTTTGCGAGCACATTGCATCCAGCTTTGTCATTCTTATGCGTGCGCTTGACATCCCCGCGCGCATCGTCACCGGCTACCAAGGCGGCGAGGTTAACAACGTCGATGGTTTTCATACCGTGCGCCAAAGCGATGCCCACGCCTGGGCCGAGGTGTGGCAACCCGGTGCAGGCTGGCTGCGGGTAGACCCCACCAGCGCAGTATCGCCTGGCCGCATAGGCTTGTCGCAGCGCCTGGCTGCGCCGCGCGGCTTTGTGGCCAGCGCTTTTGGCAACGTGCTAAACCCCAGCTTTACCGCCCAACTGCGCGCAGCGTGGGAAGCCGTCAACAACAGCTGGAACCAGTGGGTGCTGAACTACAGCCAAAGCAAGCAGCTTGATTTGCTTAAAAACATCGGCTTTGCCTCGCCCAGCTGGGAAGACCTAAGCTACGTGCTGATTGGCATCATCGTGGCCGTTAGCTTGGTAGGTGCTGCCTGGACGCTGTACAGCCGCAGCCAGCACGACCCTTGGCTGCGGCTGCTGCAGTCTGCGCGCAAACGCTTAAGCGCAGCTGGCATGGCCACTGGCGACGCTACCCCGCCGCGCGAATTGGCCCGCCGCGCCTGCACCCACTGGGGCGCGCCTGCCCAAGGCTTGCACGACTGGTTGTTACAACTAGAAGCCCTGCGCTACGCGCCTAAAGGCCAACAGCAGGCGACATTGGCTACACTGCGTGCACAGTTTGCCCAGCTACCCAAATTACCCAAGCTAGCAGACACTGCACCTGCGCCGCAACTTGCTACCCAAGCCCCACATTAAGATGAACAGCCTCCCACCACCAGCCTCCCACTACCAGCCACCGACTGCCAGCCTCCTGTTGCCACCTAAAGCAGCCAACTACCGCCAGAACAAACCACTTTCCAAGCCCCCTCTTTGTGACCACTACCAAGCCCTCTCGTCCACCAAGCCCTTTTCCAAAAGGCAAATCGTTAGCTATATTTATAATAGCTACCTGTGCAGCATTTCCTTGGGCGTGGGCCCAAAAGCCTGTTAAAAAGACGGCTTCTACAGCCTCTGCCAAGGCACAAGAGATGGGAACAGCTTACGCCAGCCGGGCTGATGCCATGCTCTTTGCCGACGACCTGGCCGACCGGCGCAACCTGGACCGCGAATGGGTGCGCCAGGCCATCGGTCAAGCCTACTTTATGCCCACCGTGCAGCGCCTCATGCGCCCAGCGGCCACCACATTTGTTAAAAACTGGCGCGTCTACCGCAGTCGCTTTATCGAACCTGTGCGCATAGCCGCAGGCGTGCGCTTTTGGCGCGCCAATGCCGACACCCTGGCCCGCGCTGAACAAGAATTTGGCGTGCCTGCCGAGATCATCGTAGGCATCATTGGGGTAGAAACCATATATGGCCGCGACATGGGCAGCTTCAGGGTAGTTGACGCGCTGGCCACATTGGCCTTTGACTTTCCTAAAACCGACAAACGTGACCGCACCCAGTTTTTTAAAGACGAGCTAGAGCAAGTTTTGTCGCTGGCCAACCGCACCAACATTGACCCGCTGAGCCTGCGCGGCAGCTACGCCGGTGCCATGGGCCTAGGCCAGTTCATGCCCAGCAGCTGGACCAAGTACGCCATAGATTTTGACAGCGACAGCAAAATTGATTTGTTCAACAGCCCCGCTGATGCCATCGGTTCGGTGGCCAACTACTTCAAAGCCTTCAACTGGAAACCCGGCTTGCCCACCCACTACCCGGTCAGCTTTGATGCAGCCCGGCTGGACAAAGACACCTTGCTGGGCCCCGACATTTTGCCCACCTTCAGCCCCGAGCGCTTTGCTGCGCTGGGCGCTATACTGCAAAGCGATGCCCAAGCCCACCCGGGCCCGCTGGCACTGGTAGAGCTGCAAAACGGCAGCGACGGCGCGCCCCAGTACATTGCAGGCACCGAAAATTTCTACGCCATCACCCGCTACAACTGGAGCAGCTACTACGCCATGAGCGTGATCGAGCTGGGTGCGCTGGTCAAGGCGGCTGTAAAAGCGCCGTAACACTTTTGGGCCAAATTCAAGATAAACTCAGGTGGAATTTAAGGCAAGCATGCTGGACTTTTTTACACAAACAATCCATTTTTTGCTGGGCATCAGCCTGCTTGGGGCTGCGTTATGGCACCTTTGGGTGGCCTACCGCATCAAATTTCAACAAAACACCACTAACCTGCGCATGGGCAACACGGCCTTGCCGGGTGCGCAAAAGCTTAGCCCTCAGTTTGCCCAGCTTTACTTCGCCTATGGCCTGTGCTTTGCAGCGGCTTTTGCGGCTTATCTAGCGTTTGCCACATCCACCGTAGCCATTGCCATCATGTTCATAGCGTCTATGGCGCTGGGCTTACGCAGGCAGGTTTTGGTGCGTGCCCTGGAAAAGCTGGCCGGGCTACCGTAGCGTCCTAGGTTTCATACGGGCCCAGTTCCCAGTTCCCAGTTTCCAAAGGGTTGAGGGGACAACTTGCCCACCTTCGCACACCTACTCTACCCGCACCACGCCGGTCGGTTTAAAGCCTAAATCTGCCGCCTTGCCTTTGCGGCCGCGTGCGGCGCGTGCATTGTTCAGGCTGCGAATCTCTAGCTGCTCTTCGCGCGCTTTGCCGCCCCGGCCTATGCCCACAATGTTGACGCTGCGGGTGTAGGCTGCTGCGCCGGCCAGGGTGTCTTTGGCATCCAGGTCAATCAGCATCAGGCCGCGGCCTCCGCTGGCCATGGTTTTCAGTTCGGTGATCTCAAAGGTCAAAATACGGCCACCTGTGGAGGCGCAGGCTACGTGGCTGGCCACTACGCTTTTCATAGCTGCTTGTGCAGCATTTCCTTGGGTCAGAGGCATATTTAGCTCTAAAGGAGAGGGTTTGCACAGGGTTTCACCTTCGGCGCAGCTGACAAAGGCTTTACCAGCTTTTTGGCGTGAAACCATGTTCTCTACACTGGCTATAAAGCCGTAGCCGCCACTGGCGCTGAGCAGCAGCTGCGCGCTGGCAGCGGCGGCGTGGTAGTGCAGAATTTGGCTGCCTGACTCCAGCTCGATCAGCGTGGTAATGGGCTGGCCGTCGCCGCGTGCGCCAGGCAGCAGGGCTACGGCCACCGAGTAAACACGCCCGTTGTTGCCAAAAGCCAGCAGCGTATCGACCGTGCGGCATTCAAAAGTACCATACAGATCGTCGCCTGATTTAAAGGCAAAGCTGGCACTGTCGTGCCCGTGGCCGCTGCGCGCGCGTACCCAGCCCTTGGCGCTGATGACCACCGTGACGGGTTCGTCCACCACTTTGAGCTCGGCCACGGTTTTCTTCTCCGCCTGAATCAATGTGCGGCGCGGGTCTTTAGCAGGATCGCCATATTGCTTGGCATCCGCCTCAATTTCTTTCACCATCAGGCGGCGCAGGGTGGCCGGATTGCCTAAAATTTCTTCCAGCTTGCCCTGCTCTTCGCGCAGTTCGTTCAGCTCAGTTTCGATCTTGATGGCTTCCAGGCGCGCAAGTTGCCGCAGGCGAATTTCTAAAATATCTTCCGCTTGGCGGTCACTGAGTTTGAAGCGTTCAATGAGCGCCGCCTTCGGCTCGTCGCTGCGCCTGATGATGGCAATGACTTCGTCAATGTTAAGCAAGACGATCTGCCGGCCTTCCAAAATATGGATGCGTTCCAGCACTTTGCCCAGCCGGTGGCGCGAGCGCCGCTCAATGGTTTGCGACCTGAACTCAATCCACTCCACCAGCATTTGGCGCAGGCTTTTCAGCGTGGGGCGACCGTCGATACCAATCGCAGTCAGGTTAATGGACGCAGACGTCTCCAAGCTGGTGTGCGCCAGCAGCGCGGTGATGAGCTCGCTTTGTTCAATCTTGCTGGTTTTGGGCTCGAACACCAAGCGCACGGCGGCTTCGCGGTTGCTCTCGTCGCGGGTGGTGTCCAGCAGCGCCAGCATGCTGGCTTTGAGCTGGGTTTGGTCCAGGCTGAGCGTTTTTTTACCGGTTTTGACTTTGGGGTTGGTAATTTCTTCAATCTCTTCCAGCACTTTTTGCGTGCTGGTGCCGGGCGGCAGCTCGGTCACCACCAGTTGCCACTGGCCACGTGCCAGTTCTTCAATCTTCCAGCGGGCACGCACCTTAAGCGAGCCACGGCCTGTGCGGTAGGCATCGGCAATATCCGCCGGGCTGCTGATAATTTGGCCGCCATTGGCGTAGTCGGGGCCGGGGATGATGGCAAAAAGCTCTTCATCTGGCAGCTTGGGGTTCTTGACCAGCGCCACGCAGGCATCGGCCACTTCGCGCAGGTTATGGCTGGGTATCTCGGTGGCCAGGCCTACGGCAATACCAGACGCGCCGTTGAGCAAGTTGAACGGCAAACGTGCAGGCAATTGTTTGGGCTCTTGCTCGCTGCCGTCGTAATTGGGGATAAAGTCCACCGTGCCCATGTCAAGCTCGTCCAGCAGCAGGCTGGTAATGCGTGCCAGGCGTGCCTCGGTGTAGCGCATGGCGGCAGCGCCGTCGCCGTCACGGCTGCCAAAGTTGCCCTGCCCGTCAACCAAGGGGTAGCGCTGGCTAAAGTTTTGCGCCATGCGCACCATGGCGTCGTAGGCGGCGCTGTCGCCGTGCGGGTGGTATTTGCCCAGCACGTCGCCCACCACGCGGGCGCTTTTGACCGGCTTGGCACCGGCGTTGCCGTTGGCCCCGCCAAAGGAGAGGCCCATGCGGCCCATGCTGTACAAAATGCGCCGTTGCACGGGTTTTTGGCCGTCGCACACGTCGGGCAGTGCGCGGCCTTTGACCACGCTAAGCGCGTACTCCAAATAGGCGCGCTGGGCGTAAGTGGCCAGGTTCAGGCTGTCGTCGGTTTCGCCAGAAAAATTGGCATCTTGGCTGTCGTTCGGAATATCGGTCATAAGTTAGAAAAGCAGAGGGAATCAACAGAATTTATTTAGGCTCAGTGCTGGCCGGAGTATGGCCTGGCATGGTGGGTGGCGTGTTGGATGGCATGTTGGATGGCGTGGTGGATGAAGAGGCCGTGTTCGATGCCAAAGGCATGACAGGTGCGCCTGCAGCGGTGCTGCCCAAGGGCGGCACCATGTTGCCACGCCCCACCGCACCGCCGATTTCCATGCGCACGCGGGTGGGTGCTTTGGCATCCAGTACCTTAGGCGTTGCAGCCACCATAGAAGGTGGCTTTAAAAAAGTATAAATCTGCATCACCGTTTTCACGTAGTTTTGCGTCTCTAAGTAGGGTGGAATTTGGTTGCCATAGCGTTTGACTGCGCCCTCACCTGCGTTGTACGCTGCCAGTGCCAGCTCGGGCTTGCCGGGAAACATGGCCAGCAGGTCACGCAGGTAGTGGCTGCCGGCCTTGATATTGGTTTTAGGGTCGGTCAGTTTTTTTTCAAGCGGGGTTTTGGCATCCCCCTGCACGCCATAGCGCTGGGCCGTGGGCGGCATCAGCTGCATGAGGCCGACCGCGCCCTTGGGTGAAACGGCGTTGGTGTCAAAGCCTGATTCAGTCGCAATCAAGGCTTGCAGCAGTTCGAAGTCAATTTTGTTAACCAACGCTGCTTCGCGCACATGGTGCTTGACGGCTTTGAAATTGGGCGAAATATCGAAAAACGCGAGCAATTTGGGGGCGTTTTTGGGCACGGACACTTGGCGTGGCATGCCGTCAGTCGTACCGCCGGGTTTGGTGTTGGCGGCACTGCCAACGTTAGCCGTGCCAGGTGGCGGTGTGGGCAAGCCGTTTTGGGTGTCAAAACCGGTGCCGCCTTTAAAGTACAGCTCGTAGCGCTCGTCTGCTTTGTCCGCCGCAAAATGGGCCACCCCTTTGGCATCGACATAGCCCCATACATCCGCTTGGGCGTTGTGCACCAGGCCCAGCGCTGCGCACAGCAGCATTGCACCAACCAGTCTGCGAGCGATATTGAGGCACAGGCTATGCTCACATAAACATAGCTGCTTGTGCAGCATTTCCTTGGGCCAGAGGGTTAAAACACCCGAAAAAAAGTCTTTCATGCCGGTAGCTCCAGCCCGGCGGTGTGGCGCGCTACAAACTCGCTGTGCAGCATCGACAGCACCACCAAAGAGTCAAACGTTTTGCTGCCGTCGTCTAAGGTAATCTTTACTGCATCGCGCAGCGTGCCTTCCACACAAAAGCCTTCGCTGTCATAAAAAGCCTGCGCCCGCGCGTTGCGCTGCTTCACATCCAGCCAAAAGCGGTGTGCTTTTAAATCCTCAAACGCCACGCGCTTGGCCACCCGCAGCGCAGCCCGGCCATAGCCTTGGCCTTTGTACTGCAGCACCATGCGTTTAAGCTCCAGCGACTGGTGCTGGCTGCGGCAACCGATCAAAATCAAAAACCCCACCGGGTCCAAGCCTTCACCACCTTCAATGATGAAATGCCGCATGTCGGGAAACCGAATCGCAGCTTCGTGCTGGGTACGGTCCCACGGAGTGATGAAAGGCAAGTTGGCTTCGTCCTGCTCTAGTGACAGGACATACTGGAGGTCACTTTGCATGGTTGGGCGAAGGCGGACTCTGGCGCTCACTGTGTTGCTCTTCCTGTTGTAGGGCGGGTTGTCATTGCGGCGAAAGCGGGTTTCTGGACGCAGAGGACGCAAAAGTTACGCAGAGGACGCAAAAGAAGACAGGCAGAAAAATAAAACCAAAATTGAACACGACTTGAAAAAATCTGGATTACCGAGCATTTTATTTTGTATTTTTTTGGTATTTTCTTTTTTGCGTCCTCTGCGTAACTTTTGCGTCCTCTGCGTCCTGCCCCCGATTCCGATCCCCATCCCGCCCCCCACCCCGCGAAAGTCAGAGCGGTCATACATCCACCTCGACAGAATCCCCATGCAGTTCCATCAGTTCGCGCCGTGCACCCGCTTCGCCTTTGCCCATCAGTTGGGTGAACTTGATGGCCGTGAAGGCTGAGTCCAGCTCGCCGTACTGCACTGGTAGCAATCGGCGGGTGTCAGGGTTGAGTGTGGTTTCCCATAATTGTTCCGCATTCATCTCGCCCAGGCCCTTAAATCGGCTGATCGTCCATTTGCGCTCGGCCACGCCGTCTTTGCGCAGTTTGTCCAAAATAGCGTTGAGCTCGCCTTGGTCTAGGGCATATTGCTTGCTGGCAGGCTTTTTGCCGCGTGCGGGCGCGTCGATGCGAAACAGCGGCGGGCGGGCAACGTAGATGTTGCCGGTTTCGATGAGCTTGGGGAAGTGTTTGAAAAAGAGCGTAAGTAACAGCACCTGAATGTGCGAACCGTCCACGTCGGCATCAGACAAGATGCAAATTTTGCCGTAGCGCAGGCCGCTTAAATCGGGGTTGTCGTCTTTGCCGTGCGGGTCTACGCCGATGGCTACCGAGATGTCGTGGATCTCGGTGTTGGCAAACAGGCGGTCGCGCTCTACCTCCCAGGTGTTCAAAATTTTTCCGCGCAGGGGCAATATAGCTTGAGATTCTTTGTCGCGGCCCATTTTGGCGCTGCCGCCAGCGCTGTCGCCTTCGACCAAAAACACTTCGTTGTGCGACAGGTCGCGGCTTTCGCAGTCGGTCAGTTTGCCGGGCAGCACGGCTACGCCGGAGCCTTTGCGTTTCTCTACTTTTTGGCCTGCGCGCTGGCGGGTTTGCGCGGCTTTGATGGCCAGGTCGGCCAGTTTTTTGCCGTAGTCGACGTGCTGGTTCAGCCACAGCTCCATGGCGGGGCGCACGTAATTGGAGACCAGGCGCACCGCATCGCGCGAGTTCAGGCGTTCTTTGATTTGGCCTTGGAATTGCGGGTCGAGCACCTTGGCTGACAGCACGTAGGACGCGCGGGCAAACACGTCTTCGGGCAGCAGCTTCACGCCTTTGGGCAAGAGCGAATGCAGCTCGATAAAACTCTTGACTGCTGTGAACAAGCCATCGCGCAGCCCGCTGTCATGGGTGCCGCCGTTGGTGGTGGGGATCAAATTGACGTAGCTTTCGCGCACCGGTTGGCCGTCTTCGGTAAAGGCCACGCACCAGGCCGCGCCCTCGCCTTCGGCAAAGGTGTCGTCTTTGGCATCGGCAAAGCCGTCGCCTTCCCACAGCGGAATCACCACGTCGCCATTGAGCGTTTGCTCCAGATAGTCGCGCAGGCCGCCTTTGTACTGCCAGCTTTGCGTGTCTTTGGTTTTCTCGTTCACCAGCGTCACGCTCACGCCGGGCATCAGCACGGCTTTGCTGCGCAGCAGGTGGGTCAGCTCGTTGAGGGGAATCACCAGCGATTCAAAATACTTGCCATCTGGCCACACCCGCACTGAAGTACCTTGCTTGCGGTCGCCCTCAATTTGCTTGCGCAGATGGAGTTTTTCCACCACGTCGCCGCCTTCAAACACCAGCTTCGCCACCATGCCCTCGCGGTAGCTGGTAGCCTCCAGCCGCTTGCCCAGCGCATTGGTCACGCTCACGCCCACGCCGTGCAGGCCGCCTGAGAAGTTGTAGGCCCCGCCCTTGCCTTTGTCAAACTTGCCACCCGCATGCAGGCGCGTAAACACCAGCTCAATCACAGGTGCTTTCTCTTCAGGGTGCATGCCAATCGGAATACCCCGCCCGTCGTCGTCTATCGACACCGAGCCGTCGGTGTGCAGGGTGACCTTGATCTTCTTGCCAAAGCCGGCCAGCGCTTCGTCGGCAGAGTTGTCCAGCACCTCTTGGATAACGTGCAACGGGTTGTCGGTGCGCGTGTACATGCCAGGGCGTTGCTTGACAGGCTCCAAGCCTTTAAGAACGCGGATCGAACCTTCGCTGTAAGCGGTGTTTAACGTAGTGGGTAATTTATCTGCCATGGGGGAATTGTAGGGGGAAGAAGTGTGCAAACTGTACAAAAAAACAGCTTTTAAATGGTCATTTTTTAAATGCTCTACTTTTAATAGCTAACTATGCATTATTTCCTTGGGTCACAGGTGTAAAACGTAAAAATCAGCTGCCAAACAATAGCTCTGCGGTGCAGGTGCCGCTAACGCAAGCTACCACCGCAGCGGTATAGTTGCCCGATGCTGAAATGTTCATTTAGCCACCCTACAGCCTCACTACGCCGCTACCAAGGCGAGCACACCGCGCATGTGCATGACTTTGCGCAGGTGCTGCTGGGTGTAGGCGGCTGCCTTGAACTGGAAGTAGACGGGCGGGCGGCGCGGGTGGATGCGTGCAGCGGCTTGGTGGTGCCGCCGGGTGCGGTGCACTGTTTTCAAGCTGGGCTTGGGAGCAAGGCAGAAACTGCAATTGCGGCCAATGCACGTAACCCACAGCAAACAGGTGCCAGCGTGTGGGTGGTGGATGTACCTGCAGGGTTTGAAACTGGCGTGCGACTAGACCGGTTCAAGGCCTTTGCGCTGTGGCCAGACTGGTCGCCTAAAGACAGCATGCTGCATTTGCTGGGCCGCGTGGCGTGCGCAGCAGCTGTCCAGCCGCGCAGAAAGATAGACCCTGCCGCGCTAGAAGCTGCGCTGGTTGACAGCCTGCACGAAAGCTGGCCAGTGGCACGCATGGCGGCACTTTACTGCTTG
This sequence comes from Polaromonas sp., assembly GCA_043778205.1. Taxonomy (GTDB): domain Bacteria; phylum Pseudomonadota; class Gammaproteobacteria; order Burkholderiales; family Burkholderiaceae_C; genus JAAFIP01. The sequence goes on along the minus strand of JAYWGO010000110.1, from coordinate 7,358 downwards.
TCTGCGCCGCAATTTCAGCTGCGCTGGCGGCTGCTGACGGGGCTGGCCCCGCAGGCTTGGCTGCGGCAGCAGCGCTTGGGCTCGGCCGAGCGCTGGCTGCGCGCTGGCCACACACTGGATGCCGCTGCTGCCCAGGTCGGCTACCGCAGTGCTAGCGCGCTACTGTTCGCTCTGCAACGTGACCGGGGCGTGACGGTGCAGACACTCAGAGCACCCAGAGTGCCCAGCCCAAACTAGCCAAGTTCCATCGTCTCTCGACATTTCAATGCACCTAATGGGGCATGATGCGCCCATGAAAATCAATCCCTTGCATGGCGTTTTGATGGTGCTTGCCGCAGCAATGCTGTGGGGCACCACCGGCACCGCCCAAAGCTTTGCACCGCCGCAGCTGTCAGCCTACTGGGTGGGCAGCCTGCGTTTATGGGCCGCAGCGCTGTTTTTTATGCCGTGGCTGGCGCTCACCGACAGGCCAGCACTGGCGCGGCGCAGTCTGGCCAACCTACCTTGGCCTGCCATAGGCTTGGCCGCAGCGTGCATGTGCAGCTACAACTTGGCGTTTTTTGCCGGTGTGCGTGCCTGCGGTGTGGCCGTAGGCACCGCTATCGCTATAGGCAGTGGGCCTATTTGGGCAGGTCTACTTCAGGCACTGGTGCTGCGCCGCGCACCACCTGTGGTGTGGTGGCTGGGCACCGCCTTGGCTGTGGCGGGTGTGGGCCTGATGATGGCCAGCGCTGGCGTGGTAGCAGCCAGTGCAGCACCTGGGGCTAGCTTTAGCCTGTTTGGGGTAGCCATGTGCCTGCTGGCGGGCTTGTCCTACGCTGTGTATGCATTGGTTAATAAACACATGGTCAGCGTGGCACCGGCGGGCGTGGTGACAGCGGCTGTGTTTGTGCTGGCAGCCGCTTTGGCTGTGCCCATCGCTTGGGCACTGGCGGGTGCCGTGCACCTCAGCGCCCAAGACGTGGCTGTGGTGGCCTGGCTGGGGGTGATGGGCACCGCAGTGGCCTACTTGCTGTTTAGCCACGCCCTGCGGCATATCTCGGGTGCCACCGCAGTAGCACTGGCCTTGGGTGAGCCGGTCACGGCATTTGTACTGGCCATTGCCGTGGTGGGCGAACGCCCCGGCGGGTTGGCTTTGGTAGGCCTGCTGGTGGTGTTGGCCGGGCTGGTGGTGGTGGTACGGGCTGAGCTGGTGCGTCAGCCTTTAGCCCATCGGGAACCGTAATTACTCCTAAATGTATAGCTGCCTGTGCACTATTTTTTTGGGCAACAGAAGCGATTAACCGCATCGTTAACATCATGGTGTTGCACTACATGCTGAGCTGAACTCATCAGGTGCCATCGCTGGGTGCCCAAACTCAGTGTAAAGTCCATTTATTGCGCCACCGGTTGTGTGCAATAGTTAACCACCCTTAAATTGGAACTACACACCATGATTTCTTTGATTGCAACCATTTTTGTCGGCCTGATTGTGGGCTTTATTGCACGCGCTGTAAAACCTGGCGACGACAAACTGGGCTGGATTATGACGGCGCTGCTGGGCATTGGCGGTTCGTTTGTTGCCAATTTCGCAGGCCAGTCACTGGGCTGGTACAAGCAAGGTGATACGGCTGGCTACATTGCATCGGTAGTAGGCGCTGTAATTTTGCTGGTTATTTATGGTTTTGTTAAAAGTAAAACCGGTGGCTCGCAAGGCTAACCACTGGGCCAAACCACAATCACCCAAGCTTACACAATGAACAATAGCCACAAAGACAATGTCGGCGCGCCTTCAACCGATGCGGCTTACCAGCTGGCGATTGCGCGCTCTCGCCGCATGCTTAATAAGCGCGCACTGGTGGCAGGCTTTGCCAGTGCCGTACCCGTGCCGGGGCTAGACTGGGCGGTTGATGCTGCCCTGCTCTCACGTTTGCTGCCCAAGATCAATGCTGAGTTTGGCCTGAGCGCCGAGCAGCTAGACCGCCTAGACCCCAGCAACCGCGAAAAAGTGCAAAAAGCCATTGCCATGACGGGCACCGTGCTGGTGGGTAAGTTTATTACCAAAGACCTGGTGTTAAAGGCGGCCAAACTGATTGGGGTGCGGCTGACTGCCGCGCAAGCGGCCAAGTTTGTGCCGCTGGCGGGCCAGGCTGTGTCCGCTGTGGTGGGGTATGCGGCCATCCGTTATTTGGGCGAGCAACATATTAAAGACTGTGTGCGCATCGCGCAGCAAGCGCAACTGCGGTTGCTTGCGCCGCAAAACTAGTTGCATGCGAATTTAGATGGTGGGAGATGCAAGTTTCGAACTTGCGACCCCTGCAGTGTGAATGCAGTGCTCTACCCCTGAGCTAATCTCCCGAAGCCTTAAATTATACCTCGCAAACCACAGGCCGCCACACTGTTTTGCCGCCGCTGGCCTTGTCAATTTGTGCCAGTACCTCTTCATGCGCGGCGGCCTCGGTGTCGTTGGCCTGCAGCACCAGCAACTCTAGCGCACTAAAGTCTGTCAGCGCCGCGCCTGCACCTTCGCCGCCTAGCGCGCCAGTGCCCGTGTCGATCAGCAGGGCATCTTGGCCGCGTGTGAGGTTGATGTACACGTCTGCCAACAGCTCAGCGTCTAGCAGCGCGCCGTGCAGTGTGCGACTGGAATTGTCTACGCCCAAACGGTCGCACAGGGCATCTAGCCCGTTGCGTTTGCCGGGGTACAGCTCTTTGGCCATGGCCAGGCTGTCAGTGATTTTGGCGACATGGGTTTTGAACTCGGCTTTGCCTAGCTTGGCCAGCTCGGCGTTGATAAAGCTCACATCAAACGCGGCGTTATGGATGATGACTTCAGCGCCTGCCACAAAGGCCAAAAACGCATCGGCAATAGCGGCAAACTTGGGCTTGTCAGCCAAAAAATCGCTGGTAATACCGTGCACACGCAGTGCTTCTTCGTGGCTGTCGCGCTCAGGGTTGATGTAGAAGTGCTGGTTGCTGCGGGTCAGCTTGCGGTTAACCATCTCAACACAGGCCAGCTCCAAAATACGGTCGCCGCCCGCAGCCGAAAGGCCGGTGGTTTCAGTGTCTAAAAATATTTGCCGCATGGGTGCTGTAGGAGTTTTGGGGTGAAAATTAGGGGTGCTACACGTCTGGCCAAGCCTTGATGGTAACTAAAAAAGGTGGCTAACTTGCGCCAACCACCTTGTGCTGTAAAGAATAATTAAACCATCAGCAGGCTTATGTTTTCTTAAACTCAATCCGCCGGTTCTTCGCTTTGCCTTCAGGTGTGGCGTTATCGCCCACTAAAAAGCAATGCAACTGTTTGGGCTAATGGTTCTCTTTGGCATGGTTCACCGTGTACTTGGGAATCTCCACCACCAAGTCGGCTTGCCCTACAAAGGCTTGGCAGCTTAGGCGGCTGTTGGGCTCTAGGCCCCAGGCGCGGTCTAGCAGGTCTTCTTCGTTGTCGTCCAACGGGTTCAGGCTGCCCATGCCGCTGCGCACGATGATGTGGCAGGTGGTGCAGGCGCAGCTCATGTCGCAGGCATGCTCTATCTCTACGCCGTGCTCTAGCAGGGCTTCGCAAATGCTGTCGCCCACGTTGGCCGTGATGTCTTTGCCTTGGGGGCAGTACTCGGAGTGGGGAAGAATTTTAATCACTGGCATGGTGTGTCGGTGGGTTACACCGTCTCGATATTTTTGCCTGCTAAGGCTTTGTGAATACCCGCATTCATACGCTGGGCGGCAAAGGCTTCGGTGCCCTCGGCCAGCAGCTTGGTTTGCTGCTCTATGAAAGCGGCTTCGCTGGAGTTTTTGGACGCGCGCACCGCATCGGCCAATAGTTCGATGGCGCGCTGCTCATCGCTGGTGAGCAAATCTCTGTCTGCATTCAAGGCGCTTTGCAGGGCCAGCAGCATGCGGTCAGCGTCCAGGCGCGCCTCGGCCAGCGCTCTGGCCTGCATGTCGATGTGGGCGGTGCTAAAGCTGCTCTGCAGCATGTCGGCAATCTGCGCATCTGTCAGGCCGTAGCTGGGTTTCACATCGATCTGCGCCTGCACACCGCTGACCTGCTCTTTGGCGTCCACATGGAGCATGCCATCGGCATCCACAGTAAACGTAACGCGGATGCGCGCTGCGCCTGCCACCATGGGCGGTATGCCGCGCAGTTCAAAGCGGGCCAGGCTGCGGCAGTCTTGCACCAGGTCGCGCTCGCCCTGCACCACGTGCAGCGCCAGCGCAGTTTGGCCGTCTTGGTAGGTGGTAAAGTCTTGCGCCATGGCGGTAGGAATGGTTTGGTTGCGCGGCACGATGCGCTCTACCAAGCCGCCCATGGTCTCAATGCCCAGGCTCAGCGCTATCACGTCCAGCAGCAGCAGGTCGCCAAGGGGGTTGTTGCCCGCCAGTTGGTTGGCCTGAATGGCGGCGCCCAGGGCCACTACTTCGTCGGGGTTGAGGTTGTTCAGCGATGGTTTGCCAAAAAACTCTGCGACCGCGCTTTGCACCTGCGGCATGCGGGTCGAGCCGCCCACCATCACCACGCCCTGCACCTCGTCTTTGGTCAGCTTGGCATCGCGCAGGGCCTTGCGCACCGCCTGCAGGGTTTTGGCGGTTAAATGCGCTGTAGCATGCTCAAAATTGGCTTTTTCAATAACAAATTCGGCTTTGGCCCAAGGAAATGCTGCACAAGCAGCTACAGAATCAGTAGCAGACAGTTTTTCTTTTACCTCACGTGCCAGCATCTTGATGGCGGCTTTGTCGCTGGCGCTGCTGGCAACCAGGCCGGTTTGCGCAAGGATCAGGTCGGCCAAGGCGCGGTCATAGTCGTCGCCGCCCAGCGCGCTGTCGCCGCCGGTGGAGATGACTTCAAACACCCCTTTGGACAGCCGCAAAATAGAAATATCAAAGGTGCCACCGCCCAGGTCGTACACCGCATACACGCCCTCTACGGCGTTCTCCAGGCCGTAGGCTATGGCCGCTGCGGTGGGCTCGTTGATCAGCCGCAGCACGTTAATGCCGGCCAGTTGGGCGGCGTCTTTGGTGGCTTGGCGCTGCGCGTCGTCAAAGTAGGCGGGTACGGTAATTACCGCGCCATAGATGTCGTCAGCAAAGCTGTCTTCGGCCCGAAAACGCAGCGTAGCCAAAATCTCGGCGCTCACCTCAACGGGGGATTTCTCCCCGTAAGCGGTGGCAATTTTCACCATGCCTACCCCGTTGGTGTTTTGGGCCAACAGCTTGTACGGCAGCTTGTCAGCGTTGGCAATGTCGTTCATGCCCCGGCCCATCAGGCGCTTGACGCTGGCAATCGTGTTTTCAGGGTCCAGGCTTTGTGCGGCGTGTGCCTCAAAGCCTATGTAGCGGCTGGGCGATGCGCCCTCGGGCAGGTAGCGCACCACGCTGGGCAAAAGCACCCGGCCCTGGTCGTCAGGCAAGCACTCGGCCACGCCGCTTTTAACGGCTGCTACCAGGGAATGGGTGGTGCCCAGGTCAATGCCCACGGCAATGCGGCGCGTGTGCGGGTCTGGGCTTTGGCCCGGTTCGGAGATTTGAAGAAGTGCCATGTTGTGGTGTCGTTTGCACTATTGTCCCAGAGCCTCGTAGCGCGCCTGTACGCCGCGCCTAAAACGCGCAGTGAACATAAGGGCTCTTACAGCCTCGGCGGCCTGGGGGTAGTTTTGCTGCGCATCTAGCAGATGCTCTATTTCTGATAGCTGCTTGTGCTCTATTTCATTAATCTGTAAGCTTAGTTTGTCTAAATCTTCTTCAGTTGCGGCCTCTTCCAGCGCCTCGTGCAGCTCTATTTGCTGCATTAAAAACGCTGCAGGCATGGCGGTGTTGTTTTCAGCGTTAACTGGGCTTTGGTGCAGCTCGCACAGGTAGGCGGCGCGCTGCAGTGGGTCTTTCAAACGCTGGTAAGCCTCGTTAATGCGCACACTCCATTGCATGGCAATGCGCTGTGCGGCTGTGCCTTGGGCAGAAAATTTATCAGGGTGGGCCTCGCGCTGCAGCTCTTTCCAGCGGGCATCTATGGCCGCGCGGTCCTGCGCAAAGCAAAAGGGCAGATTAAAAAGCGCGAAATCGTTTGACCGCAGGTCCAAAGCCGTAGGCTTTATGTGCAAGGCCGTAGGCTTTTCATGTTCAGCCAAAGGCTTGCCATCCAAAATCACGGGCTTTACACGCGAAACGACTCACCGCAGCCGCACTTGTCCCGCTCATTCGGGTTATTGAACTTAAAGCCTTCGTTCAAGCCTTCACGCACAAAGTCTAGCTCGGTGCCGTCCAGGTAAGCCAAGCTTTTAGGGTCCACCATCAGCTTAATGCCTTGGGTTTCAAACAGCACATCTTCCGGCGGAATCTCGTCTACGTATTCCAGCTTGTAGGCCAAACCTGAGCAACCGGTGGTTTTAACACCCAAGCGCACGCCCACGCCCTTGCCGCGCTTGGTAAGGTACTTGGTAACGTGCTTGGCTGCGGCGGGAGATAAAGTAACTGCCATGAAAACCGATCGTCGAGTTAAGCAGCTACTGCCACGCCATGCTTGGCTTTGTAGTCGTTAACTGCCGCTTTAATGGCATCTTCGGCCAGGATAGAGCAGTGAATTTTCACCGGCGGTAGCGCCAGTTCTTCAGCGATTTGGCTGTTCTTCAAAGCTGCTGCCTGGTCCAGCGTTTTGCCTTTGACCCACTCGGTCACCAGCGAGCTAGACGCAATGGCCGAACCACAGCCGTAGGTTTTAAAGCGTGCATCTTCAATCACGCCGGTAAGCGGGTTGACCTTGATTTGCAGCTTCATCACGTCGCCGCACGCGGGCGCGCCGACCATACCGGTGCCAACGGTATCGTCGCTCTTGTCAAACGAGCCGACGTTGCGGGGGTTTTCGTAGTGGTCCACTACTTTTTCAGAATAAGCCATGGTGATTACCTCTTAAATTTGTGAAGCCTGGGCTAGTGAGCGGCCCATTGGATCGTCGAAAGGTCGATACCTTCCTTGAACATATCCCATAACGGTGACAGCTCGCGCAGTTTGGCCACATTTTCTTTGATCGTGCCCACCGCGTAGTCGATTTCTTCTTCGGTCGTCCAGCGGCCCATCGTCATGCGCAGACTGCTGTGCGCCAATTCATCGCTACGGCCTAGGGCGCGCAGCACGTAGCTGGGTTCGAGCGATGCTGATGTACACGCAGAACCGCTCGACACGGCCAAACCCTTGATACCCATGATGAGCGATTCTCCCTCAACATAGTTAAAGCTCATGTTCAGGTTATGCGGCACGCGCTTGTCGGCATGGCCGTTTAAAAACACTTCTTCAACGTCTTTTAGGCCATTGAGCATGCGCTGCTGCAGGCTGCGGATGCGTTTGTTTTCTTCGTGCATTTCAAGCTTGGCAATGCGATATGCCTC
>JAYWGO010000109.1:0-5315 GCA_043778205.1 Polaromonas sp. | reverse complement strand
CACGCTTATCGGCTGTAAATTTTTAATGAACAACAACAAATCTCTCGACTTCTTGTTAACCCCGCCGTGATCAGCGAAGCCTTTGATTATGACACATTTTTTAAACCCGTGTCAATTATTTAGGGTTTCTGCTAATTTATTTTGCAGCTTGTTTTAAGTAAGCCGCGTTTTCAGCATAGCCTCAAATTATATACCGGATTTTTGATGTCCGTCAAATAATTTTCGACTTTCTTTGCTGCTGTGCCTGCGTAGTTCTGATTCAAAACCACGCCACTTTTCAACAGCGAAGCCCTCTAGTATAGCGCGGGCTGTGCAGCATCAGCAAGTATTTTTAGGTTTGTTTTTCTAATTTGCCCGTGTGCTCTCGCAGTGCTAGCAAGAGATGCAGGCTGGGCTTACGCTAGGTTAATTTTGCTGTTGATTTTGCGAAAGGAAGCGCGCGCTGCCACTGGCCTGTGAGCGTAAAGAGTGCAGCTGCCAAGGCGGGCGCAACAGGCGGCAAACCTGGCTCGCCTACGCCTGTTGGCGCTGCGTTGCTCTGCACCACAAAGGTCTGCACCACAGGCGCTTGCGCCAGCTTGAGCATGGGGTAATTGGGATAGTTGGTTTGCTGTACTTGGCCTTGCACTATATCTACACGCCCGTACAGCGCTGCTGTCAGGCCAAACACCACTGCGCTTTCCATTTGCTGCGCAATTACGCCTGGGTTGACGGCTGTGCCGCAGTCAATAGCGCACACCACGCGGTGAACGCGCGGTGCCCCTTGCTCTAGAGACACCTCAAGCACCTGCGCCACAATAGAGCCAAACGACTCATGTAGTGCCATACCGTGCGCGCGCCCTGCTGGCAGTGGTTTGCCCCATGAGGCTTTTTCGGCGGCGAGGTTAAGCACCGCCAAGTGGCGCGGGGACTGTGTCAGCGCGCTGCGGCGAAACTCCAGCGGATCGGTTTGCGTGGCGTGTGCTAGCTCGGTGACAAAACCTTCAGAGAAAAACGCGTTGTGCGAATGCCCCACTGCACGCCAGTAGCCCACAGGTACGCCAGAGTGCGTTGCGGTGTGGGACATATGCTGCGAGGCAAAGTTGTATGGCAGGTCAAACAGCCCCTCTGCAGTGGTTTTGTCCGGACTGTCCACGGGGCCAGCTAACAGCGGAAAGGCACGCTCAAACCAACGCGGCGTGATCGCATCACCCGCCGACTGAATACGCAGGCTGGTAACTGCGCCCTTGGCGTCAATGCTGGCGCGCAGCAGTGCGGCGTGGGCTGGGCGGTAAAAATCGTGCATGGTGTCTTCTTCTCGCGAGTAGAGCAGCTGCACCGGGCGGCCCGCGCAGTCCATGGCCACGCGCACCGCTTGCGCGACAAAGTCCACGTCCAGCCTGCGGCCAAAGCCCCCGCCGATCAAAGTGACATGTACCGTCACGGCGTCTTTGGGCACACCCGCAACTTGCGCGGCGATATCTCGCGCCATCTGCGGCACTTGGGTAGGCGCCCATACCGTGACTTTGCCATCCTTGACTTGCGCGGTGCAGTTCATGGGCTCCATGGTGGCGTGGGCCAAATAAGGCGCGCTGTACATGGCCTCTAGCTTGCGGCTGGCAGCCTGCTCTGCAACGTCAGTGTCGCCCCGGCTGTGAAATGTAAAACCGCCGCCTTGGGCCGCGGCAGCTTGGATGTTTTTCTCAATAACGGCAGACTCCAGCGCGCCCAGCGGGCGCTGCTGCCACTGAACCTCGATGGCTTGCACGCCTTGCTTGGCGTGCCACGAGGTAGCGCCAATGACAGCCAGGCCCGCCGTGCCGCCGCCCAACGCAGGCAGCTGCACCACACGCTCCACGCCCGGCAAGGAGAGTGCTCTAGCTGCATCAAACGCGCCCGTGGAGCCGCCCAACATGGGGCACAGGCGCACGGCAGCAAACACCATGCCGCTGGGGCGCACGTCGATACCAAACTGCGCCGTACCGTCGACCTTGGCAGGCACATCGGTGCGCGGGGCCGCCATGCCCAGCAGTTTGAAATCTTTAGCGTCTTTGACCTTGACCTTGACCTCGCCTGGCGATACGCCAGCAGCGGCCCTGGCCAGCTCACCCAGCTTGGCCGTTTTGCCTGCCGCTGTGAGCACGCCTTGGGTGATGCTGATTTGCGCCGCAGGCACGCCCCACTGCGCTGCCGCCGCGCCCACCAGCTGCGCACGTGCCGTGGCCGCTGCCAAACGCACAGGGCCCCAAGCGTCAGCCACGCTGGACGAGCCGCCTGTGACCACTACGCCCAGCTCACGCGCCACCTTGCCCACAATCCATTCGCCCGTTTTTACCGCCGTGGTGGCTTGGCCCGCTTCGCTGTCTTGCGGGTGAAACGGCAATGAGCCCACAAACATCGCCACATTGCCGTAGATAGCGTCTAAGCCCGACTGCTCGGTGCGCACCTGTGACAGCGGCACGTCCAGCTCTTCAGCCACCAGCATAGACAGCGCGGTGTGCACGCCTTGGCCCATCTCGCTGCGCGGCATGGCCAGCACCACGGTGCCGTCCAGCGCAATTTTGATCCAGCCGTTCAGAGCGACATCGCCCTCTGTGGGCAGCGTCAGGGCACCTGCGCCTAAGCGCGAGCGCTGCGGCATCACGCCCCAACCGACGATTAATGCACCACCGATGCCGACAGCAGATAAAAGTATGCTGCGCCGCTTCATGCTGGCGCTCCCATCTTTGCCACCGGGCTGCCCGCAGCGCGGTGTATGGCCGCCCTAACCCGCTGGTAGGTGCCGCAGCGACAAATATTGGTCATCGCCGCGTCGATTTGCGCGTCGGTGGGCTGTGGCGTAGCGTCTAACAGGGCGCTAGCGGCCATCAGCATGCCGCTTTGGCAGTAGCCGCACTGGGGCACTTGCTCGGCAATCCAGGCTGCTTGCAGCTTGACAAGCTGGGCGTCGGTGGCCTCGATAGTCTGAATCTGCTTGCCCACCACGGTCGACACAGGTGTTACGCACGAGCGCACTGCCTGCCCATCCACCCGCACAGTGCACGCGCCGCAGGCCGCCACTCCGCAGCCAAACTTGGTGCCTGTCATGTTGAGCACATCGCGCAGCACCCAAAGCAGGGGCATAGCGCCGTCGGCCTGCACAGACTGTGTTTTCCCGTTGATTTGCAGTTCCATCGTGTGTCTGAAGCGCGCCGCGATAAATGCGGGGGTTTGGCGCGATAAATTGAGGGGTTTTTATTTTAGCTTTGCTAAAGGATTCATTGCTGGGCTAAATGCGGTGGTGCGGCCGTGTATTGGTTGGGCTACTTTAGCTGGCTTAGGTGTTGCTCTAGGCGTTTTAGGATTAGGGCTTGGGCGGCTGGGTAGAGGTTGTCGTTTTGGTCTACTGGCATGAATGGGCGGCTGGGCATGGTTAGGGTGGTTTTGCCCCAGGCTTTGAATTGACCGCCGTATTGGTGGATGGCTGCGTACTTCATGGGGCTGCCTAAGATGACTGCTGATTCGTTGGCGCGCCAGTAGATTTGGCGGCGTAGGTCGCCTGTCAGACCTTGCAGTATCTTTTTGGACTCTTCTATGGCCTTACCTCTGGCACTGCGCTGGCCTGTTTTCTTGCTGTAACCGCTTCTTTTCTTGCCGTAGGCCCTGACTGTGTCCAGTTGGTTGGCTGCCCAAGGTTTGCCGTCTGGGCCGGTTTGGGCTGCAAAGTAGCGGTCTATTTGGATTTTGAGGGCCTCGCCTATGTCAGTGAGGGCTGGGCGCAGGTTGGTAGTGCGGCTGGCCAGCTCGGTTAACTTGGCTTGAATGGCTTTATCGTTGACCAGTACATTGAAAGTAGACATAATATGTTTTCGGGGTGAGGATACGGTGAATCAACTAGCCGTGGCTTATGCGAGATGAAGGGAGTAGTTGTCCTTCGCACCCCGTTCACATCACAAAAGGTCGCGCACAACGCGGCCTTTTTTCTTGGCTTTTTCAATATCGCTTGGCTGCACTTCGTGCATACTGACTAAATACAACTCTTCTTGGTCTTTGCTGTTGGTACTTAATTTCACCACCGCTTTGTAGTACTTGCCGTCTTCTTTGAAATAAGCCAGGTGCAAGTCACGATCCTTGACCACCACAGGCGCATTGTCTAGCAAAGATTGCACCTTGATATATTGATCGACACCGATATTCTCGCCGCGCTTGACAATTTGCTTTATGGCGGTTTCAGTGCTGAAGTAGACGATATTGCTATCGGTGCCCAACCAAACTTGTGCATCGGAATTGAGGGTTGCTATAGGCCAAGACTCTATGCGTTTTTGCTTGTTGCCGTCTGTTTTGCCTAGGCGACTTGCAATTTTGTCGACTAAGAATTGGATCTTTTGTTGCTCGGCATCTTTGCCTGTGAAGGCGGATGTTTCGGTGTCCAAGGCGGCTATGCGGTTTAGCAGGTCGGTGTGCCAGGCTTCAAAACTACCGTCATTCATGAGATGGATGGCATATTCTCGGGCGATGGCCTGGTCACGGTCTAGCAGGGCTGTGACTTTGGTTTCGGCCAGGCGGACGGTGTCGCCTGCGGCTTGGCCGGGGGCGTAGTCCCAGCCTTCGTCTATGCCTGTGGTGTCGCCGCTATCAGTGGGTGGGTCGTCGGGCTGCTGTTTTTGGTAGTCGGCCAGCTCGTCCGGGGCGATGGCTTGGACGGTGCATTGGCAACCCCAGCCGTTGGGCGGGTAGTGGGTGTCCCACCATGCGTCCGTAGCATCTAGGATAAGACCGTCCCAGGCTTGGTGCTCTGGGCGGGCCTGCAAGACGGTGTCGCTGTGCACATAGCGCCACAGCGGCCGGGCGGCCAATGCGTCGGGATCGCGCAGCTGGGCGAAGCGGCCTGCGGCGTAGCTGGTGCGCAGGTTGGTGTTGTAGATGACTTGGGTGCGCCAGTTGCGGGGGCCTTTGTATTCCCAGCCGTTTTGGGCGACGGTTTTATCAAAATCTTTTTGGAACTGTGCCAAGCCTGTGCCTTGGTTGATGGCTTTGTCGATAGCTGCGCGCAGGTCGGCGATGAGGTCGGCCTGGACGGCCCCGGCGACCATGAAGGCGTGGTCGTGAGCGCTGCGTTGGATGCTGTCGTAGCGCTCGGCGGGCAGGCTTAACTTGCGCCTGAAGAAGTCAGATTGCTCGTCAAAGGGGCGGTTGTAGGCTACGGCGCGCATGGTGAGTCCTGGCTAGAGATCTAAAGTTTGAATTTCTTTGGCCAAGCTGTCAGCGCCGATTGAATATTGAACCACCCTGCCGATCCAATATTGAGCCAGGGCGGGTTGCTTGATTTTGAATCAGCAACTGTGGATAAGTGTACT
>JAYWGO010000108.1:0-61740 GCA_043778205.1 Polaromonas sp. | reverse complement strand
GTGGGCCGCTGGTGCGGCTAGTTTCTTCTTGCTTGGCATACATGCTCTTTCGTTTACTCATGTTATGCCTCACACACAAAATTTCTGACAGGCTCGTTGATCCAATCACTTCGGTGGAATTCAGGCCTTGAGATAACAATAACTTTTGCTGCTCTGTATAGACTTCGGCAGTAACAAGGCCTTGTTCATGCATTGACTTAAGTTCTTGCAGTTTTGATTGAAGATTCATTTGGTGTGCGTCCTAGTATGAAGTCTAATATATATCCCGACTCTCTCCTCAAACCCGAAACGGGCTGCGCCCCTCCAAATGCTCCATGTAGTTCTCCATTCCTGCGCCTTCGCGCTCTAAAAATCGGGCTACCGCATTGGCAAACTGCGGATGGGCTAGCCAGTGGGCGCTGTGGGCGGTGATGGGCAGCAGGCCGCGGGCCATTTTGTGTTCGCCTTGGGCGCCGCCTTCAAAGCGGTGGTAGCCGTTTTGTATGCACCACTCTAGCGGCTGGTAGTAGCAGGCCTCAAAGTGCAGGCTGTCTACGCGGGCCAGGGCGCCCCAGTAGCGGCCGTAGGCTATTTTTTCTGCATTTTGGATATGTTTTAGGCTTATGGCCCAAGGAAATGCTGCACAGTTAGCTACTGTATTAGTAGCGTTTGAATTGACCGCTATGAGGCTGCAGGCGATGGGCTGGCCGCTGTGCTCGGCGATAAACATAACCCAGTTTTCGGGCATGGTGCTGGCCATGGCCTCAAAAAATGCGGGGGTCAGATACGGCGCGTTGCCGTGCTCTAGGTAGGTGCGTTCGTAGCAGCGGTAGAAAAACGCCCAGTCACCGGGGCTAATGGCTGCGCCTTCCATGGTGCGCCAGGTGATGCCTGCGCTGGCCACTTTGCGGCGTTCGGCGCGGATTTTTTTGCGTTTGTCTTGCGCCAAGGTGGACAGGTAATGGTCGAAGCTGCCGTAGGGTTCAGATTTGGGTTCAGATTTGGGTTCAAATTTGGGTTCAAATTTGGGTTCGGTTGCGCCAGTGGGGGCACTAATAGGAGCAGCAGGAGCAGCAGGAGCAGCATTCGTCCAGTGGAACTGTACTGTTTGCCGGGCCATCAGCGGCTGCGCGTCGCAGGCGGCTTTGTCTGCGGCAGAGGTAAACAGTGCGTGCAGAGACGAAATACCGTTTTGCTCACAAAACTGTAGCTGCTCATGCAGCAATTCCTTGGGCCATAGCCCACTTTGGCACAAAAAACGGGTACCAGGCACGGGCGTGTAGGGCACCGCGACTACGGCCTTGGGGTAGTAGCGCAGGCCGTGCTCTTGGTAGGCGCGGGCCCATGCATGGTCAAAAATGTATTCGCCATACGAATGGTCTTTGATGTACATTGGCGCGCTGGCCAGCAGCTGGTCTTTTTCGTTCTCAGTGCCCTGGCTGTACAGGCTGACAAACTGCGGCAGCCAGCCGGTGGCCTCGCAGGCGCTGCCGCTAGAGTGCAATGCTGCCAGGTATTCGTGGCGCATAAAGGGCGTGGGCGCGTCGCTGGCGGCCAGCAGGGCGTTCCACTGCTGTGCATTCACCTCTAGCGGCGAGGTGTGCACGCGGGTGACATAATTGGGCGAGTTACCTGACGGATTCATGCAGCCTCCGTTCACCCCGAGCTTGTCGAAGGGCTGCGTGGACAGTGGGTTTTAGATGGAACAACGGCTTCGACAAGCTCAGCCCGAACGGATTGTGTTTTCTCATGTCTTTAAAAATCTGTGTAGCACAGCTTAACTTTACCGTAGGCGACCTGCTGGGCAATGCCGCCAAAATTATCACTGCGTCAAAAACCGCTTACGACCAAGGCGCGCGCTTGGTGCTTACGCCTGAGCTGTCGATTTGCGGTTATCCGGCTGAAGACCTGCTGCTGCGCCCAGCCTTCATTACAGCCTGTGATGATGCCATGCAGACCGTGGCCCGCGAACTGGCGGGGTTAAAGGGTTTGCACGTGGTGGTGGGCCATCCGGTAGGCGGTGACCAGCGCACCAAAAGCGTTGCAGTGCAGCGCCGCTACAACGCCGCCAGCGTGCTGTGCGAGGGCCGCAAGCTAGAAACCTATGCCAAGCGCGAGCTGCCCAACTACCAAGTCTTTGACGAGCGCCGCTACTTTACCCCCGGCCAAGGCGTGTGCGTGTTCCAGGTCGAAGGCATATCGGTAGGTTTGTTGATCTGCGAAGACGCATGGTTTGACGAGCCCGGCCAGCTGGCCAAAGAAGCCGGTGCCGAGCTGTTGGCCGTCATCAACGCATCACCATTCCATGTAGGTAAAAGCGGCGAGCGTGTGGCCCGCATGCGCGAAGGCGCGCTGCACACCGGCCTGCCGCTGGTGTACGCACACCACGTGGGCGCGCAAGACGAGGTGGTGTTTGACGGCGCATCGTTTGTTTTAAACGCCGATGGTACGCTGGCAGGCAATGCCCCCAGTTTTGTGGAAGATGTGTTCATTTTTGAGGCAAAAAGAGCATCAAATACGGCTATCGCCCAAGGAAATGCTGCACAAGCAGCTATTCAAATAGTAGCAAGTAAACAGCCCACCCGCACCGACGAAGCGGACCTGTGGGACGCGCTGGTGCTGGGCGTGCGCGACTACGTGACCAAAAACGGCTTCCCCAGCACCATCTTGGGCCTGTCAGGCGGTATCGACTCGGCACTGGTGATGGCGATTGCCGTGGACGCGTTGGGCAAAGACCGCGTGCGCGCCGTGATGATGCCCAGCCCCTACACCGCAGACATCAGCTGGACCGACGCACGCGAGATGGCCGCACGCATGGGTGTGCGCTACGACGAAATCTCCATAGTCCCCGAGTTTGATGCCTTCAAAGCCTCGCTGGCAGGTGAATTTAAAGGCCTGGCCGAGGACACCACAGAGGAAAATATCCAAGCCCGCATTCGCGGCACCATGCTGATGGCCCTGTCCAACAAGTTCGGCTCCATCGTGCTAACCACCGGCAACAAAAGCGAGATGGCCACCGGCTACTGCACCCTGTATGGCGACATGGCCGGCGGCTTTGCAGTGATCAAAGACTTGGCTAAAACCACGGTGTTTAAGCTGTCAAATTGGCGCAACGCCCACAACCCCTACGGCACCTGCGCCAACCCCATCCCCCAGCGCATCATCACCCGCCCGCCCAGTGCCGAACTGCGCGCCGACCAAAAAGACCAAGACAGCCTGCCGCCCTATGAAGTGCTAGATGCCATTTTGGAACGCTACATGGAAAACGACCAAAGCATTGACGAGATCATTGCGGCGGGCTTTGACAAAACCGATGTAGAAAAAGTCACCCGCCTGATCAAAATCAATGAATACAAGCGCCGCCAAGCACCGGTGGGTATTCGGGTAACCCACCGCAGCTTTGGCAAAGATTGGCGGTATCCTATAACTTCTAAGTTTCGGGCTTAGTTTTGGTATGTTGAGCTTTGAAGTCGGACTGCCGGACGCAGAGGACGTAAAGGTTACGCAGAGGGCGCAAAAAAAGACAAAAGAAAACACCAAAAGCTAAAAAATAAAATAAGTTAAATTGCGATAGATTTTGAAGTCGTATTTAAATTCTTTTTTGGCTTTTTTTGCGTCCTCTGCGTAACCTTTGCGCCCTCTGCGTCCTGAACTTCTGCCCCCGTATTTGCTAATATTTAACAAGAGACAACTATGAAACAAATCACCGCCATTGTTAAGCCATTCAAACTAGAAGAAGTCCGTGAGGCGCTGGCTGAATGCGGTGTCACTGGCCTTACTGTGACCGAGGTTAAAGGTTTTGGCCGCCAAAAGGGCCACACCGAGCTGTACCGTGGCGCTGAGTATGTGGTGGACTTTTTGCCCAAGGTCAAGGTGGAAGTCGTGGTTAAAACAGCCGATGTAGACCGCTGTGTAGAAGCCATTGTCAAAGCCGCCCGCACCGGCAAAATAGGCGACGGCAAAATATTTGTCACCAGCGTAGAGCAGGTAGTGCGCATCCGCACCGGTGAGCAAGACGAAGCGGCTGTTTGAGCCCGCCCTTTTTACATGCCAGCCGAGCGCGGCTTGGGGTTCATGCCCGCCGCCTCTATCAAATGCTGGCACAGCGAGTCAGCCTCGGCCTCCATGCGCACCATGTCGACTTGCCAGTCGCTGACAAAGCCTTCGCTGACTGAGCTGTTTATAAAGCCTATCAAGGGCTCGTAGTAGCCATTGGTATTGAGCAGGCCGATGGGTTTGTCCAGGTAGCCTAGCTGCTTGAGCGTCCAAATCTCAAAAAATTCTTCGAACGTACCAATGCCGCCGGGCAGGGCGATGAAGGCGTCAGCGCGCTCGGCCATCATGGCTTTGCGCTCGTGCATGGTCTGCACAATGTGCAGCTCAGTGCAGCCGTGGTTGGCCCATTCGCGCTCCACCATGTCTTTGGGAATAATGCCCACCACGCTGCCGCCTGCGTCCAGCGTGGCCTGCGCTACGATGCCCATCAGGCCGTTTTTACCGCCGCCATACACCAGTTGGCCGCCGCGCTGGCCTATCCAGCGGCCTACCTCGCTGGCAGCCGAGGCAAAAGCGGGCTGGGCACCGTCGCGCGAGCCGCAGTACACACACAAAGAGAAGCTTGGTTTTGTCATGGGTCAAAGGTTTTTGTTGCCAGCTTTGCTTGCTAAAAATGCAGCAAAAACATTTTAAAGTGGCTTAAATTAGCTAATGATGGCTTAAAGACACTAAAAAACGTTAAAACGCACCGACAGCGCCGCCAGCCATACGCCCGCACACAGCAGTACGCTTAGCAGCACGGCAGCCGAGCCCATGTCTTTGGCGCGTTTAGACAGGTCATGCCATTCGGGGCCTATGCGGTCGATGGCGGTCTCTATGCCGGTGTTAAGCAGCTCGGTAATCATCACCAGCACCACCACGGCCACCAGGGCGGCTACCTCTAGCCAGCTGCGCCCCACCCAAAAGGCCGCAGGCACCATGACGATGCTGGCAATGGCTTCTTGCCTGAAAGCAGCCTCGTACCAGCCTGCGCGCAAGCCTTGCAGTGAATAGCCTGTGGCGTGCAGCAGCCGGGTAAAGCCGGTGCGGGATTTTTGGGCATCAGTGGGTTCGCGCTCTGGCGAATTAGCAGGTGGGGTCATACCTGGATTGTCGCGCAAATGGCGCGCTTGTCACTTTAAGCGGGCAAGGATTTGCTCATGGGTGCATGCTTGACCAAACGGGTTCCCACCAGTGCGTCGTGCACAAACTGGCCCGTGGCATGCAAGCGGCTCAGCAGGGCGTACACCAGCACCCACGCCATGATGACCAGCACCACCTGCCCCCCACTGGGTTTAAAAAACGCCATCACTGCCAGCGGCGGCACAAACCACAGCCAGCTAAGGGCATAGCGTGCCAGCGCACGCCGCTGGCTGATTTGCCTGTCTTGCAGGTCTACCACGCGGATATGCCAGGTCTTCATGGCCAGGGTTTGCCCCTTGTGCCAAAACCACACAAAGTAGACCCCAAACACGACAAACAAAAAGCCTTGCAGCAAAGGGTGGCGCGCGTCCATGGCATTGCGCATTTGGCCTAGGGTGCTGAACAGCCAGGTGGCAATAAAGGCTACCGCAAACATCAGCATGCCCTCGTAGAGCCAGCAGGCCATGCGCAGCAGCAGGCTGGCACTGGGGAGGCTGGCAGAGGAACTAGCAGAAGAGCTGGCAGGGCCGGCAGCGGTTTGATTAACTGAAGTTGGGGAAGCAGGAGGGGTCATAACGCTATTAATTAAATAGCTGCCTGTGCAGCATTTCCTTGGGCGGTAGGCCTAAAGAACTCAATAAACACACTGGCCAACAGCACCGGTGGCTGCGCTTTACTTTGCGTTGTCTGCAGAGTCAGCCAGTACTGCGGTGGATTTAGATGCGTTCAGTGGCTTAAGGGGCATAGGGCCGGTGCCTTTTTGCAGGTGCGGTGCGATACTGATTTTGCTGGGCTGCAGCTTGGCTTGCTCGTCTTGCAGGGCCAGTGCCTTGGCGGTGCCAAACTGGGCGGGGGGTGAGCTTTGGAGCGGGTTGGCAGGGCGCAAAACCGTGGCTGGGCCGGGGGCAGGCTTGGGCATGCTGCTGGCGGCAAGCTTGCTTTTTTCTTCAGGGCTGAGCAGCTGGTAGGCCTGCCACTGCGCGCTGCGCTGGTCGGTGGTCAGGCCGCTGGTCAGGGCTTGATTTTCGGCAAAGTTTTGCCTTGCATTGGCGCGCTCTTTAGGGCTCAGTTTGGCCCAATCGCCCATGCGGGTGTGTAGCTTGGCTTGTTCTGCGGCAGGCAGGGTGGCGTGGTTTTTGGACACTTCCAGCCATTTTTGTCTTTGCAGCACGCTCATGCCTTGCCATTGCGCGGCCAAAGGCGACAGGGCAGTTTGCTGCGCTGGGCTAAGGCTTTGCCAAGTGGGCCCGCTGCTGGCATCTGGCACAGCGGCTTGCACAGCCTTGGCTGCAGGGGCGCTGGCAATTTGCGCATTCACGGCCAGCAAACCTGTAACAGACCAAACCAGCACAGCGGCGCACACCGTGAACCCCCAGGCCTTAAGGGCTTGGCGGCGAATGGGGGGCTTGCTGGCTGCGGACATGAAAAAGTGAAGAGGTGGCCGAAAAATTACTGGTTAGCTTGGGGTTTAGATTAAGAATTAAATTAAGGATTGGGAGGGCCAAATTTTAAAAACTGGGCAAAACCGGGGTCAGTATGGGCCGCTGGGGGCAGCTCGTCGGTCAGCAGCTGCAGGTCAATCTCAGCTACTTCGCGGGCGGCATCGTTATCGGTCATGCTGCTTATAGCGGCCAGGCCAACCAGCAAAGCCAGTAGTGGCAAAGCAGAGGCAATGCGGTTGAACCAGCTGGATGCATCGTCAAAACCACTGCCTTGTGAACCATTGTTGCGGCCACCATTGCTACCGCTGTGTAACACCGCCGCGCCGCCCGACATAGCCACAGACGTTGCCAACTGGGTTTGCGCTTGCTTGGGCACGCGCGCCATGGCTTGCATGCGCGCTACCCGCAGGCGTTCGCTGATGTCGTGGGGCAGGGGCTGCTCGTTGAGCCGAGCGGCTACCTTCAGGCCAAAGCGGTCAGCCAAGTTGTGTTGGTAAAACGGGGCTGTAAAGCCTGTTTCGTGAGGTGTGCTTGCGTTCGTCATAGTTTAATTCCCTTGGCCGTCAGTGCTTTGCTCAGCGCATGCACCGCTCTGGAGCAATGCGTTTTCACGCTTCCCTCCGAGCATCCCATTGCAGCAGCCGTCTCAGCAACGTCCATCTCCTCCCAGTAACGCATGAGGAAGGCTTCTCGTTGACGTGCTGGCAGTTCTTGAACATGGCAGTCGATCTCACGCAAGGTTTGTGCCCGTTCGGTGCTGGTTTGGGCGCTTTCTGTGCCTTCTGAGTGGTCTAGCGCCTCTAAAGTTTCGAGCAAATCAAAATCTCCGTCTTCGCCTTTGGATTCAAAGTCGCTCATATTGGAGAAAAGTGCGCCCCGGGTCTTTTTGCGGCGAAAAAAATCCAGCGTGGTGTTGGCCAAAATTCGGTGGAACAGCATCGGCAGTTCGGCTGCAGGCTTGGCCGAGTAGGCTTCGCACAGTTTGATCATGCTGTCTTGCACAATGTCCAGCGCCGCATCGGCATCGCGTACATGGTAGACCGAGCGCTTGAAGGCACGTTTTTCAACGCTTTTCAAAAAATCGGAGAGTTCTTGCTCGGTTGCCAAAGGAAATTTTGTCTGTATTTAGAATGGGTGGGTACGGCGCAAGAGCGCGCACCAGCGTGCGCAAATTATGGCATTGCGAGGGCGGTTTTACTGCTTTGGTGCATGTTTTAAGTCTAAAAGCATAAAAATCCTTGTTGCAGTGCGATAATGTGCGCTTGCTAATAAAACCAGCAAACGGGTTCTGATTCGAGGCGCAGTGGCGCTTTCATGGTCAGAGCGCTTAAGTCCCGTAACGGCTTCGCAAGAGCGCGTGAGGGGCAACACTCAAGTTTCGTCAGAGAAACTTTGAAAGGTTGAATATGGAAATCTCCAAGGCTGAAATCGCCTCTGTGGCCTCGTCTACCGCCCCTTCGTCTGCAGCCCCTTCGTCTACAGCCCCTTCGTCTACGCCCCCTTCGTCTGTAGCCCCTTCCGGTCACTTACCTGAACTGCGCGGCGCTGAAGTCCTGGTTAAAACCCTGCAAGCCGAAGGCGTGAAATTCGTTTGGGGTTACCCTGGCGGCGCGGTGTTGCACATCTACGACGCTTTTTACAAGCAAAACACCATGCAGCACATTTTGGTGCGCCATGAGCAAGCAGCGGTGCATGCTGCCGACGGCTATGCGCGCGCTACGGGCGACGTAGGCGTGGCCTTGGTCACCTCGGGCCCCGGTGCAACCAATGCCGTCACTGGTATTGCAACTGCCTACATGGACAGCATTCCTATGGTGATCATCACCGGCCAGGTGCCAACGCACGCGATTGGCCTGGATGCCTTCCAGGAATGTGACACCGTGGGCATTACCCGCCCCATCGTCAAACACAACTTTTTGGTCAAAGACGTGCGCGATTTGGCTGAAACCATGAAACGCGCCTTCCACATTGCCCGCACCGGCCGCCCTGGCCCTGTGGTGGTGGACATTCCGAAAGACGTGAGCTTTAACAAAACGACTTACGACGCAGCCGAGTACAAAAAACCGGTCGAAATGCGCAGCTACCAGCCGGTGCGCAAAGGCCACGGCGGCCAAATACGCAAGGCACTGCAATTGCTGCTAAACGCCAAGCGCCCCTATATTTACACCGGCGGTGGCGTGATTTTGTCCAACGCCAGTGCCGAGCTGCGCACCTTGGTCGACATGCTGGGCTACCCCTGCACCAACACCTTGATGGGCTTGGGCGCTTACCCGGCCAGCGACCGTAAGTTTTTGGGCATGCTGGGCATGCATGGCACGGTAGAGGCCAACCAAGCCATGCAAAACTGCGACGTGCTGCTGGCCGTAGGTGCGCGCTTTGACGACCGCGTGATTGGCAACCCCAAGCACTTTGCCCAGAACGAACGCAAAATTATCCATATCGACATTGACCCATCCAGCATTTCCAAGCGCGTGAAGGTGGACATTCCTATCGTGGGCGATGTGAAAGACGTATTGACCGAACTGATCGCCATGGTCAAAGAATCCACTACCAAGCCTGATGCCAACGCACTGGGCGCCTGGTGGGAAACCATTGACAACTGGCGCAAGCGCGACTGCTTGGCTTACGACCATTCCAACAACAGCGTGATCAAACCGCAGGCCGTAATTCAAAGCCTGTGGAACATGACCAAAGACACCGAGACCTACATTACCTCTGATGTAGGCCAGCACCAAATGTGGGCCGCGCAGTTTTACCGCTTCGACGAGCCACGCCGCTGGATCAACTCGGGTGGCTTGGGCACCATGGGCGTAGGCATTCCTTACGCTATGGGCATTAAGATTGCGAAACCCAATGCCGAGGTTTTTTGTGTGACCGGCGATGGTTCGGTGCAAATGTGCATTCAAGAGCTGTCCACTTGTTTGCAGTACAACACGCCTATTAAAATTATCAGCCTGAACAACCGCTACCTAGGCATGGTGCGCCAGTGGCAAGAGATTGACTACGAAGGCCGCTACAGCCACAGCTACATGGATACACTGCCCAACTTTGTAAAGCTGGCCGAGGCTTATGGCCACGTCGGTATGCTGATCGAAAAGCCGCAAGATGTAGAGCCCGCCCTGCGCGAGGCCCGTAAGTTGAAGGACCGCACGGTGTTTATGGACTTCCGTACCGATCCTGCTGAAAACGTGTTCCCAATGGTCAAGGCAGGCAAAGGTATCAATGAGATGCTATTAAGCTCTGAAGACCTCTAATTTAAAGCAAATTAGGTCTCTGGCCCAAGGAAATGCTGCACGGACAGCTATTAAAATTATAGTAACTTAAATTTAGATAATTCTATTTGCAGCCAAGCCTGTGCATTACCGTGCGCAGGGGAGGGCTCAGAAAAGAGGAATCCCATGAAACATATCATTGCAGTTTTATTAGAAAACGAACCCGGCGCGCTGTCCCGCGTAGTCGGCTTGTTTTCAGCCCGTGGTTACAACATCGAGTCACTGACCGTTGCGCCCACCGAAGACAAATCCCTTTCACGCATGACCATCGTCACGATTGGCTCGGACGATGTGATCGAACAAATCACCAAGCACCTAAACCGCCTGATTGAAGTGGTCAAGGTGGTTGACTTGACCGAAGGCGCTTATACCGAGCGTGAGCTGATGATGGTGAAAGTGCGCGCGGTGGGCAAAGAGCGCGAAGAAATGAAGCGCTTGGCTGACATCTTCCGTGGCCGTATCATCGACGTGACCGAAAAAAGCTACACCGTAGAATTAACGGGTGACCACAGCAAAAACGACGCATTCCTTGAAGCCATTGACCGCACAGCTATCCTAGAAACCGTTCGCACAGGTGCCAGCGGCATTGGGCGTGGCGAGAGAATACTGCGTGTTTAACACTGAAGACAGAAGAATTTTTTGAACGCAGAGGGCGCGAAGGTCACGCAGAGAGCGCAGAAGAAGACAAAAAAACCAAAAGGAAGATAGAAGGAAGAGCCGATTTTTAAATGTGTTTTTAAAATTTTGTATTTATTTTTCTCCCCTTCTGCGCTCTTTGCGTAATCTTCGCGCCCTCTGCGTTCAAAAACTCCCCACTCCCCTTTCCCCATTTACACTTAACCCCCAACCGGAGAACACAAATGAAAGTTTTTTACGATAAAGATTGCGACCTTAGCCTGATCAAAGGCAAAACCGTGTCGATCATCGGCTACGGCAGCCAAGGCCACGCGCATGCGCAAAACTTGAACGACAGCGGCGTGAACGTGCTGGTTGGTCTGCGCAAAGGCGGCGCCAGCTGGGACAAAGTTGCCAAAGCCGGCCTTAAGGTTGCCGAAGTCAATGAGGCTGTGCAAGCCGCTGACGTGGTGATGATTTTGCTACCTGACGAGAACATTGCCGCTGTGTACAAAGAAATCGAACCGCACCTGAAAAAAGGCGCGTCGCTGGCTTTTGCCCACGGTTTCAACGTGCACTACAACCAGGTTGTGCCCCGCGCTGACCTGGACGTGTGGATGGTTGCCCCCAAGGCCCCTGGCCACACCGTGCGCAACACCTACACCCAAGGCGGCGGCGTGCCCCACCTGGTGGCAGTGCACCAAGACAAAAGCGGCAAAGCCCGCGACTTGGCCTTGTCCTACGCCATGGCCAACGGTGGCGGCAAAGCTGGCATTATTGAAACCAACTTCAAAGAAGAAACCGAGACCGATCTGTTCGGCGAGCAAGCCGTGTTGTGCGGTGGCGCCGTAGAACTCATCAAAATGGGCTACGAAACCTTGGTAGAAGCCGGCTACGCCCCCGAGATGGCCTACTTTGAATGCCTGCATGAGCTCAAATTGATTGTCGACTTGATCTACGAAGGCGGCATCGCCAACATGAACTACTCGATCTCCAACAACGCTGAGTACGGCGAGTACGTGACTGGCCCCGAGGTCATCAACGAGCAGTCGCGCGTGGCCATGCGCAATGCACTCAAGCGCATTCAGTCGGGCGAGTACGCCAAGATGTTCATCTCAGAAGGCCGTACCAACTACCCAAGCATGACGGCCCGCCGCCGCTTAACTGCTGAGCACCAGATTGAAACTGTGGGCGCCCAGCTGCGCGCCATGATGCCTTGGATTGCCAAGAACAAGCTGGTTGACCAAACCCGCAACTAAGCTGTACACAGCTTTAAAAGCACAACCGCCGCAGCCACCGCTGCAGGCGGTTTTGTTTTTTCAGCGCGGTGCTTTACACTCTAGCCATGCACGACGGACACGAAACTTCCCCCACGCCTTTGCTGCTTGACAAGCCGCGCAAAAAAGGTATTTACATATTGCCCAACCTGTTCACGCTGGCCGGCTTGTTTGGCGGGTTTTACGCTGTAGTCATGGCGATGAACGGGCGCTTCAGTGAGGCTGCTATTGGCGTGTTTTGCGCTATGGTGCTGGACAGTTTAGACGGCCGCGTAGCCCGCATGACCAACACCCAAAGCGCTTTTGGCGAGCAAATGGACTCGCTATCGGACATGGTGAGCTTTGGTGCAGCGCCTGCGCTGATTGCGTATGCATGGTCACTTAAAGACTTGGGCCGCTGGGGCTGGATTGCATCGTTTGTGTATTGCGCATGTGCGGCATTGCGGCTGGCACGTTTCAACGTCAATACCAGTGTGGTGGACAAACGCTATTTTCAGGGCTTGCCTAGCCCAGCGGCGGCTGCACTGGTGGCTGGGTTTATTTGGCTGATGACGGACTTGGACATTACCTCTGCAAGTGCCAAGTGGGCCATGTTTGCCTGCACCCTGTTATCGGGCCTCACCATGGTGACCAACATACCGTATTACAGTTTTAAAGACATAAATTTTAAAAAATCGGTGCCTTTTATTGCTGTGGTGGGGATTGCTCTGGGCATAGCGATCATCAACATTGACCCGCCTATTGTGTTGTTCGGTATTTTTGTGGCCTACGGTGTCAGTGGCTATGTGGTGTACGCTTACCGCAAGGCCAAAGGCCAGCAAACCAGCGTAATTGCTACGTCTAAAGACGAGCCAGAAGAGCGTGGCTTGCACTGAGCAGTTTACGTAAGCCAAAAAAATCTGTGCTATATTCATGCCTATGAATCAAATTTCGATTGTGCTACTACTACTGCCACCCGGGCGGAGTTGGTAGCGCACGCGCATACCCCCTCTTAAGGCCCGCTGTTAAAAACACCGGGCCTTTTTCTTTGCCTCTTTGATTTTCAATCTCACCCTTACTGTATTTTTATTTTTTGGAGCCAGCCATGACCGCCACCGAAACCACCCCCGAAAAACTCATTATTTTTGACACCACCTTGCGCGATGGCGAGCAGTCGCCCGGTGCATCGATGACCAAGGATGAGAAGTTACGTATTGCCCGCCAGTTAGAGCGCTTAAAGGTCGATGTGATCGAGGCAGGTTTTCCAGCCAGCTCGAATGGTGATTTTGAATGCGTGCAAGCGATTGCCAACGCCATCAAAGACTCCACTATTTGCGGCCTTGCACGGGCCAATGACCGTGATATTTCCCGTGTAGCTGAGGCTATCAAGGGTGCAAACCGTGGCCGTATCCACATCTTTTTGGCCACCAGCGACTTGCACATGGAAAAGAAGCTGCGCATGACGCGCGCCCAGGTGCTAGAGCAAGCGCGCCAAAGCGTGCGCTACGCCCGCAACTTGTGCGCTGATATTGAATTTAGCCCCGAAGATGGCTACCGCAGCGACCCTGATTTTTTGGAGCAGGTGCTTAAAGCTGTGGTGGAAGAGGGCGCCACCACCTTGAATATTCCCGATACCGTGGGCTACGCTATTCCAGAACTCTACGGCAATTTCATTAAAGACTTGCGCAACCGCACTAATTTTGGCGCAGAGGTGGTGTGGTCAGTGCACTGCCATAACGACTTGGGCATGGCGGTGGCCAACAGCTTGGCAGGGGTAAAAATTGGCGGCGCACGCCAAGTTGAATGCACCATCAACGGCTTAGGTGAGCGCGCAGGCAATTGCAGCTTAGAAGAAATTGTGATGGCCGTGAAAACGCGCAAAGACTACTTTAACTTGAGCCTGGGTATTGACACCAAGCAAATTTTGCAAGCCAGCCGCATGGTCAGCCAAACCACGGGTTTTGTGGTGCAGCCTAACAAGGCCGTGGTGGGGGCCAACGCCTTTGCCCATGCCAGCGGCATCCACCAAGACGGTGTGCTCAAGGCGCGCGACACCTACGAGATCATGCGCGCGGAAGACGTGGGCTGGACGGCTAACAAAATTGTGCTGGGCAAGCTCAGTGGCCGCAATGCTTTCAAGCAGCGCTTGCAAGACCTCGGTGTGGTGATTGAAGCTGAGGCGGATGTGAATTTAGCCTTCGCAAAATTCAAAGAATTGGCTGATAAGAAATCAGAAATTTTTGACGAAGATATTTTGGCTCTGGTCAGCGATGAGTCCATCACGCATGACAACGAGCATTACGGTTTTGTTTCTTTGTCTCAACGCAGTGAAACCGGCGAGCGCCCTCAGGCGAGCGTCGTGTTTACGGTGGCGGGCAAAGAAGTCAAAGGCAGTTCGGACGGCAACGGCCCGGTCGACGCATCCCTCAAGGCCATCGAAACGCATGCCAAAAGCGGCGCAGAGATGGTGCTCTATTCTGTGAACGCCATAAGCGGGTCAACAGAGAGCCAAGGGGAAGTGACGGTCAGGCTGCAAAACTCTGGACGCGTGGTCAACGGTGTTGGGGCAGACCCCGACATCGTTGTCGCATCTGCCAAAGCGTACATCAGCGCATTGAACAAGCTGCACAGCAAAGCCGACCGGGTAGCAGCGCAGGGCTAATTGAATTACAGCACAAGCTCTTGAACTTTACGGCCGCACCATGCACTACCTGATGCCATTACTAACGCTGCTTATGCAGCGGCTAGGCCGACTAGCGCTCGCCTGATCCGCCGTGCTTATCGCGGCAGCGTATCAGGTGATCGTAGGCCGCATAAGTTACATGGATTCAGGTATGAATAAGGTTTTGGCCCAAGGAAATGCTGCACAAGCAGCTATTATTTTCGTAGTGGTTGTATTGCTGTGGGGCAGTACGTTTATGGCGGTTAAAACTTGTCTTGTGCACTGGTCTGTTGTGCAGGTGGTGGCGGGGCGGTATGTTCTGGGGGCCATGCTACTGCTGCCTCTGGCTATCAAGGCATGTGCAGCGCAGGGCGCGTTGTATAAAAAGCATGCGATTCCGATTGTGCATTTGGCCCTAGTGGGCAGCGTATTGCCAGTAGGCCTTATGACATGGGCGCAGCAGTCTATTCCCAGCAGTTTTGCGGGCGTTATTGCCAGCTTAGCGCCGATGATGGCACTTATTGCTGGTGTCGTTTTATATGGTTTGCCCTGGCGTGTTTTGCACTGGCTTGGCGTGGTGCTGGGTACATGCGGCGTAGCGGCATTACGCTGGGTTGGTGATGGCACAGGCACCAGCGGTTTAAGTGGTGCGCATGGCAATGTGTCGGGCAGCGCACTGGCTGCGGCATTGTTTGCGACGATGTGCTGGGGCTTAGCCGCACAAAACTACCGCCGTAATTTGTCGCAGCTTGATCCCTTGCATGTCACTGCGTTGAGTTTTCAGGTTATGGCCTTGGCGATGCTGATGGTGCTGCTAGTGCAAGCTGATACACCTAGTATGCGCAGCCACATCAGTTGGCTGCCTGTTCTGTATTTGCTGGCCTTGGCTTTGTTTTCAGTGGTAGCAGTTACTGGCTACAACTGGCTCATTGCCCGCTGGGGCGCTGTGAATGCCTCATCGTGTACCTATATGGTGCCATTGGTTGCTCTGGGCTGGGGTTATGCCGACGCAGAGCCTGTGGGTTGGAACGTAGCGCTGGCCTGCGCCTTGATTGCAGCTGCTATGTGGGCGGTGCGCCAGCCGGTTCAAATAGAAAGGTAACCATACATGCAAGACTGGATCGCCCTTACTGAGCCGCCTATGTTGGCGGCCATTTGGCACGATACGCAAGCCATGGGTTTCAACATGGCATCAGAGCCATTGGGTTGTGCATTGCTGCGCAGCTTAGCCGCCAGCAAGCCTGCGGGCAAGCTGCTAGAGCTCGGATCTGGCACACGTTTGTCTACGGCTTGGTTGCTAAGTGGTATGGATTCACAATCACATATCACCACTATCTACAATGACCCTGCCGTGCTGACTGTGCTGCGCAAACACCTAGGATCAGACTCGCGCCTTGCTTGAAACTGGCGGTATTTACGTGGTGGACGGTATGCTGCCACGGCCCAACTGGCCCGAAGGCCGCGACTTAAAAACAGCAGACCTAATGGCCAGTCTAGAGCGGCGCGATGATGTGGTTTTGACCAAGCTGTCTTGGGCCAGCGGCTTAGTGATTGTCGTGAAGCGATAGCTCGATTTTTTGAGCATGCTAGTACACAGCGATACACAGAGTCATACATTCAAAATCGCTAATGTGGTCAAAATATACTGGTCTTGAGCATATTTCACTATGCAATTGGCATACCGCATTATAAAAATAATGCCATGCTGCAGCGCCACATTTTTTCTCAATATAGGAAATCAAATACCTTATTGTGAAAATAAGCTGTAACTTGTTGATTTTATTAAATTTAGAATTACTCTTCTATAAGATATAAGTCTTGCCAAAAGTCTTATAGAAGACTTATAGTTAACCCATCGGCTTTCGATTTTTAACTATCCCCTAAGGAGCTTCCTATGACTGCTAACTGGACCAACCAAACCCGCGAACAACAAATTGCAGCGATTGAAAAAGACTGGGCTGAAAACCCACGTTGGAAGGGCATTAAGCGCGGTTACAGCGCGGCTGATGTGGTCAAACTGCGTGGCTCGGTCAAAGTAGAGCACACCCACGCACAGCGCGGAGCAGAAAAGCTGTGGAACCTGATCAACACTGAGCCGTTTGTGAACAGCTTGGGCGCGATGACCGGCAACCAAGCCATGCAGCAAGTTAAAGCGGGCCTCAAAGCCATTTACCTGTCTGGCTGGCAAGTCGCTGGCGATGCAAACAGCAACGGCGAAATGTACCCTGACCAGTCGCTGTACAGCGTAGACAGCGTGCCAAAAGTTGTCAAAAAAATCAACGCCACCTTCACCCGCGCAGACCAAATCCAGTGGGCCGAAGGCAAAGGCCCAGGCGACGCTGGCTACATGGACTACTTTGCACCTATCGTGGCCGATGCTGAAGCAGGCTTTGGCGGCGTGCTGAATGCGTTTGAGCTGATGAAAGCAATGATCGAAGCCGGCGCTGCAGGCGTACACTTTGAAGACCAATTGGCTGCTGCCAAAAAATGCGGCCACATGGGCGGCAAAGTACTGGTGCCAACACGCGAAGCCGTTAGCAAGCTAGTGGCAGCCCGTTTGGCCGCCGACGTGATGGGCACACCCACCATTTTGCTAGCCCGTACCGACGCAGAAGCTGCCGATTTGGTGACCAGCGACGTAGACGACAACGACAAGCCATTTATGACCGGTGAGCGCACCATCGAGGGCTTTTACCGCAGCCGCAACGGCGTAGAGCAAGCCATTAGCCGCGGTCTGGCTTACGCTGAATATGCCGATTTGATCTGGTGCGAAACCGGCACGCCTGACCTGGCCTTTGCCAAGCAGTTTGCCGATGCGATTCACGCCAAGTTCCCAGGCAAGTTGTTGTCCTACAACTGCTCACCAAGCTTTAACTGGAAGAAGAACCTGGACGACGCCACCATTGCCAAGTTCCAGCGCGAACTGGGTGCCATGGGCTACAAGTACCAGTTCATCACACTGGCTGGTTTCCACGCATTGAACTACGGCATGTTTGACCTGGCCTACGGCTACGCGCGCAACAACATGAGCGCATTCGTAGAGCTGCAAGAAAAAGAGTTTGCTGCAGCTGCACGCGGCTTTACCGCTGTGAAGCACCAGCGTGAAGTAGGCACCGGTTACTTTGACTCAGTAACCACCACCATTGAAGCCAATGCATCTACCGCAGCGCTGAAAGGCTCTACAGAAGATGAGCAGTTTTTTGACAAAAAGCATGCTTAAGCCAGCATCCGGCAAGTGCTGGGCTAGCTGAGCGTTGATGCAAAAAAGCCCGCAGAATAGTCTGCGGGCTTTCTTATTGCGGCATTGCAAAAGCCAATGGCTTGGTAAGCGAGGTGCTTGATCAGCGCTGCGGTGTTTTTGGTGGCAATTACCCTTCAAGCCCAAGGAAATGCTGCACAAGCAGCTATTTAATTGATAGTTTCAAACCGATGCTTCAGTTAAACGTAATCACCCTGTCACGCACACGAAGGCGTTTGACGTAAATTTCTCTGGTGACCAAGTTGGTTGAATCACCTAGCAGCCAGTGCGCCTGCCGTGGGTGCGCTCAGGGCTTCGTCGGCGTTGCAGTCGAGGTCGACAATGAAGTTCATGTAGAAGTTGTTGGCTGGGCCTTGTACAAGCTTGAAATCAAACTCCAGGCCGCCCAAGTCGGTAAGCTTCATGCCGTTAAAACCGCTCAAGCCGACAATGCCTTTGTTGCCTGTACCGCCTCCTACAAAAGTGCCCACGGCATTGGGCGCTGTGGCAGGGGTGAACATGCGCAGGACTTGGCTTGCACCATCGAGGGTGACTTCTAGGGTGACAGAGTTGGCCTGCGCCATGCTGGCCAAGGCGGCATTGTTAACAGCCAATACGCCCGCACCGGGGCCGACAGCACCCGGACTGCCGTTGGTGCCATCTAGGCCTGCAGCACCCGTGGCTCTTGCTGCGCCATTGGCTCCCGCAGGCCCCACAGCGCCGCTGCTGGGGTCGCCACCGCAGCCGCAGGCAAGCAGGCCAACGTACGGGCTATACAGGTTGCGTTTTTGTAGGGTCTTTTAACCCTCTCGCCCAAGGAAATGCTGCACGAGCAGCTATCAATAATGTAGTATTATGGCAAGCTCTGCAGTACCTTACCTAGATCGAAAAATTCACCGTGTTTGTGTTAACTAAACTTTTGCGTGGGGCGGCTTGGGCTGCTACTTTGCTTGCGGCCAGCTACGCGCCCGCAGCATGGGCGGCTGAAAACCCCTACGGCCTGGCTGCGCTGTGGGCAAGCTCTGACCTGGTGGCTAAGCTGGTGCTGCTGACCTTGGTACTGATGAGCTTGGGCAGTTGGTACACGATGGTGGTGAAGTTTTTGGAGCAGCGCACCATGCTGCGCCAGGCCACCGACGCAGCGCAGAAGTTTTGGCCTGCAGGCACCGTAGCGCAGGGCGCACAGGCGCTGGACGAGGGCAGCCCCTACCGCTTTATTGCCGACGCCAGCCTGGAGGCCAGCAAAAAACACGAAGGCCTGATGGGCCATATACCGCTGAACGACTGGATCAGCATGTGCATAGGGCGCGCTGTTGAACGGGTGCAAAGCCGCGCACAGAGCGGGCTGGCTTTGTTGGCCACCGTGGGCTCTACCGCGCCGTTTGTGGGCCTGTTTGGCACGGTGTGGGGCATTTACCATGCGCTGACCGCCATTGGCATTTCGGGCCAAGCGTCAATCGACAAAGTAGCTGGCCCGGTGGGCGAGGCATTGATCATGACGGCCATAGGCTTGGCGGTGGCGGTGCCCGCCGTGCTGGGCTACAACTGGCTGGTACGGCGCAACAAAGCCGTGATGGACGAAGTGCGCGGCTTTGGCAGTGACCTGCACGCGGTCATCTTGGCCTCGTCCAAGGCACCGTAGCATGGGCGCGTTTATGGGTTCAGACACGAGCGCGGCTAGTGGCGAAGACGGTGTTATTTCTACCATTAACACCACGCCCTTGGTCGACGTGATGCTGGTGCTGCTGATTATTTTTTTAATCACCATCCCAGTGGTGACTGCCTCAGTTCGGCTTAACTTGCCGAAAGAGCGCGCCGAGGCGCGCCAGACCCAGCCTGAGAATGTGGTTATTTCGGTGGACACGTCGGGGGCCCTGTTTTGGTATGGCGCGCCTGTGGCCAATGTGCAAGCGCTGACCGAGAAGCTTCAAAAAGTCGCCCAACAGAACCCGCAACCCCAAGTGCAAATTCGCGGCGACATGGCAGCCACCTACGAAGGTGTGGGCAGGGTCTTACGGGCCTGCCAAAAGGCCGGTATTACCAAGGTGGCTTTCATTACCCAGCCCCCTTCATTGGGAGGCTAGCAGGCCATGCATTTACACCACGCACGTAGCCTAGCGGCCGACCCCGAGGTGCTGCTAGACATTAACACCACGCCGCTGATTGACGTGATGCTGGTGCTGCTGATCATGCTGATCATTACCATACCTGTGCAGCTGCATGCTGTTAACCTGAACCTGCCCGTGGCAGCAAAGCCCAGCAACGCAGCGCCCGCTGAGATTGTCAAAATCGACATCGACGAAAAAAGCGTGGTGTACTGGCAAGGTGCTGCACTGGCCAATACGGCCCAGCTGGAGCTGAAAATGGCCGCCGCAGCCCTGCTGGCAGTGCAGCCAGAGGTTCATTTGCGGCCCCACAAAGCAGCACAGTATGCGGTGGTGGCGCAGGTGCTGGCTGCTACCAAGCGCTTGGGGCTGACCAAAATTGCGGTGGTAGGTGCTGAGCAGTTTACCGACTGATCTGCCCCCTCACCACATCACCACCTAGTCACCTCACCACCCTTGCGCCTACCAGCATGCTAGCCCTAGTGTCCCAGCACCGTTTGCAACAGCGTTTCATGCCCCGCAGCAACGTTAACCGCACTGTAGGCTGGGCGATCGTGCTGGGCTTGCATGTGCTACTAGGCGCTGTGCTAACGTCCGGTTGGGCCCGTAAAACAGTGGATGCCGTGCACAAGCCGCCCGACGCCCTGGTGATTCAAGAGGTGATGCTGCCTCCACCAGCGCCTCCAACAGTGCCTCTACCGCCGCCCACCATGGTCAAAACGCCTGATGCCCAGGCCCTTGCGCCCAGAGTGCAGGCACCAGCGCCTAAAGTGCAGGTACCTGCGCCCAATTCGCTAGCTACATCAAAACTAATTTCGCCGCCCACTACACCGCCCCTAGCGCAAACCATTGCGGTGCCGCCCGAGGTGCCATTAGCCGCCGCACCCGCAACGGCTGTGATGGCTGCCGCTCCTGCGCCGCCCCCTGTGCCGGCAGCGCCTACTGCCTCACCTGCAGCGCCTGCAACTGCTGCGCCAGCGCAAGCTAAAGCAACAAGCCGCAGCGACATGGCCGTGGTGTGCCCCACGCAGGCCAAGCCCGACATGCCTCCCAGAGCGGTGCAAGAAGGCCTCTCGGGCGTGGTTAAAGCGCAGGCCTTGATCAAAGGTGGCGTGGTGAAAGAAGTCACCATCCTGTCTGGCCCGCGCGTGTTTCACGCGGCGGTGCGCAGCGCCATGCAGCAGTACCAATGTGTATCGGATGACGCTGAAATCATTGCCACCCAAGAATTTACTTTTAAGCTTGAATAGGCAACTGCAGTTTCAAAGAAAATAGGTCTATGACCCAAGGAAATGCTGATTAAGCAGCTATTATTAGTGTAGCTAATTAAGTTTTGGCTTTGATGCTGCGCAGCAAATCAGCCAGGGTCTTGCCTGGCTCGTTTGCAAAATGCTGTTCAAGCACCGCCAAGGTTTCAATCCGGTCAACCCGAAAGCTGCGAAAAGCTTGGCGGCTCTCACACCATGCGGCCAGCGTCCAGACTGCGCCCCAGTAAAACACACCCAGCGGGCGTACGGTGCGCTCGCTGGCGTTGTTGTGGGCATCGCGGTAGGTAATGTGCGCTACCTGCTGGGCCTGCGCTGCTTCTCGCAGCTGCTGCAGTACCCGCTGGGTGCCGGGCTCCAGGCCTACTGGCGGCACAAATACCCGCAGGCTTTCAGCGGCGGCGCGCTCGGCAGTGGGCAGTACCGACAGCACGCGGCTGAGTGCGTCGGCACTGGCGGCGGCCAAAGCAGGGTCAAGCCAGCTTTGCGCAATGCGCACGGCAGCCACCAGCGCCTGCGCTTCTTGCAACGTAAACATCAGCGGGGGTAAATCAAAGCCTTTGCCTAAGCGGTAGCCCACGCCTGCCTCGCCTTCTAGTGGCACGCCTTGGGTTTGCAAGTCCGCCACGTCGCGGTAAATCGTGCGCTCAGACACCTCCAGCCGCTGGGCCAAGTGCGCAGCCGTGGTCAGGCGGCGGCCACGGATGGTTTGAACGATTTGGAACAAGCGGTCAGCGCGGCGCATGGTTTAGGCTGGCGCAGTAGGCAACGGGGTTTTCTTGCGATGGTAAGTTAAAGCCATGCCGATGCAAAAGGCCAGCTCTTTGCGGGGCAACTTGTCTTTCAGCCCAAACACCAAGGCCCGGTTACCGTCGAACGCAAAGGTGACAGGGAACAGGCTGCGAAAGGTGTCTACCAGCGTGGTGTTGCAGTTAAAGTAGATTGCGTAGCCGTCGTGCTTCTTTGTGCGGTCAATGCGCACTGTGCTGCCTGACTTGCTGGGGGTCACATACGCAGGCTCGCCCCATTTGAGCGTCTCGTCTAGCAGTCCCACGCCTTCGGTGGCGGCCGCAGTGTCGATGATCAGCTGGCGCAGCACCAGCAGCTTTTTGCGCAGCGCAGGCGGGTAGCTGTCAAACAAGGCTTGCACCGCAGGGCTGGTGACGGTATGAGCAGGGGTTGGCATAAGTTTTAAGCGTTTTAGGTCTATCGCCCAAGAAAATGCTGCACAAGTAGCTATTAAAAGTGTAGTAAATGCATTGGAGCACACATTGCCTTGGCGATCAAGTGCATGTCGTGGTCACTGATTTTAAACAGTCCAAAGCGGAACTTGGTGCCCCAGCGCAGGCGGTCTTCAACGAACTAAAATCGTTTAGCAAGGGGGCAATGGGTGTCTCTATGGCTTTGGTGTATTGCACGTCACGGCGGTACGGGACAAAGCCGCCGCTTGAACCAGGGCACGCATCACGTCCCCGCCGCGCGTGCTCGGCACTGGCCACGGCAATCCAGTTGCTGCGCTCTTGGGGTACAGGCACTTTGGTGCTGCGCGCAGCCTTGGTGGGAGGTGCGTCGAAAAGAGTGGTTTGCATGGCGACTCCTGTCTTGGTGTAGATGTTAGCCTAAGCCTCGGTATGCAGGCCCACGCGGTTGCCTTCGCTGTCGATGATATGGGCGATAAAGCCGTTGCCGTCGGGCAGCGTGAATTTAGGAAAGGCAATATTCCCGCCTGCAGCCACCACGCGGCCCAGCCATGCGTCGATGCTGGGTGCGGCGTTGAGGTACACGATGGTGCCAGAGGCACTAGGCTGCGAGCCTTTGCGCAATAGCAGTGCGCCTTGCACGCTACCCTCACCACCGGCCTCAAACACGGCAATCTCTTCACCAGGGGCACCAAACGGCTCGCGTCGCAGCGCTTTGTCGCTCATGGCTTTGTAAAATTGCATGGCGCGGTTCATGTCAAGTACGGGGATTTCAAACCAGTTGATGGCGTGTTGCATAGGGACTCCTAGTTGCGTTAATGAAGTTTGTAGTGTGCTGGGGGGCTACTGACAGCGTAGTGTCAGTAGGGTGTGGGGCCTTCAAATTTGGTTATTGCTGTGCCCGCCCTGGCGCTTGGTGTGCACAACTCCGCGGCTGCCCCCCAGCCTGCTGCCTCTTCCTTTATGCCGCTGCGCTGTGCACACCAAGCGCCACGGCTGCGTAGCGGGCTGGTTGGGGCAAAGACGGTTGATGACCCACCACTTCGCAAGAGCAGGTTGGCGGTGTACTCAGCGTAGCGGCATAAAGGAGGAGGCAGCGGCCCTAGGCCGCAACGGGGGACAGCCGCGAAGCTGAGTACACCGCCAACCTGCTCCCGCACACAGCTGAAGTAACACCAGCGTCTTGCTCCCGTATGCCAGAAGCGCAAGCCAAGCCAAACATCCCCCGCTAAAATACAAGCATCTTGTTTTGCAGCCGTGCAGGCTAGCCAACCACCATGACCACTCTACAGTCCATTCGCTTGACCGAAGTCAAGCTACCCTTAGACCATGCGCCTGAGGCCATTAACGCCGCAGTGTGCGAGCGCTTAAAACTCAAGGCCGATGAAATCCAAAGCATCAACATCTTTCGCCGTGGTTTTGATGCGCGCAAAAAGAGCGATATCCACTTTATCTACACGCTGGACGTGCAGACCACCGACAACGCCGCTGTGCTCGCCCGTGCGCAGCGCGTGCCCAAGCTGGCTACGCACACCACGCCTACGCCCGATACCTCGTACAAGTTTGTTACCCACGCGCCCGACAAACCCTTCCAACGTCCCGTGGTAATTGGCACGGGCCCCTGCGGCCTGTTTGCAGCGCTGACCTTGGCGCAAATGGGTTTTAAACCCATCGTGCTAGAGCGCGGCAAGGCGGTGCGGGAGCGCACCAAAGACACCTGGGGTTTTTGGCGCAAAAGCCAGTTGCAAACTGAAAGCAATGTGCAGTTTGGCGAGGGCGGGGCGGGCACCTTCAGCGATGGCAAGCTGTGGAGCCAGGTGAAAGACCCTTTGCACCACGGCCGCAAGGTGCTAGAGGACATGGTGCGGGCTGGCGCGCCGGATGAAATCATGTTTGTAAGCAAGCCGCACGTGGGTACGTTTCGGCTGGTCAAGGTGGTAGAGTTTTTGCGCGAAGAGATTTGCGCTTTAGGCGGTGAGTTTCGCTTTTCCAGCAAAGTCACTGATATTTCATTAGAAAAACAGCCTGTGGCCCAAGGAAATGCTGCACAGACAGCTATTAAAGGTGTAGCGCTTGAAGACGGCACGCAGATCAGTGCAGACCATGTGGTGCTGGCCATTGGCCACAGCGCGCGCGATACGTTTGAGATGCTGCATGCCAAAGGCGTGTATGTAGAGGCCAAGCCGTTCAGCGTGGGTTTTCGCATAGAGCACCCACAGGGTTTGATCGACCGCGCCCGCTTTGGCCCCTACGCAGGCAACGCCATGCTGGGCGCTGCCGACTACAAGCTGGTGCACCATGCGCGCAACGGCCGCAGTGTTTACAGCTTTTGCATGTGCCCGGGCGGCACGGTGGTGGCCGCTACCTCAGAAGCCGGCCGCGTGGTAACCAACGGCATGAGCCAGTACAGCCGCAATGAGCGCAACGCCAACGCGGGCATCGTGGTGGGCATCAACCCCGAGGACTTTGACTACAACGCGCTGGGCCAGCCGCTGTGCGCTGAGATTGACCGTGGCCACCCGCTGGCGGGCATGCGCTTTCAGCGTGCGCTGGAAAGCGGGGCCTACCTGCTGGGCGGCAGCAACTACGAAGCGCCCGGCCAGTTGGTGGGCGACTATGTAAAAGGCATAGCCTCTAGCGCCTTGGGCAGCGTAGAGCCCAGCTACAAACCCGGTGTGCATTTAACTGACCTTGGCAACCCTGGGCAGCCCAGCTTGCCGATGTACGCCATTGAAGCCATACGCGAAGCACTGCCTGCGTTTGCCAAGCAAATAGCGGGCTTTGACATGCATGATGCGGTGCTGACCGGCATTGAGACCCGTACCTCGGCCCCCATCAGAATCAAGCGCCACGAAGACCGGGGCCTGGCCAAAACCGATGCCAACTTGCAACGCTACCAAAGCATCAACACGGCAGGCTTGTACCCGGCAGGTGAGGGCGCAGGCTACGCGGGCGGCATTATGAGTGCGGCGATAGACGGCATTAAAGTGGCCGAGGCCGTGGCGCTTAACATCGTGCGCGCAGCCCAAGCTTAGGCTAAAACCAAAGCCATACTGTTTAAGCGCTCAGCCCTTTGTACAGCATGTAGGCTGCTAGCAGATACAGCACGCAGGCAAAAATGCGTTTAAGACGCTTAACGTCTAGCGCATGGGCTACTTTGGCACCTACTGGGGCCATAAATACGCTAGACAGCGCAATGACCCCCAGTGCGGGCAGCCAAATATAGCCAAACGAGCCTTCAGGCAGGCCCTGTACCCCTTGCCCGCTGACCACGTAGCCCACTGCGTTGGCCAGCGCAATAGGAAAGCCCAAAGCGGCGGACGTGGCCACGGCGTTGTGAATGGGCACATTGCACCAGCCCATAAACGGCACGCTGATAAAGCCGCCACCAGCGCCGACCAAGCCCGACAGAAAACCAATCACCCCGCCTGCAGCCACCTTGCCCCCAGGCCCCGGAATTTGCCGGCTGGGCTTGGGTTTTTTGTCTAAAAACATTTGGGTGGCCGAAAACCCCACAAACAGGCCAAAAAAGACCGCCAGCAAAGCGCCTTTAAGCAGCGCAAACACCCCCATGCTGGCAACCAGCGAGCCGCCCACAATGCCGGGTGCCAAGCCTTTGACAATGTCCCAGCGCACCATGCCGCGTTTGTGGTGCGCACGCACACTAGAGATGCTGGTGAAAATAATGGTCGCCATCGAGGTGGCAATGGCCATTTTGATAGCCAAGTTAGGCGCGGCCCCACGTGTGGACATGATGATGGTAATAAAAGGCACCATGATCATGCCGCCCCCAATGCCCAACAGGCCCGCCAGGAAGCCAGTTGCAAGGCCCAAAATGACAAGTTCGGCGATCAAAATGGGCTCTAGGGTCATGGTGCAAATATTATTGTTATGTAGAGGGTGTCTGCGGTTTGTTCACCAAGCCGGCATCCTGAACCAGGGTTCAGGTCGGGCAAGGTCAGCGGCACATTGGGTTCGTCTAACGCGAGACGATCACGCTTGTGCTGCAATTTCCTCACCCTTGCTCAGAGAGCATTGGTACAAGAAATATAAAGCCTGGCGAGACCGCAGACAACATGAATTTTACGCGCTATCTTCGCTGCGTGCGCGTCGGTTTACATGAATCTGCTTGCATACATGTGCTTGCCTGTAGGTAGGTGGGGCGC
Source organism: Polaromonas sp. (assembly GCA_043778205.1). Taxonomy (GTDB): domain Bacteria; phylum Pseudomonadota; class Gammaproteobacteria; order Burkholderiales; family Burkholderiaceae_C; genus JAAFIP01. The sequence goes on along the minus strand of JAYWGO010000108.1, from coordinate 35,363 downwards.
AGGGGTACATGCGCCCGGGCAAGCAGGCTAAAGCAACTGGCCGTCACTGCCCAGAGCGTTGTCTAGCTTGGTAATCAATGCCGCCAGGCGCGGGTCGTTATCGGTGGCGTGCTGTGCGCCCGCAGTTTCATCGCCCACAGACACGGCTTGCACAGCGCTAGAAGCGGGGCGGCGGTCGGTTTCAAAAGCCAAGTTCAGTGCGGCCAGTACGGCTATGCGGTCACGCGCTTTCACCTTGCCAGCGTCGCGTATTTTGCACATGGCGGTGTCTACTTTTTCTACAGCGGTCAGCAGCATCTGTTCGCCACCCTCTGGCGCGCTGAGCAGGTAGCTTTGGCCCATGATTTGGACTTCGAGTTGTTTCATGTAGGGCAGTAGAAAAGATAAATTAGAAGGAGCTTAGTGGGCACGCCATTCAGTGCTGCGAAGATTCTGGCTGTACGCCCGCTTCAGGCAATCGCTCTAGCAGTGCGTCCACCCGCGAACGTGCCGCTGACAAGCGCGACTTGAGCGAATCGCGCTCCGTGCCCAGCGTGTGCACCTCTGCACTGAGCAGCGCATTGGTACGCACCAGCTCTTCATAGCGCAGTAGCAGGCGCTCTACGCGTTCGGTTACTTGCTCAATGTGTGAAGAATCTGCCATAGGTTGTGTCTCTAAGTGCTTGATTCTAGGGGGAGTTTTTGGCTTTTTGCAAGGGGCATTGTGCACTTGTCAGTATTTATGCAGCACATGCGCGTAAAATTACCAGTGTTGGTGCTCGCGGTGTGGTTCACATGCTGCAGTTCAACGGGAAGCTGGGGGGTTAAAAGAACTGCAGGATCTGCAGGGGCCTGCAAGGGCCACAACCTAACCAGCGCTGCCCCCGCAACGGTAAGTGGACGGTGTGTTTCTAGGTGCAATGCCTAGCTGCAAGCCAGCTCTCATCGCATACCACTGAGGCCTTAGGGCTTTGGGAAGGTGATTGAGTAGTAGTTCCATCAGCCCGGATACCGGCCAACACGGCGGCTTTGCGCTTTTTTAATAAGAGCGCCAAGCCAATATCGCCCACACCAGCGGGGAAGTTGGTACCGGGCCTTTGTTCGTGTGCTTTATTAATTTATGAAAAACTTTTCGACGACGATGCGTCTCTCTGCGCTCGCGTGCGCCTGCCTGTCTGTGTGCGGGGCAGCTTCTGTTGCAGTGGCGCAAAATGTGCAACCACTAAACACCATAACTCTGAGCGATGTAGTAGTCACAGGTCGCCTTTTAGGTGCTAACGAAGGGCAGCCTTTAGGCTTGAGTGTGATTACCCAGGCAGAAATTTTGCAGTCAGGCGCTAGCACCGTGAACGAGGCATTAATACGTGTCTTGGGCATAGTAGGCCGCCAAGATTTCTATGGCGGCGGCGACTATGGGCTGGATTTGCGCGGCTTTGGCGGCGCAGCTGACGGCAACCAGGCCATTATTGTCGACGGTATCAAAATCAATGAAGCCGACTTGGGTGGTACCCGCTTAGCGGGCATACCGATTGAGTCGGTGCAGCGTATCGAGGTGGTGCGGGGCAGCGGGGCGGTGCTGTACGGTGAGGGAGCTACTGGCGGCGTCATCATCATCACCACAAAAGCGGGCACGGGTGTCGCACGCAAAACAGGCGGCTCGCTTTACGCAGGGGTGGGCAGCTACGGCTTGCGTGATCTGCGCGGTAACGCCACCTACGCCAACGAAGGTTTCTCGCTGGACGCGAGCGCGCAACAGCGCAAGGCCGACAACTACCGCGATAACTTCAAGTCCGATGCCAGTGGTGCTAGCCTGTCTGCACAATGGAGCGGAGACTGGTTGCGATTAGGCGCGCGTCTGGCCCGCGATGACCTAGACACCCAACTGCCAGGCTCGTTGACTGCGATTGCCTACAATGCTAACCCAAGGCAAAGCATCCAGCCTGACCGTACTTCGTCCATCCACAACACCTCCAGTGGGTTGTTCGCTGAGGCGTTTTGGGCCGACTGGCGCGTTACTGCAGATGCGGGCTGGCGCACTAAAGCACTGCGCAGTGTCAGCCCTAGCTTTACCTACGCGTATGACATCAAGGCCCAAACCTATGCGCTGCGCGCTGCGCATACAACCCGTATGCACAGCGTGACTAACCGCGTGGTGCTCGGCACCGACCAGGCAAGTTGGCAGCGCGATACCGACGGCACTCCTGTGGCGGTGGCCAAGCAAACGTCTGGCGCTTGGTATGTGCGTGATGAATTGACGCTTGCGTCTACGGGCACCGACCTGTCTGCAGGCTTGCGCACTGAGCAGCTAAGCAAAGAAGATCTGTCTGGCCCCAGTATGTTGAAAAGTCGCCAAACCGCATGGGAGCTGGGCGTGCGGCAGTCTTTAGCCAAAGACATTTCGGTGTACGCGCGCGCAGGCCGCAGTTTCAGGCTGGCCAATGTAGACGAAATCGGCTACACCTTGCCCGGCATAGATTTGCGCCCCCAAATCTCCAAAGACTTTGAGCTGGGTGTGCGCTACAACGCGGGCATTTACAAGGCGGATGCGCGTTGGTACAACAGCACACTTACCAATGAGATTGGCTATGACCCTAACGCCGCAGGACCTTATGGCCCGGGCTCGGGAGCCAACGTCAATTTTGATCCCACGCGCCGCACCGGTTTTGAATTGAATGCAAGCATGGAGGCGGCCAAAAACCTCAGCTTATCTGTCAACGCTGCGCTGCGCAAATCTCAATTTACAGCCGGTGCTTACGCGGGTAACGACATCGCCTTGGTTGCAAAACGCAGCATGTCGCTACGCGCAGCTTGGGTGCCTGTGGTTAACCACCGACTCAGTGGTGGCATCAACTTTGTGGGCCAGCAACGGGCAGATTTTGCGAACCAATGCAGTGTGCCTGCCTACCAAACCGCAGATGTTCGCTATGCCTATGACTGGCGTAGCGCAGAATTTGCACTGGGCATCACTAATTTGTTCAACCGTCAGCACTATACCCAAGCCTTTGGTTGTACTGCAGGTGTTACCAATGGCATTTACCCTGAAGCAGGGCGCGCAGCAACAGCGTCTGTGCGGTTCAAATTTTAAGCTATTTGCACCAATAGGTTATGCCTAATGTGAACTATGGCAGGAGTTGTATGAACGATTGGCGTAACTTTACTGCTGGTACCGCCCAAGGCCCGCAGCGCATAGTGTGCCTGACCGAGGAAACCACCGAATGGCTTTACCTGCTGGGCCAAGAGGCGCGTATTGTGGGTATCTCGGGCTATACCGTGCGGCCGCGGCGGGCGCGGGATGAAAAGCCCAGGGTGAGCGCTTTTTTAAGTGCCAAGATCGACAAAATCTTGGCGCTGGAGCCTGACTGCGTGTTTGGCTTTTCTGACCTGCAGGCTGATATTGCCAGCCAGTTGATCAAACACGGCGTGCAAGTCACCGTGTTTAACCAACGCAGTGTGGCCGAGATACTGGGGATGATGCACCAAGTGGCCAGCATGGTGGGCTGCGCTGCGCTGGGCCAGCAACTGGCAGCGGGCATGCGCGAGAACCTGCTGGCCATAGAGGCGCTAGCGGCCCAGCTGCCGCGCAGGCCCAAGGTGTATTTTGAAGAGTGGGACGAGCCCAATATGAGCTGCATACGCTGGGTGTCTGAGCTGGTGGGCATTGCAGGGGGAGACGACTGCTTTGCCGAGCTGGCCATGCAGCCACTGGGCAAAAACCGCATTATTGCCGACCCGCTGGAGATTGTGCGGCGCAACCCTGACATCATCATTGGCTCATGGTGCGGTAAAAAATTCAGGCCTGAAAAAGTAGCCGCACGGCCCGGCTGGGAAGGCGTGAGTGCAGTAAAAAATGCGCAACTGTTTGAAGTTAAATCGCCCGATATTTTGCAGCCCGGCCCCGCTGCGCTGACCGATGGCGTAGCGCAGTTGCACCAAATTGTGCAAAATTGGAGCGCGCAGCATGGCTGAACTTTTAAGCATCGCGCGCAGCGAGCTGATTGTGGGCGGGCAAAAAAGCGGTAAGTCGGCGCGCGCCGAGAAACTGGCTGCGCAGTGGCTGGCGGCATCGCCTTTGCACAGCGCTGTGCTGGTGGCCACCGCGCAGGCGCATGACGGCGAAATGCGCACGCGCATACAGCGCCACCAAGCAGACCGCGCCCAGCGTGTGCCCAGCATGCGCACGGTAGAAGAGCCCTTGCACTTGGCCGATGCGCTGGCCACGCACACTGGCGCACAAACCATGGTGGTGGTGGACTGCCTTACGTTGTGGTTGACCAACCTGCTGATGCCCTATGTACCGGCTGTGTCTGCTGTACCAGACTTAAATTATGATCAAAAAAAGCCTCTGACCCAAGGAAATACTGCACAGACAGCTATATTTTTAAGAGCAATTGAATTAGCCCAAGGCCCCGTGGTGGTAGTCTCTAACGAAATTGGTTTGGGTGTAATTCCCATGGGCCGCGAGGTGCGCGCCTATGTGGACGCACTGGGGCGGCTTAACCAAGACGTAGCCCACGTGTGCTCGCGCGTCACCTTGATGGCTGCTGGTTTGCCTTTGCTATTGAAAGATTTGGCATGAAACAACTACACAAAACCGCTGCTTGCATGGCACTGCTGGTGCTGCACGCTGCAGCCAGCGCGGTGCAGGTGGTGGACGACCGCCAAGTCACGGTGACTTTGGCGGCCAGTCCGCAGCGCATTGTCAGCTTGCTGCCCTCGCTGACCGAGACGGTGTGCGCGCTGGGCCAGTGCCAGCGGCTGGTGGGTGTAGACCGTTATTCCAACTACCCCGCTTCGGTCAAGCAACTGCCCCAGGTGGGCGGCGGGCTAGACCCCAATATTGAGGCCATCGTGGCGCTGCGGCCTGATGTGGTGCTGCTGGCCATGTCCTCGCGCTCGCACGAGCGCTTGGTATCATTGGGCATTAACGTGGTGGTAGTAGAGCCTAAAAACCATGCCGACGTAAAACGTGTGCTGGCCCTGGTGGGCCAGCTGCTAGAGGTAGCGCCAGAGCAGGGCGCACAGCAGGTGTGGCGCACGATTGAAGCCAGCATGGCAGCGGCGGCGCAGTCGGTGCCAGCGAAAGCTAAAAACACCAAGGTGTATTTTGAAGTTAACCGCGCGCCCTATGCCGCGGGCGAGTCGTCTTTTATTGGCGAAACTTTAACCCTGCTGGGCGTTCAAAATATCGTTCCCCGCGCGCTGGGGCCTTTTCCAAAAATTAACCCCGAGTTTGTGGTGCGCGCCAATCCTGATGTGATCATGGTGGGCGACCGTAACTACACCGGCCTGGCCGACCGGCCCGGTTGGGGTGCCATCAAGGCCATTCGCACAAAGCAGGTGTGCGTGTTCAAACCCGATGAGTCTGACGTACTGGTGCGCCCCGGCCCGCGCATGGCCGAGGCTGCGCAGCTGATGGCCAAGTGCCTGTCGGGCGCTGCGCCATGAGCCTTGGTGCACCGCTAGCGGGTAGCCACACCTCCCACGCTGCGTCCCGCAGCGCCGTGGTGGGCGGCGCACTGCTGGTGGCCAGTGCCTTGCTGGTGCTGGTGGGTGCAGGCGTGGGCAGCACGGGTTTTAGCAGCCTGTGGCAGGCCTGGGACGATGCGCTGTCGCGCCAAATTGTGTGGGACATTCGCCTGCCGCGCACGCTGGGCGCATGGCTGGCGGGTGCGTTGCTGGGTTTGGCCGGTGCGGTGGCGCAGGGCTTGTTTCGCAACCCCCTGGCCGACCCGTATTTGCTGGGCAGTGCTTCTGGCGCGTCGGTGGGCGTGGCGGCAGCGCTGGCCTTAATGGGCATCAGCCCCATGAGCCTGCAGTGGATGGCGCGGCTGGGCATAACCGGTGCGGCTTTTGTGGGCGCAGTGCTGGCGGTGCTGCTCACCTTACTGCTGGCCAAGGGCGTGGGGCACACCCTGCGGCTGCTGCTGGCGGGTGTGGTGGTGGGGGTGGTGCTGGGCGCACTGGCCTCCATGATCACCTTGCTGTCGCCCGATATTTTGCAAGCTATGCAAGCCTTTATGCTGGGCTCTACCGGGTTTGTGGGCTGGGCTGCTTGCGCCATCATGGGCGCGGTGCTGCTGGTGTGCTTGGCGGCAGCGGTGCTACTAAGCCGGGTGCTGGACGGCCTGAGCCTGGGTGAGGCTACAGCGCAAAGCCTGGGGCTGCAGTTGCCGCAGTTGCGCGCCGCGCTGGTGGTGGTGCTGGCGCTGGCCACCGGCACAGCGGTAGCGCAAACCGGGCTGATTGCTTTTGTAGGCTTGGCCGCCCCGCACCTGGTACGCGCTGCTGTTAAGGCCAAGTACGCAACCCTTCTGTGTTTGTCAGCCTTGATGGGCGCTGTCTTGCTTAGCGCCGCTGACGTGTTGGCGCGCTGGCTGGTCGCACCGCAAGAGCTGCCGGTAGGCGTGCTAACTGCTGTGCTGGGCGGCGGCTACCTGCTGTGGCTGATGCACCGTGGGCAGGCGGTGTACCACCATGGCAAGGACGGCAAAATACTATGAGCCCCATAGCACTGTCTGCACAGTCGGTCTCTGCCAAGCTGGGCAACAACTTGGTGTTAAACGCAGTTAATGTGGCCTTTGCCCAAGGCCAGTGGACAGCCGTGGTAGGCCCTAATGGTGCAGGTAAATCAACTTTGCTCAAAGCCATGGCCGGCTTGCTGCCCTGCAGCGGCCAAGTGCATTTACTGGGCCATCCCACTGTCCAACTGGCACCCCGTGTGCGCGCCCAAAAGCTGGCCTGGCTGGGTCAAGGCGAGAGTGGCGCTGACGACCTGACGGTGTACGACGTGGCCATGCTGGGCCGCTTGCCGCACCAAGGCTGGCTGGCTGCGCCCAGCTGCACTGACCATGCCGCTGTAGAGCAGGCCTTGCGCAGCACGCAGGCCTGGGACTGGCGCACGCGCGTGCTGGGCGCACTGTCGGGCGGCGAGCGCCAGCGAGTGCTGCTAGCGCGCGTGTTGGCCGTGCAGGCCGATGTGGTGCTGATGGACGAACCACTGCTTAACCTAGACCCGCCGCACCAAACCGACTGGCTGCACACCGTGCGCAGCCTGGTAGCGTGTGGCACCACGGTAGTAAGCGTATTGCACGAGGTCTCGTTTGCGCTGCAAGCCGACAGCATGCTGATCATGGCCGGGGGCCGTGTGCTGCACCACGGCGCGTGTTCTGACACTGCCACGCACCGTGCGTTAGAAGCAGTGTTTGACCACCGCATTGCAGTGCGCACGGTGGACGGCATGCACTTTGCGCTGCCCAAAATTACACTGCCAAAACTGCCCTAGACACCCAGCAGCCTTCACTTTATACACAAGCCAAACTATGCAAATAAAAACCCCATGGGTCCATAAGCCCTACGCAAAACCCGAAGGCAAACGGCGCGGCTTGCTGATCGCCAACATGGGCGATGGCAAAGGCAAAAGCACCGCCGCCTTTGGCTTGGCCCTGCACGCATTGGCGGGACCGTAACCGTGCTGTGGGCTGGTCTACCTTGGCAGGTGGTGGCAGCCGCTGTGCTGCTGGCCTTGGTGGTAGACCATGTGTGGGGCGAGCCAGCTGCCGCTTGGCACCCCGTGGTGTGGATAGGGCGCGGCCTAGACTGGGCCGCAGTGCGCTTTGTGCCCACGCTTGCAACCGATGGCAAGGCCGCATGCCTTAGGCACTTTTGGTTTGGGGCCTTCTACTGGCTAGCCTTGGCAGCGTTTGTATTGGCAACGGCAGGGGCACTGGCGGCGTGCGCAGCCCTGTTGCCAGCATGGTGCGCTGCCATTGTGTTGGCACTGTTGCTCAAGCCCCTGCTGGCTTGGCGTATGCTGCGCGAAGAGGTGGTGGCTGTAGAAGCTGCGTTGGCACAATCGCTGGACGCAGGCCGGGCGCAACTGGCCCGGCTGGTGAGCCGCGATGTCAGCCAACTGACACCGGCGCAGGTGCGCGAAAGCGCCATAGAAACCTTGGCCGAAAATTTGAACGACTCTGTGGTGGCCCCCATTTTTTGGTTTGTGCTGCTGGGCCTGCCCGGCGCGGCGCTGTACCGCTTTGCCAACACGGCCGACGCCATGTGGGGCTACCCCGGCTTGCGCGGCGGGCGCTACTGGCAATGGGCAGGCAAATGGGCTGCGCGCGCTGACGATGTGCTGTCGTGGCTGCCAGCGCGGGCTACTGCCGTGCTGCTCTTGCTGTGGCAACCTCGCCTTGCAGTGCAATTGCCTGCCCAGGCAGCGCGCACGCCGTCGCCCAACAGTGGCTGGCCTATGGCGGCCATGGCGCTGGCGCTGGGCGTGCGGCTGGGCAAACCCGGTGTGTACGTGCTGCACGCCACGGGCCGTGAGGTGGTGTCTAGCGATGTGGCTTTAGCAGTTAAATTAGCATCAAATACGGTTATCACCCAAGTAATTGCTGCACAAGCAGCTATATATTTAATAGCTCATTGCTGTTAATTTAATGCAATTTACTTTATGGGTTTAGCCATGCCAACTTTGCAAAGCGCCTTGCATGGCGGCCCCGATGCACTGGGCGCTGTACGGTTTGATTTTTCTACCAATGCCAATGCTTGCGGCCCTTGCCCGCAAGCGCTGCACGCCGTGCAATCTGCCAACTCTGCGCATTACCCTGACCCAGCTTATACGCAACTGCGCGCCCAGCTTGCACAGTTGCATGGCGTAGCGCCTGCCAGGGTGCTGCTGGCCGCCAGCGCCAGTGAGTTTATTTTTCGCACCACTGCCTGGGCTGTGCAGCAGGGCTTTACTGCTGCGCTGGTGCCTGCGCACAGCTACGGCGACTACGCCCGCGCTGCCCAAGCGCTAGGCCTAGAGCTGACTGTGCAAACAGGGCAAGAAGTGCAAGAAGGGCAGGCCAGTGCCAACACATTGGCCTGGGCATGTGACCCGTCCAGCCCTTTGGGGCAGGCGTTCCACGGCATAGGCGCGCTGCTAAGCAGTGGTGCCACCGTGGTGCTAGACCGAGCCTACGCACCGCTGCGTTTGCACGGTGCGCCCGGCAGCAGCGTGCAGCAGCAGGACCCAAACTTGTGTCAAGATCAAGTGTGGCAGCTATGGACACCAAACAAAGCCTTGGGCATGACAGGTGTGCGCGCGGCGTATGCCATAGCACCTGCGCATGCAGCAGTGCAGTGCGCCCAGCTAGAGGCACTGTGCCCGTCTTGGCCCGTAGGCGCGCACGGCGTAGCGATGTTGACCGCCTGGGTGCAGCCTGAAGTGCAGCAGTGGCTAACCGATAGCCTTGATACTTTGCGCACCTGGAAGGCCCGCCAACTTGTGCTGTGCGCTGCACTGGGCTGGACCTGCCTGCCCAGCGAAGCGAACTTTTTTTGTGTGCAAGCCCTGCAGCCACTGCCTGCACATGCTTTGCGTGCACGCGGTATTAAGCTGCGCGACGGTACCTCGTTTGGCCTGCCGCAGCTCTGGCGCCTGAGTGTGCAGCCGCCTGCAGCACAAGATGCACTGGCACTTGCCATCAAGGAGCTTGCATGAACACCACGACACCCGCCAGTTTGCCGGCACCCAAACTGGCCCAGTGCGTCATGGTTTTGGGCACCACCAGCGGTGCAGGCAAAAGCTGGCTGGCCACTGCGCTGTGCCGCTGGTATGCGCAGCGCGGCTACAAGGTGGCACCGTTTAAAGCACAAAACATGAGCAACAACGCGCGTGTTGTAGGTAGCTACGCAAACGTAGTGCCAGGTGTAATGGGCGAGGCTGTAGAGGAGGGTGAACACCACAACGCAGGCGGCGAGATCGGCAGTGCCCAGTATTTTCAAGCGCTGGCTGCGCGCGCCGTGCCCGATGTGCGCATGAACCCCGTGCTGCTCAAACCCGAGGCCGACACCCACAGCCAGGTGGTGCTGATGGGCCAAGTCAGCCCGGCACTGACTGCCATGCCCTGGCGCAGCCGCAGCGAGTGCGTGTGGCCTACCATCGCCCAAGCGCTGGACGATTTGCGTGCCGACAACGACATCGTCGTCATCGAAGGCGCAGGCTCGCCCGCCGAGATTAACCTGCACAGCAGCGACATCGTCAACATGCGCGTAGCCCGGCATGCGCAGGCCCGCTGCCTGCTAATCACCGATATTGACCGGGGCGGTGCCTTTGCCCACCTGTACGGCACCTGGGCGCTGCTACCGCCAGAAGAGCAGGTGCTCATCAAAGGCTTTGTGCTCAATAAATTCCGTGGCGATGCCAGCTTGCTGGCCCCCGCACCGCAGATGCTGCAAGAATTAACCGGCATACCCGTAATGGCCACACTGCCCATGTGGCGTGCGCATGGCCTGCCCGAGGAAGACGGTGTTTTTGACGACCGCTCCACTTCCAGCGGCCCAGTGCACACCACCATCGCCGTGATAGCTTATCCGCGCATCAGCAATTTGGATGAATTTCAAAGCTTAAAAAATATCCATGGTGTGCGCTTGGTCTGGGCACGCAGCCCCGCCGACGTGCTGGCGGCCGACTGGATTATTTTGCCCGGCTCCAAGCACACCAGCGGCGACCTGGCCTGGCTGCGCGCGCAGGGGTTGGATGCCGCAGTGGCCCAGCACGCAGCGCAAGGCAAGCGCGTGCTGGGCATTTGCGGCGGCCTGCAAATGCTGGGCGAGGCCTTGATTGATATGCACGGCGTAGAACATGCCATATCAGGCAACGCACCGGGCCTGGGCTTGCTGCCCTTGGTGACAGCTTTTGAGCCGCACAAAACGGTGCGGCATAGCCAAGTGGTGTTTGCTAATTTGCCCGGTGCGTGGCATGCGCTGTCGGGCGTGGTGTGCCAAGGCTACGAAATTCACCACGGCCAAACCCAGCTGCGGGTCGATATGGTCAGCCAAGGCAACGCGCCCACTGCGGCTTTGCCCAGCAGCCTAGGCTGGTGTAACGCCAGCGGCAACGTGCTGGGTGTGTATGTACACGGCATGTTTGAAAATGCCACTGTGATGCAGGCGCTGTTTGGTGCCCAAGCACAGACCTTAGACGCTGTGTTTGACGGCCTGGCCAATTTTATTGATGGACATTTCGAGCACGGTACGTTGACCAGTCTGACGGACTAAGCTGGGGGCTACATTGGTATTCAATGCTTAAAAGGTCAGACATAAAAAACGGGAGCCTAGGCTCCCGTTTTAGTTGTGCACAATGGCCAATCGCTTAGTCTTCAAACTTAATGCGTGTAGCTTGCACGGTTGTGCCACCACCTGCTGCCTGGCCTTTCACTTCAACCTCAACGCCGTTAACCAAGTTTGCAGCCGAGCCGCGCTGAAAATTCACACTACCGGCGTAACTGACTGTCAAACCACGCAGGCTAAACGTTTGTGCGGTGGTGTTCAGCGCCGATATTTTTCCATGCAATTCAATCACATTGCCATTGTCTGCAGCGCGCTCACGGCCTTCGGTTTTAACTGAAGTCGCCACCAGTTTGCCGTCCACCACCGTGCCTTTGACTTCCACTCGCACACCCAGTGCCAGTGTTGCCGTACCCTGCCGAAAACTGGCATTCGTAGCATCAACCACCAAACCGTTCACGCTGAAAGCGGTGGCCGAGGTGAACGCGGTGATCACGCCCTCTACCTCTGCATTGACGCGCTCTTTCAGCACCTTTTTCGCAGGGTTGATGCGCGTGACCGTCCAAGTAGCGGTGGTGGTTTGCACACTGTCCAGGCGCACTTTCACTGTCAGGCCATTGGCCAAGGCGACACGCATTTTATCGGCCGCGATATTGGCGTAGCTGAAATTCTCGGTGCCAATTTTGAAGCTCTTAGAAGCTGCGTCTAAGCTGCTGACATTGCCGGTAATTTTGTAAACCGCGGCGTTGTTTTCTTTGCTGATGCGGGTGGCAATCATGCGGTTAAGTGCGGGCGACAGATGGCCGTGCACTTCCAGCACATTGCCCGTTGCAATGCTGCTAAAACCACTGGGCAAAGACAGTGGGTCAAACACGGTCCACGCGCCTATTTCTACGGTTTGCCCCAAAATTACCAGGGTGTGGCTGCTAGCGGCAGTGGTAGAAGTGGTAGAGCTGCCGGTGACAACTGTAGCGGTTGCTGTCACCGTGGTTGCGCCGTCTATGCTTTGTACAGGGCCTTTGAGCTGGCTGCCAAAGCTAACGACACTTGCGGTACCTGTTCCGGTGGCTGTGCCCGTATTGGTCGCGCTAGAGCCTGTGACGGTGACCACCATACCCAAGCGTAAATCGTCTTTGTTGCGCAAAGGGTTGTCTTCATCATCAGCATCTTCAATCTTGGCTTTAGAGTCATCATACCGAACACCGTTGACAATAACTGAGCCAAATCCGCTGATGACGCCTTCGCTTACCAGTTCAGACTTGGCTGCATTTGCAGCGGGGGCGGCCAAGCCTGTGTCAGTGCCGCCGCCCGCGCCACCTCCACCGCAGGCGGTAAAGACCAAGGCTGCAGCAAGGCTTGCAGCTACTGCGCAACTGCGTGAGTGCGCCCGGATGCCCGTAAGGGGGTGAAAAAATGTGAGGAGTTTCATATTCATCTTTCTTTACAAGTTATGCCCATTAAGAGCGGTGTGGAAGGTAATGCAAGTTAAAAATTTGGCTGGCTAGTTAAGAAATTTAATGTTGCTGGCTTTTACAGTGGCGGTGCCTGCAATCAGATTGCCCTCGACTTCTACCGCAACGCCATTTGCCAGGCTAGCCTCGGTGCCTTTGTCGTACCGGACCGGTGGGCTGTAGTTCACGCTTACGCCGCGCACCGTAAAAGTTTTGTTCACGGTGTTCAGGTCGGACACTGTGCCTTTGAGCTCAATGTCTTTGCTGCCCCTTGACTCGGCTTTAACCTCTGTGGCGGTCAAAATACCGTCTAACAATCTGCCCTTGGCTTTAATGCGCATGCCGATGGTGATCGTGGTGTTGCCACCAGGGAAGCTGGCATTGCGCGTGTCTACCAAAACATTAGACACACTGAACTGCGTTGCCGAGTTGACTTGGGTAACCAAGCCTTCTATTTCAGCGCGCTCTTGTGATGCAGAAGAACGCTCTTGCCTACGGGAGGCTGCTACCACCAATGGGTCAGTGCCTGTAGGTGCACGTGGTTGCAAGCGCAGTTTAACCAAGTTGCCGTTGGCAATAGACTCTAAATTGACACCGGCAAAGCTGAATTTCTCATTGCCAATCATGAACGTTTTAGCGCTAACCTGCAGGTTTTGAACCAAGCCACTGATTTTGTATTTGCTAACGCTGGTTTTGCGCTCAACCAATGTGGCCTGCAGGCTATTGGTGGCGGCGTTTAAAAAGCCGTGCACTTCGACCACATCGTTGCCTGACAGGCTGGCCAAGCCTTGTGCCAAACTGGCATCTAGCACCGTGCTGTCGTCCAGGTGCACGGTTTGGCCCATCACGGTGAATGTGTTGCTGCCCAAGCTGACGGTTTTGACCGGGCCTAGCAGTGCGCTGTCATACCGGATATCGCTGGCGCTTGCTATGTTGTCGCTGTCTACCTTGCCGTCTATGGCCACTACCATGCCCAGTTTAAGGTCGCTGCGGCTGCGCAGCCCGTCTTCGTCACGGACTATGGCCAGACCATCGTCGTAGCGTAAGCCGTTCACAATCACTGAACCAAAACCTGTGATAGTGCCTTCGCTGTAAGCCGTAACGCTGAAAGCGCCAGTGCCGCCCGAGCCAACGCCAGCGCTGTTAGAGCCTCCACCACAGGCTGCTATCACTAAGGCAGCGCTTAGTACTGCGCCAAGTAAAAGCGTCTTGTAGTGCGTTTTTAAACGGTGCAACAAAGGTTTGGGGTGGGTGCGCATGGTGTCACCTAATGGTTTTGGAAATGTGGGGAGCGGATGGCTGGGGTGCGTCTTTTTTTGCTACCAGTGTGAAGCGCCGTGTGGTGCCTGCCATGGGCTGTGACCAGGTGTACAGGCCTATGCGCACGCGCTGGTTTTGGATCCGGCCAGCCAGTTTGTCGTCAGCGATTAATTGCTCTAACTTGGGAACTAAGCTGGTAAGCATCAGCTGCCACTGCGCTGCCATCATGTCGCGAAAAGACTGCAGCGACTGCACCGACAGGTCGTCAGCAAAAATAGCTTGCTCCATGTGCTCTTTGCCGCTGCCCAGCACGTTGGCCGATGCCGCACGCAAATGGTCGCCCACGTTGTCGGCTAAAAACGCCGTCATGCGCGCCCAGTCACCGCGCGGCACAAAGGCGGCTTTGGTCAGCAGCACCTCGTCTGATTCGGTGTCCCACAGGGCTAAACCCAAGCGGCACAGTTCGTCTAGCAGGCTGCGTGGGTGCACGTCTTGGGTTATCGACTGCGCCAAACGTTCAAAGCTGGGTGCCTCGCCTAAACGTGGCAGGGCCATAGGCTGGCTATCAACATCGCGCAGCGCAGGGTCGCTTACCCAGCGGGTAAACAGCTCGGTGGCAGAGCTGGGACGCGTCTTGCGGCCAGTTTTGGCATGGCTTGGGTTGCTACCGTCGGTCTGCAACTGAATGCGCGCCACTTCGCGGCGAGTCAGCCCCGTGCTGGCGCTGATGCGGCTGTGCAAGCGCTGCGTGGGCTGCGCTCCCAAGCTGTCTACAGCGGAGGCTACAAACGCCACCCTTAGGCGCTCCTCCATCAATTGAATCCCCATACCCTTTGACAAACAGAGGTCAGCCAAAGGACGCAGTATTTTGTCCAGCGCGCCCTGCAGCAAAGCCTGTTCCTGGCTTAGCGCGTCATAGTCAACAAGGGATTCTTTAGGGGCGTTCATAAATTAATTAACTTATGACGGTAAGTATAAATGTGCAATTAGCACATTTGCAAGTCTAATTTGTAACAAAATTTAAAAGAGCTGCAAACAAAGATGCAGCTGCGGGGTCAATCTACCGCTTTAAAAGCGCTGCTTCGTGCGCAGCGCGGGCACTTAATATACCCACGATTGTTATGAATTAAAGGCGGATTATGTTGTTGATTGCTATTATTAAAATAGCTGTTGGTTCTTTATTAATATGCGCTGTGGGCAATAGCATCGAAAATGCTAAGTAAAAGGCCCAGCTAAGCTGGGGTGCGGCCAAGCAAGTGTTGCGTCAGTCGGGCTCAATTTTCTGCCTGCTGTCAAAGCCTGCTGCAATGCTGGCACGGTCAACACCGGGTTCTCACCCAGTACACGTACCGCGCACACGCCGCCAGCACCGCACTGCGCCACTTGCATAATTTGGCCAGCCGACAAAATACCGCCAATAGCCACTACGGGTGTGCCTGCCATTGCGCACCACCACGCCAAGTTGTCCGTGCCCTGTGCTTGCCAAGGCATGGTTTTGGTTAGCGTGGGCCACACGGGTCCGCAGGCAATGTAGGCGGGGCTTAAGCTGCGAGCACGGGCTAACTCCCACAGGCTGTGAGAGCTGATGCCCAGCGCTACGCCGCTATGGCACAGTTCGCTGCGCTGAGCGTCGGTCAGAACTAAGAGGTCTTCTTGGCCTAAGTGCAGGCCTTGTGCGCCCAGCTCCAACGCAAGTATCCAGTGATCGTTAATAAATAAGCGTGCGCCTGCACTGCTGCAAGCTGCAATGCTATGGACCATACTTGTCCTCAACGCCTTATGCCATGCGGCACTTGGCTGCTCTGGTGTCTTGGTGCGCAACTGCACGGTACGTACCCCAGCGGCCAGCACAGCATCTACGCGGTGTGCGCTGTCAACTATGGCGTACAAACCCAAGTCATGCTGATAAGGTAAAGCTGAGTGCTGCAGGGCTGGGAACTGCGCTGCTTCGCCCCACGACATCATGGGCAGCAGGCTAGGGTCGCTGGTAAAACCTGCTGAGGCATGTACCGGGCCGCTGCCTTGGCCCGCGGCGTACGCGCGGCGTAGGGCGTGGGTAGTGGCCATTTTGGCCAGCAGCACGGCATCAGCAGCAACAAAGCCGCGTGCCAAGGCCGCAGCTGCGCTGGTGGCAAAAGTGCAACCGGTGCCATGGCTGTGCCCAGTGGCAACACGCTCGATGGCTAACCAGCCTTGGGCATGTGTGCTGTCCAACCAGTCAAGCGAGAGATTCTTTAAGTGATCAGAGGGCTCTGTACTGTCGCCGCCTGTAATGCACACAGCTTGTGCGCCGTGGGCGCGCAGGGTTCTTGCCAATTCGGGGATGGACAACGTTGAGGGAGAGCCTGTTGCAGCGTTTGAGGCCGCTGCAGAGCCCAGCAAGATTCGCGCTTCATGCCGATTTGGTGTGATCAGCGTGGCGCGGGGCAATAAATACTCGCGGTACGCGGCAATTGTTTGGGCATCGGCAAAGTTTGCACCCGAGCTTGCCCTAAGCACTGGGTCTACCACCAAGGCTATTGGTACGCTGCTGCCGACGCGTAGCTTATCAACCCATTGCGCTACCAAGCGCACTTGCTCAGCGCTGCCTAGCAGCCCGGTCTTGATAGCGCGTGGTGGCATGTCTGTTGCTAGCGCTTGCAACTGTGCGTCCAGCAGGTCTGCAGGCATCAGTTCAATCCGCTCCACGCCAGTTGAATTTTGCGCTGTAATGGCTGACACCACGGGGCACAAATGCACTTCGCAGGCGTCGGCTGCGCGCTGGTCCGCAGCAAGCCCTGCGCCGCCCGCGCTGTCGTTACCTGCAATGCTCCAGACGATCGGCCTCATGTTTTTTAATCCCCAACTAAAAACGGCTGGCCAATCACGGGTGTGCTGGCTACAGCAAAGTCTTGCTGTGCCATCGCGCCAGCGCGCCAAGCTTTGCGGCCCGCTTCAATAGCCTGCTTAAAGGCCCCCGCCATCAGCACTGGGTCGCCCGACTGCGCTACGGCGGAATTGAGCAGTACAGCATCAAAGCCCAGCTCCATAGCGCGTGCTGCATGCGACGGTGCGCCTATGCCTGCATCCACAATTAAGGTGGCATCGGGCAGGCGTTCGCGCAGGGTGCGCAGCGCGAAGGGGTTGAGCAAGCCTTGGCCTGAACCAATCGGCGCACCCCAAGGCATTAGCAGAGGGCAGCCGACGTCCAGCAGGCGACGGCAAGTTACCAAATCATCGGTGCAATAGGGGAAAACGACAAAACCTTCCCTTACCAGTTGCTCAGCGGCTTTTAACAGCTCAAACGGGTCGGGTTGTAGGGTGTACTCGTCGCCCACCACTTCCAGCTTGATCCATGCGGTACCGTACAGCTCGCGCGCCATGTGGGCGAGTTGTATGGCCTCACGTGCTGTACGGCAACCCGCAGTGTTGGGCAAAAGGCTAGCGCCGTTTGCTGCCATGCTGGCGCGAACCATCGCCACATGGCCATTGTCGCCCGCTGCAGCGAGTTGCCTCTTCAGGCCGACCGTGACAATGGAGGTGCCCGATTCTGTAATTGCCTTGCCCAGCACTTGAGGTGATGGGTAGCCTGCGGTGCCAAGTAAAAAGCGGCTGCTTAGCGTAACCTCGCTCACACTCCATGTATCGATCTGCGCCATACGCTTACTCCGGTAAATTTAACCACCCACAATGGGCTGAAACAGCAGTACTGCGTCATTGGCTAGCAAGGTAGTGCTAGCACGTTGGTTGCGAGGCACAAAGTCGCCGTTGATGGCAGTAGACACAGCATGCGCCGCGTGACCCAACTCGGCTACCAAAACCTCTAGCGTGGTGCCACTGCGCACTGCATGCGGTTTACCGTCTAGCAAAATAGGCAAGCTGTCTGCGTTCATACTATTTCCTCTTGGTGGGTGAAATCTTGCACTCCTACAGCCCGCCACAAGCCTGTTTGCTGCAAAACCTGTTCTATCAGCGCTGGTGCCAGCAGCCAACCGTGTCTGAACAACCCGTTGATGCGAACCAAGCCTTTGGTAACTTCTACGATCGGCGCGTTGTCGGGCAGCGCAGCGCGCAGGTTGGTGTCCATACGGATAATGCGTGCCTCAGCCAGCGCGGGCATCACGCTGTGCGCAGCGGCCATCAGCTCCACGGCGCTTCGCAGCGACATGGGTGAGCGGTCTTCGCTTTCTATTTCACTGGCACCCACCAGCACTACATCTCCGGGGCGGGGCACTATATACACCTTATGGCGCGGGTGCAGCAAACGCGCGGGGCGTTGTAAACCTAAACCTGGCGCGTGGAGCCACACCATTTCACCGCGCACGCCGCGCACTGGCAGCTCGGGCGCAGCGCCCGTGCCGCGCATGTCAAACACCCAGTCAAAGCGCTGTGCCCCTGCGCTGGTGTGCAAGCAACCCGGCACAATGGACAGCACGGGTTCACACCAACGCCACTGCACATTTCTTGCGTCTGCGTGCAATGCAAGCATTGTGGCCACCGCGTCAATTTGTCCTTCCCCGGATAACAACCAAGCATGTGCGGCGCCGCTCACGCAGGGCTCTAGCGCGGCCAGCTGCGTTACGCTCAATGCGCTAGGCTTATCAGGCACGCCAGCGGCTTGCCACACAGGGCATTGCATGCCACGGGCTATGCGCGCCAACACGCGCTCTGCCGCTGCACGGTCTTGCCTATGCGCCAACAGCAGGCTACCGCGTTCACTAAAGTACGGCGCAATAGGCAACTGCGCCACTATCTCGCGCCACAGCGCTATTGAGCGCCATCCCAGCACCGCCGTTGTTGGCTCGGCATGTTCCAGCTCTGCCAGCGGGCACAGCATGCCCGCAGCGGTAAATGCGGCGGCATGCTGTTGGGAATAATTTTGTGAAGCACTTAATGCCAGCGGCGCCATGCCATCGCCCGTACCATGCTGCGCATGACTGCCCGCAAACATCGGCATTGGCCCAGCTACAGGGTCAAACACCGCTACACTGTGTTCCGCGCGACCCAGCTGCCACGCCAGCAACCTGCCCAGCAAACCAGCCCCTGCAATGCCGATGGATGCCACGGCCCGTTACACCGCTTTGATGGGAATATAGAACTCGCTGCCAGCGGCTTTGAACTGGGCTGACTTTTCAGCCATGCCTTCGGCCAGCGCAGCAGCTTCGTCCACACCTTTTTGCGCGGCATACTCTCGCACGTCTTGCGTGATTTTCATCGAACAAAACTTTGGGCCGCACATAGAGCAAAAATGCGCTTCTTTGCTCGAATCTTTGGGCAGAGTTTCGTCGTGAAAGTTGCGCGCCGTCTCCGGGTCAAGGCTCAGGTTGAATTGGTCATGCCAGCGAAACTCAAAACGTGCTTTGGAGATCGCATCGTCTCGGGCGCGTGCGCCGGGGTGTCCCTTGGCCACGTCAGCCGCATGTGCGGCAATTTTGTAGGCAATGATGCCTTGTTTCACGTCGTCGCGGTCAGGCAAGCCCAGATGCTCCTTGGGGGTCACATAGCACAGCATGGCCGTGCCCATCCAGCCGATCATGGCCGCACCGATGGCGCTGGCTATGTGGTCGTAGCCCGCTGCAATGTCAATTGTCAAGGGGCCAAGCGTGTAGAACGGTGCTTCTTTGCAGTGCTTTAGCTGCTCGTCCATATTGGCCTGGATCAAATGCATCGGCACATGGCCAGGGCCTTCGATCATGGTTTGCACGTCGTGCTTCCAGGCCACTTGGGTCAGTTCGCCCAAGGTTTTGAGTTCGGCAAACTGTGCTTCGTCATTGGCATCCGCCCCCGATCCTGGGCGCAGGCCGTCTCCCAGCGAGAAGCTTACGTCATACTGCTTCATGATGTCGCAAATATCTTCAAAATGCGTGTACAAAAAGCTTTCCTTGTGGTGCGTAATGCACCACTTGGCCATGATGGAACCGCCACGCGACACGATGCCTGTGCGGCGGTTGGCCGTAAGGTGAATAAATGCCAAGCGTAGGCCCGCGTGAATGGTGAAGTAGTCCACGCCTTGTTCGGCCTGCTCAATCAGCGTGTCGCGGAAAATCGCCCACGTCAAATCTTCGGCCACGCCGCCCACTTTTTCTAGCGCCTGGTAAATAGGCACGGTGCCAATGGGTACCGGGCTGTTGCGCACGATCCAGTCGCGGGTGGTGTGGATGTTTTTGCCGGTGGACAAATCCATCACGTTGTCAGCGCCCCAGCGGATCGACCAGGCCAGCTTTTCGACTTCTTCTTCAATGCTGGACGTAACTGCAGAGTTGCCAATATTGGCGTTGATCTTGACCAAAAAGTTGCGACCAATTGCCATCGGTTCCACTTCGGTATGGTTGATGTTGGCCGGGATGATGGCGCGGCCACGGGCTATTTCGTCACGTACAAATTCAGGTGTGATGATCTTGGGGATGCTGGCCCCCATCGGGTTGCCCGCCAGGCGCAGCTCACGCAATGGGTCGTTTAAATATTCGGCCATCCATTCGCGTTTGCCGTTCTCACGCAGCGCCACGTATTCCATCTCGGGCGTGATGATGCCTTTGCGTGCATAGTGCATTTGCGTAACGTTGCTTCCTGACTTGGCGCGGCGCGGCGTGCGCTGCAAGGTGGCGGCGTCGCTGCGTAGTTGGGCAATGCGTTCGACTTCGCGGTCTTCGTGCTTGGCACCGTCGTCCAGCGACTTGAGCGAGCGACCTTCATAGGCTTCGGTGTCGGCGCGGGCGGCTATCCAGCCGCTGCGTATATCGGGCAAGCCCTTGCGCACATCAATCTCCACCGACGCGTCGCTGTAGGGGCCTGAGGTGTCGTACAGCGACACGGTTTCGCCGCTGGTCAGTAGCACATCGCGCACCGGCACGCGAATGTCGGGGCGTGAGCCGACGATGAAGGATTTGGTGGAAGCGGGGAAAGGTTCGCGCGAGCGCGCAAGCAAGAGGGCAAAGCTGTCGGGGGCATTCATACGGGGCTCCTGTTAAATTAACATGGTGCTCCGAGTGCCCAAAAGGCACTGCCCAAATGCTCTTTAGCCTAGGCAAGGCCCTAGGCTAAATGTGCAATCTCTTCTTACGCAGGTACTAACCTGATCAAGTTGGCGGGTTTGTTGACTTCAACATCTCAGCACATTAGCGTGCACCCCGGAGTAGGTTGATTATGGCACGGCTGCAATGGCTCTGGTTTATCGGCATGGCGTTAAACCTCAGTTCAGCGTCTGGGACAGCCAGTACTTTTTCTACCGCGTCTTGCAGCTTGGTCCGCCCTAGCTTCAATCAGGCGCTTACAGTTTTCGGCTTGAACGTGCAATAGGCTGATACTCCGCAGTCGTAGCAAAGCGGTTTGCGCGCCTGGCAGACGTAGCGGCCGTGCAAAATCAGCCAGTGGTGTGCGTCTACCAAGTAGGCGGGTGGAATGCGTTTGAGCAGCTTCATTTCTACGTCGTAAGGTGTTTTGCCAGGGGCTAAGCCCGTGCGGTTGCCCATGCGAAAAATATGCGTGTCTACCGCCATCGTCGGCTCGCCAAAAGCCACATTAAGCACCACATTAGCGGTTTTGCGGCCCACGCCCGGCAGGGCTTCTAGCGCCTCGCGGGTGCGCGGCACCACGCCTGCGTGCTGGGTTACCAAAATGTGGCAAGTTTCTAGCAGGTGCTTGGCTTTGGAATGGAACAGGCCAATGGTTTTAATGTAGCTTTCAATCCCCTTAAGGCCTAAATCTGCCACCGCCTGGGGTGTGTTCGCTACCGCAAAAAGCTTGCGCGTAGCTTTGTTCACTCCCACATCCGTAGCCTGTGCGCTCAGCAGCACAGCGGTTAGTAGCTCAAACACACTGGTGTATTCCAGCTCAGTATTGGGCTGCGGGTTGGCTGCCTTGAGCGTGGCGAAAAAGGGGACGATGTGCTCTTTTTTCATGGTTAGGGGCTCGGGGGCTCGGGGGCTTATGGGATAAGTCAGGGCAGGGGAATTTTTTGAACGCAGAGGGCGCGAAGCTTACGCAAAGAGCGCAAAAAAGAAAATACCAAAATAATACAAAAAATTAATTCACGCGGTTCATGAGATGCGTGTATTTCAAAAATTCTTAAAGCCCTGGTCAGTAGCACAACCTATTTAGAAACTAAGTTTTCCAAAACCCGTCGGTAAATGTTCTTCAAAGGCTCAATATCTTGCACGGCCAAGTTTTCATTGACCTTGTGAATCGTAGCGTTGGGTGGGCCGAGTTCGATCGTTTGGGGACAAATTTTGGCGATGAAGCGGCCGTCGCTGGTGCCGCCGGTGGTGGACAGCTCGGTGGTGATGCCGGTCTCAGCGGTGATGGCGCTGCGCACGGCGTTAACCAGGCTGGCAACGCCGTCTAAATTGCCTTCTTGCACGGGTGTTAAGAAGGGCAGGCCGCCTACGGTCCAAACCAGTGTGTAGTCAGGCCCAGCCTGCAGGCCGTGGGCTGTGATGACGGCTTCTAGGCGCTGCTGCAGGCTGTGCGGGCTGGACTCGGTGCAAAAGCGAAAGTTAAAGTCAATTACCAGGTTGCCGGGTATCACGTTGCTTACGCCTGCGCCGCCGTGGATGTTGCTCATTTGCCAGCTGGTGGGCTGAAAGTAGGCATTGCCGCTGTCCCACTGTATTTTGACCAGATCGGCCAGTATGGGGGCGGCCATGTGGATGGGGTTTTTGGCCAAATGCGGGTAGGCAATATGGCCTTGAATGCCGTGCAGGGTGAGCTTACCGCCCATCGTACCTCGGCGGCCGTTTTTTACC
This sequence comes from Polaromonas sp., assembly GCA_043778205.1. GTDB lineage: Bacteria > Pseudomonadota > Gammaproteobacteria > Burkholderiales > Burkholderiaceae_C > JAAFIP01. The sequence goes on along the minus strand of JAYWGO010000108.1, from coordinate 12,898 downwards.
ATGTCGCCGGTTTTGAGCACGCTGGTAGGTTCGCCTACGATGCAGTAGTCCAGCACTTCACCGCGTGCGGTGAGTTTGTTGCACACCGTCACTGTGCCGTCGATGGCGGGGCCTTCTTCGTCGCTGGTGAGCAAGAAAGCGATGTTGAGTGGGGCCTGCGGTTGGGCGGCTACAAACTCTTCTACCGCCACCACCATGGCGGCAATCGACGTTTTCATGTCGCTGGCGCCGCGGCCGTAGAGTTTGCCGTCCAAGTGGGTGGGCACAAATGGCGGCGAATTCCACTGGTCTAGCGGGCCGGTGGGCACCACGTCGGTGTGGCCGGCAAACACAAAGGTTTTAGCCGATACTATGCCTTTTGTAGCAAACTCTTTAGTATTTCTTTGGGCGACAGCACGTTTTGCCCATAAATTTCGTACCCGCAGGCTGTCTGGCCCGCTGTCCATCCATTCGCACACAAAACCCAGCGGCGCAAGGCGTGCGGCAATGATGTCCATGCAGCCAGCATCGTCGGGCGTGACCGACGGGCGGCTGATCAGCTGCTCGGCCAGGCACAGCGTGGCGTGCGCGCTGTGGGCGGCCTGCGTGGCGTGGGCGGCCTGCTTTGCCTGCGTGGCTTGGGCGGCAAGGGTGTCTACAGGTGCGTGCATAGCTAAGATTTACATAGCGCCAAAGCGTGACTCAGAGTGCTTTACGTCCAGCGTAATTTCGGTAAACGACGGCGTATCGTCGATTTCTGCTTCGGGCTCGGCCGCTTTTTGTGCATTGGCAAAGTCGTTGGCCAGGCGCCACATCAGGTTGGTGGGGCTGTCGGCGTAGGTAAGGCCCTCTTTGCGGTCAATGGTGCCCTCCACAATCAGGCGGGCAATGTCTTGCTCAAAGGTTTGCGATCCTTCTACCATCGAGTTTTCCATGGCCTCTTTGGCGCCCGAAAAATCGCCTTTTTCAATCAAGTCTGAAATCAGCTTGGTGTTCAGCATCACCTCTACTGCGGGTGTGCGCGTGCCGTGGATGGTGCGCAGCAGGCGCTGGGAGACCACGGCTTTAAGGGCGGAGGCCAAGTCGCCTAGCATGGTCAGGCGCACTTCTACTGGGTAGAAGCTCAAGATGCGGTTGAGTGCCTGGTAGCTGTTGTTGGCGTGCATAGTGGCCAAGCACAGGTGGCCCGACTGGGCATAGGCAATGGCCGCTGACATGGTCTCGCGATCGCGGATTTCGCCAATCAAAATCACATCTGGCGCTTGGCGCAGGGCGTTTTTCAGGGCAACTTGCATCGAGCTGGTGTCTGAGCCTACCTCGCGCTGGTTGACGATGGATTTCTTGTTGGTAAACAAAAACTCTACCGGGTCTTCCACCGTCAAAATATGGCCGGGCACTTTGCCGTTGCGCTCGTCAATCATGGCGGCCAGGGTGGTGGACTTGCCCGCGCCGGTGGCCCCCACCATCAGCACCAAGCCGCGCTTTTCCATGATCAGGTCGCTCAAAATCGGCGGCACGTTCAGAGTAGACAGCATGGGAATGTCGGTGGCAATGTAGCGAATCACCACCGCGTAGCTGCCGCGCTGGCGCATGGCGCTGATACGAAAGTTGCCAATACCGGCAATGGCGTGGGCCATGTTCAGCTCGCCCGTTTCTTCCAGCTCTTCGATGCGGGTAGCGGGCAGCACCTCGGCCAAGAAGGCTTTGGGCGCATCGGCGGGCAGGGCTTGGCTGTTGATCGGCACGCACTGGCCGTTGATTTTGATGGTGGCCGGAGAGTACGCGGACAAGTACACGTCAGAGGCTTTTTTCTCCGCCATCAGCTTCAAAATGCGTTGCATGGTACTCATACGGGGTTCTCCTGTTACTATTAATTTAATAGCTGCTTGTGCAGCATTTCCTTGGGTCAGAGGCTATTTTTATATCCAAATAAGCACTTACTGACCTTCAAATCTGGTGTGAACAGCTTTTAGTCGCGCAGCAAATCATTCAAACTGGTTTTAGCGCGGGTTTGCGCGTCTACCCGTTTGACGATGATGGCAGCATACAGGCTATAACGACCGCCGTCTTTGGGCAAGGTGCCGCTGATCACTACCGAGCCTGAGGGTACGCGGCCATAGGTGGTCTCGCCTGTGGCGCGGTCGTAAATGGGGGTGCTTTGGCCAATGTACACGCCCATCGACAGTACCGAGTTTTCTTCCACAATCACGCCTTCCACCACCTCGCTGCGCGCGCCAATAAAGCAGTTGTCCTCAATGATGGTGGGGCCTGCCTGCACCGGTTCCAGCACGCCGCCAATGCCCACGCCGCCCGAAAGGTGCACATTTTTGCCAATCTGTGCGCACGAACCTACTGTGGCCCAGGTGTCTACCATGCTGCCTTCGCCCACGTAGGCCCCGATGTTGACATAGCTGGGCATCAAAATAGCGCCCTTGGCTATGTAGCTGCCGCGACGCGCTACGGCGGGCGGCACCACGCGCACGCCGGTGGCTTTCATTTCGTCTTCACTCAGGTGGGCAAACTTGGTTTGCACTTTGTCATAAAAGCCCAGGTCGCCGGCTTTGACCACTTGGTTGTCTTTGAGGCGAAAGCTCAGCAGCACCGCTTTTTTAATCCACTGGTGGGTGGTCCACACGCCCACGCTTTCCCGGGTGGCCACCCGCAGGCTGCCCTTGTTCAGCTCGTTAATCACGTGCTCCACCGCGTCGATGGTTTCTTTGGGCGCAGTGCTGGGTGACAGGCTGGCGCGGTTGTCCCATGCGGCTTCGATGGTGGTTTGGAGTTGTTGTGTCATGGTGTTAGAGGGAAAATTAAATAGACCTGAAAATAAAAATTAAACGGAATTCTTTTGCACAAATTGAACAATACGCTGCGCGGCCTCTGCGCATTCCTGCGTTGGGGCCACCAAAGCCATGCGAATATAGCCTGTACCGGGGTTGATGCCGCCTGACTCGCGTGCAAGGTAGCTGCCCGGCAGCACGGTTACATTGTATTGTTCAAAAAGCTGCGCCGCAAAGACGGTGTCTGAACCGCCACAGACGGTGGCCGGAACCTGCGCCCACAGGTAAAAAGCCGCATCGGGCAGCTTGACATTGAGCACGCTGGCCAAAAGGGGCGTTACCTGGGCAAACTTCTCTCGGTACAGGGCGCGGTTCTCGGTCACATGCTGCTCGTCGTTCCAGGCGGCAATGCTGGCGGCCTGCACCGTAGCGCCCATGGCGCTGCCGTGGTAGGTGCGGTAGAGCAAAAAATCTTTAACCAAGCCTGCATTGCCTGCGACAAAGCCACTGCGCATGCCTGGCACGTTGCTGCGTTTGGACAGCGATGTCATGGCAAGCAGGTTTTTAAAGTCGCTTCGGCCCAGCTTGGCCGCCGCTTCTAGCCCACCCAGCGGCGGCCCGTCGTTGAAATAAATCTCGCTGTAGCATTCGTCAGACGCAATCACAAAGCCGTACTGGTCGCTCAGTGCAAACAGCTTGTCCCATTCGGCCAAAGTCATTACCGCACCGGTGGGGTTGCCCGGTGAGCAGGCAAACACCAATTGCGTGGTTTGCCACACGGCGGCGGGCACACTGTCCCAGTTCAGCGCAAAATTGCGCGCCGGGTCGCTGTTCACGTAGTACGGCTTGGCACCTGCCAGCAGAGCTGCGCCTTCGTAAATTTGGTAAAAAGGGTTTGGGCTGATGACCGTGGCATCCGTGCGGTTGGGGTTTACCACCGCCTGGGTAAGCGAAAACAAAGCTTCGCGCGAGCCATTGACTGGCAAAACTTGCGTGAGCGGGTCTACGCTTACCCCGTAGCGCCGCTGCAGCCAAGCCGCGCAGGCCGTGCGCAAAGCAGGCTCGCCCGCCGTAGCGGGGTAGCCCGCCAAGCCCTGCAAATTGCCCACCAGCGCGTCTTTGATCAGCTGCGGTGTAGCATGCTTGGGCTCGCCAATACCTAGGCTGATGGCGCGGTGATTAGAACTGGGTACGATAGGGGCAAAGAGCTGTTTAAGCCGTTCAAAAGGGTAGGGCTGTAAATTAGAAAGCAATGGATTCATGGGCTGATTATCGGCCCTGCCACCCCATTGGGAATACCCCGATGGATTCACTGGCAAATTTCTGGCAAATTACACACCATGCGTATATCAGACCTTCGTTTTTTATTGGCCTTGGTGATGCCTTTGATGGCCATTGCGGGCGTTGTCATGTTGCCCCACTACAGCGCATTGACTACCCTGGTGATGTGGCTTGGCGTTGTGTTTCTTGAGCTGTTCTTGCCCGGGGGTAAAAAAACCCCTGCCGCCATTGTGCCCGGTGCTACCCAAGCGTATTTTCACTGGGTGTTGCGTATTTTTGTGCTGCTGCAGCTTAGTTTGATTACCTTGGGCGCTTACGCCGCCGTGCAGGGCGACTGGCTTACGGCCCTGGGACTGGCGTTTGCAGTGGGCTACGTGTCGGGCGCACAGGGCATCACTTTTGCCCACGAGCTGGGCCACAGCAAGTCCAAAATTGACCGTTTTTGTGCTTGGGTGCTGATGACCAGCGTCTGCTACGGCCACTTTATGGTGGAGCACTACCGGGGCCACCACCCGCGCGCCGCTACTTTAGACGACCACGCCTCGGCCCGTTTTGGAGAGAACCTGTACCAATTTTTACCCCGCAGCGTGTGGGGCAGCTTACGCAGCGGCTGGCAGCTGGAAGGCCAGCGCATCAAGCAAATGAAAAGTAGCTGGGCGCGTAGCCCTTTAGTAGCGAGCACCGTGGTATCTGTACTGCTTATTGTGCTGCCAGCGCTCTATTTACCTGCACAGACAGCTATTAAGTTTGTAGTGTTTTTCGTTTGCCAGTCGGTCATTGCCTTTACTTTGCTTGAGATCGTCAACTACATTGAGCACTATGGCCTGCAGCGCAGCACCTCTGGCGGTAAACGCGAGCCGTTTGGCGTGATGCACGCTTGGAACGCCGACCATGTGGTTACCAACAGCCTGCTGGTTAACCTGCAGCGCCATTCTGACCACCACATGCACGCCTGGAAGCCCTACGCCACCTTGGAGCCGCTGCCCGGGCCCCAGTTACCTACTGGCTATGCTGGCTGCCTGGTACTGACCATGGTGCCGCCGCTGTGGTTTCGTTTGATGCACGCACGCCTCGCTGCGCTGCAAAATAAGCCCTACCAAGCCTTGGCAACGACCTAAAAATCCTTTATAATCAGATACATATCGACCAAACGGGCGGCATCTAGCGCCCGTTTTTTTTTGGCTGAACGGTTTTGATGGCAGGCCTAGCTTGCAAGTCAAACGTTGTGGCCATTTTCATTTTCGGGTTCATTTTTGTTATTTTTTAGCGTATTTCGGAAGTTGCCAAGTTGAGTTTGCAGACCATTGTAGAAACCACGGTGAGTGGTTTGGGTTACGACCTCGTAGAGATTGACCGCTCTGCGGGTGGCCTGCTGCGCATCACGATAGACCATCCTTGGGTGCCAGGCACTACAGGTGCGCTGGTGGCTGTAGAAGACTGTGAGCGCGTGACGCGGCAGTTGCAGTTTGCGCTAGAGGTAGAAGAGATTGACTACCGCCGCTTAGAGGTGTCGTCGCCGGGTATTGACCGTCCACTGCGCCATGCGGCAGATTTTGAGCGTTTTGTGGGCGAAGTGATTGATGTCACGCTGAAAGCACCTATGGGTGCGCAGGCGCAGGGCCAGGTGAATGCCAACCGCAAGAAGTTTCGCGGCACGCTAGAAAAGCTTGACCTGTTGGCCGGAGCAATCGGCTGGCAAATCGTCTGGAGCGATGCGCCAGAGCCTAAGCCCGGTGCGCGCGTGAGCAAAAAGAAAGCGCCTGCAGCTTTGCAGGCCTTGGGATTTAGTTTGGACGAGTTGCGTGAGGCGCGGTTAGCGCCCATCGTCGACTTTAAGGGCCGTAAGCCCAAAGCTGTTTAGTTTTGAATGCACAATTTTTTGAATGCACTATTAGGAGTAATGCGACATGAACCGTGAAATGTTGATGCTGATCGAAGCCATTTCCCGTGAGAAAAACGTCGAACAAGACGTGGTGTTTGGTGCGGTAGAAGCTGCCTTGGCGCAAGCGACTAAAAAACTGCAGCAAACCGAAGGCCACGGCGATGTGGAAATTCGCGTAGCCTTAGACCGCGACTCCGGCAATTACGAAACCTTCCGCCGCTGGCTGGTGGTGGCTGACGATGCAGGCTTGCAAAACCCCGATGCCGAAGAAATGCTGATGGACGCACGCGACCAAATCGCCGACATCGAAGAGGGTGACTACATTGAAAAGCCGGTAGAGTCCGTGCCCATTGGACGCATCGGCGCAATGGCGGCCAAGCAAGTTATTTTGCAAAAAATACGCGATGCTGAGCGCGAGATTATTTTGAACGACTTCATGAGCCGTGGCGAAAAAATCTTTGTGGGCACCGTTAAGCGCATGGACAAAGGCGACATCATTGTTGAAAGCGGCCGGGTAGAAGGCCGTTTGCGCAGGAGCGAGATGATTCCCAAAGAAAACCTGCGCACCGGCGACCGAGTGCGCGCCATGATCATGGAAGTAGACACCACCTTGCGCGGTGCGCCCATCATTTTGAGCCGCTCGTCACCGTCTTACATGATTGAGCTGTTTCGCAACGAAGTGCCCGAGATAGAGCAGGGCCTGCTGGAGATTAAATCTTGCGCCCGCGACCCTGGCTCACGCGCCAAAATTGCCGTGCTGTCGCACGACAAGCGCGTAGACCCGATTGGCACCTGCGTAGGTGTGCGCGGCTCGCGTGTCAACGGCGTTACCACCGAACTGGCTGGCGAGCGTGTAGACATTGTGCTTTGGAGCGAAGACCCAGCGCAGTTTGTGATTGGCGCATTGGCCCCCGCCAACGTCAGCTCGATCGTGGTGGACGAAGAGCGCCACGCGATGGACGTGGTGGTGGATGAAGAAAACCTGGCCATTGCGATTGGCCGTGGTGGTCAAAACGTGCGCCTGGCCTCTGATTTGACCGGCTGGAAAATCAACATCATGGACGCTGCTGAATCAGCGCAAAAGCAGGCCAACGAAACCGATGGCACCCGCGCATTGTTCATGGCCAAGCTAGACGTTGACCAAGAAGTGGCCGACATTTTGATCGAAGAAGGCTTTACCAGCCTGGAAGAAGTAGCCTACGTGCCCCTGCAAGAAATGCTGGAAATCGCAAGCTTTGACGAAGACACCGTGAGCGAACTGCGCACCCGCGCCAAAGACGCTCTGCTGACCATGGCCATTGCCAAGGAAGAGTCTGTTGAAGGCGGCCCTGTGAGCCAAGACCTTAACCACCTAGACGGCATGAGCGCCGAGCTGGTTGCCAAGCTCAACGCCGCCGGTATCAACACCCGCGACGACCTGGCCGACCTGGCCACCGACGAGCTGACCGATATTACCGGCCAGTCAACCGCAGATGCCACCGCACTGATTATGAAAGCCCGTGAACACTGGTTTACCCATGATGATGCCGACACAGCGGCCAAAGCAGCGGCTGCCCTGGCAGCCAGCCAGCCCCAAGCCAACGGCTCAGAGCCTTTGGCCCAATAACATCATGGAGACGAGCAAAAAATTATGTCAAGTACCACAGTCTCTGAGTTTGCAAACGAACTCAAAAAATCCACCGACACGCTGCTAGACCAGCTCAAAAGTGCCGGTGTACCCAAGCAGTCAGCCAGCGATGCACTGACCGACTCGGATAAGCAAAAGCTGCTCAGTTATTTGCAGACCAGCCATGGCACCGCCACGGCTGAGCGCAAAAAAATCACGCTGGTGAAAAAGTCTACCACCGAGATCAAGCAAGCCGATGCCACAGGCAAAGCGCGCACCATCCAGGTAGAAGTGCGTAAAAAACGCACGTTTATCCAGCGCGACGATGAAGTAGAAGCGCCTGCTGAAGAAGAGCCAGTGCCCAGCGCGCCCATCATCGACGACGCGGAGCTGGCACGCCGTGAAGAGCAAGCCAGCCGCCAAGCCGAGCTGCTGCGCCGCCAAGAAGAGGACCTGGCCGAACGCCGCGCCCTGCGCGAAGCGCAAGAAGCCCGCGACATGGCCGTGGCAATGCAGGCCGTCGATGCGGCCAACAAAGCCCAAGACGACGTACAAAAAGAAACTGACCAGAGCAACGCCCAAGCTAGTGCCCAAGGTACTGCCCAGGCCCCTAAGCCCGGTAAAACCTTGGCCCAAATGCAGGCTGAAGATGCGGCACGCAAGCTGGCCGTGCGCGCAGAAAAAGACGCTGTACAAGCCAATAAAGAAGCTGAGCAAGCCCACAGCGAAACAGTTAAAGCCGACGCACAAGCCAACAAAGCAGCAGCCGCCGCCGCTGTGGCCGACCAAGCCAAAGCCACCGCTAACGAAGCGGTGCGCGTTGCTGCGCAGGCCAAAGCTGACGATGTAGCCCGCGCCAAAGACCTGACCGAGCGCCGCGACAAGGCCTTGGCCGAAGCCGTGGCTATCCGTGCCATGATGAGCGCACCCAAGCGCGTGCTGGTGGCTAAAAAGCCTGAAGAAGCCAAACCTGTCGCCAAAGAAGGTGTCAAAGGCACATTGCACAAGCCTGTGGGGGCGCCGGGTGCCAAGCCTGCGGCCGGTGCAGCGTCGCCCACCAGCGGCCCGCGCGGTGCAAAAACCGAAGTCAAATCAGAAAAACTGTCTTCTAGCTGGGGCGGTGACCCGGCCAAGAAGAAAGAAATCAAAACCCGTGGCGACAGCAGCGGCGGCGTAGGCCGTAGCAACTGGCGCTCGGGCCCGCGTGGCCGCCGCCGTGGCGACGATGACCGCGAAGTTGCAGCCCCTGCAGCCGCAGTAGAAGCCCGCGTGATGGAAGTGCATGTGCCTGAGACCATTACCGTGGCCGAGCTAGCCCACAAAATGGCCGTCAAATCGTCTGAAGTCATCATGAAGCTGATGAAGCTGGGCCAGATGGTCACCATCAACCAGCCGCTAGACCAAGACACCGCCATGATCGTGGTAGAAGAAATGGGCCACAAAGCCTATATTGCCGCACTGGACGACCCTGAGGCATTCACCGACGACGAAGGCGCAGAGCAAACCGCGCCCTTGCTGCCGCGCGCCCCAGTGGTTACCGTCATGGGCCACGTCGACCACGGCAAAACATCGCTTCTAGACTACATTCGCCGGGCCAAAGTGGCCTCGGGCGAAGCGGGCGGCATTACCCAGCACATTGGCGCTTACCACGTGGAAACTCCACGCGGCATGGTGTCGTTTTTGGACACCCCTGGCCACGAGGCGTTTACCGCCATGCGTGCCCGTGGTGCCAAGGCCACCGACATTGTGATCTTGGTGGTCGCCGCCGACGACGGCGTGATGCCGCAAACCAAAGAAGCTATCAAGCACGCCAAAGCGGCAGGTGTACCTATCGTTGTGGCGATCAACAAGATCGACAAACCGGGCGGCAACCTAGAGCGCGTTAAAAACGAACTCGTGGCCGAAGAAGTGCTACCGGAAGAGTTTGGCGGTGAATCGCCTTTTGTGTCTGTGTCGGCCAAAACCGGCCAAGGTATTGACGACTTGCTAGAGCAAGTACTGCTGCAAGCCGAAATCTTAGAGCTCAAAGCCCCTGTGGATGCGATGGCCAAAGGCTTGGTGATTGAAGCCCGCCTGGACAAAGGGCGCGGCCCCGTGGCCACTATTCTGGTGCAGTCCGGCACGCTCAAAGCGGGCGACATGGTGCTGGCAGGTTCAACCTATGGCCGCGTGCGGGCTATGCTGGACGAAAACGGCGCGGTCATCAAAACCGCTGGCCCGTCCATTCCTGTGGAGATTCAAGGCTTGACCGAAGTACCTGCCGCTGGCGACGAATTCATGGTGATGCAAGACGAGCGCCGTGTGCGCGAGATTGCCACCTACCGCGCTGGTAAGTTCCGCAATACCAAGCTGTCCAAGCTGCAAGCTGCGAAGTTGGAGAACATGTTTTCCGACATTAACGCAGGCGAAGTCAAGCTGCTGCCCATTATTGTCAAGGCCGACGTACAAGGCTCGCAAGAAGCGCTGGCCCAGTCTCTGCTTAAGCTGTCTACCCCTGAGGTTAAAGTCCAAATGGTGTTCACAGCCGTGGGCGGTATTTCGGAATCTGACGTGAACTTGGCGATTGCATCTAAGGCGGTCATCATCGGATTTAACACCCGCGCTGACGCAGGTGCCCGTAAGCTGGCCGAGAATAACGGCGTGGACATTCGCTACTACAACATCATCTACGATGCGGTAGACGATGTAAAAGCTGCCATGAGCGGTATGTTGACCCCAGACAAGAAAGAAGAAATCTTGGGCCTGGCCGAAATTCGCCAAGTTTTCCGGGTCTCCAAAATCGGCTCTATTGCCGGCTGTATGGTGACCTCGGGCTTGGTCAAACGCAGTGCCAAACTGCGCTTGCTGCGCGACAACATGGTCATCTTTACCGGCGAACTCGACTCACTCAAGCGCTTTAAAGACGATGCCAAAGAAGTTAAAGAAGGCTTTGAGTGCGGCTTGAACATCAAGAACTACAACGACATCAACGAAGGTGACGTGCTGGAGTTCTTCGAGATTCGTGAAGTTGCGCGTACGCTGTAATGTTACTGTGAAAGGGTCATCATGCAACTAGTGAAAAATTTGTGGCGAAACAACAAAGGCTTTTTGTTGTTTCTGGGCCTGATGTTCGTGTTCCGTTCTGCTGTTGCAGACTGGAACCTTGTACCCACGTCATCCATGAACCCCACACTGATTTCGGGAGACCGAGTTGTAGTGAATAAGCTTGCTTACAGTGTACGTGTGCCGTTCACTTTGCACCAAATCACCCGTTGGGCAAGCCCTGCACGCGGCGATGTGGTTACTTTTGACTCGCCTAAAGATGAGGTGAACCTTATCAAGCGCGTAGTCGCCGTAGGGGGCGATGTGGTTGAAATGCATAACAACACATTAACCATCAATGGCATAGTCATCGAGCGTAAGCTGGTTGATGTATCGCGCAGTATTCCGACTGAGTCGGGTGCTTTGGTGGCTGAAATCTGGACTGAACATATCGGTGATAAGCAGATTGAGGTGGCGCGTATTGTGGCCATGAACCGCAATTCTGAATTTGGTCCAGTACAAGTGCCTGCTGACCATGTGCTGGTATTGGGTGACAGCCGCGACAACAGCAATGACTCACAATTTATAGGTTTTATCAACGTGCAACGCATTACTGGCCAAGCAGTACGGGTGGCTATGTCGCATAACCCCGATATCTTCTACCTCCCGCGAATTGGTCGCTGGTGGCTTGCTCTGTAAAAAAGATAAGATGCCAAAGAAAAAATCATCAGCCCCAAACCGCGGCATCCGCGTAGGCGACCAGATCCAGCGGGATCTGGCGGAGCTGATCGCGCGCGAGCTCAAAGACCCACGCGTAGGGATGGTCACGATCAACGCGGTAGAGGTTACGCCTGACTACGCCCATGCGCAGGTGTACTTTAGCGTGCTGGTAGGCGAGCCTGAGCTGGCCAAAGCCGCATTGAACCAAGCAGCAGGTTTCTTACGCAACGGGTTGTTCAAAAAACTGCACATCCACACCGTGCCCACATTGCACTTTCAGTTTGACCAAAGCATAGAACGTGCCTCGGACATGAACGCACTGATCAGCAAAGCAGTAGCCTCGCGTTCCAAAAACGAGGTTGAGGAATAACTATGAGCACCGCTGGGCCGTCCCAAGGTGCGAAGGCCCCCTTGGGGGGCAGCGACACGCGCGCAGCGGGGGAGCGTGGGGGCGCACCACGTCCACGGGTCGTGCGGCGCCCCGTACATGGGGTGCTATTGCTTGACAAGCCGCTAGGCCTGTCGAGCAACGACGCGCTGCAAAAAGCCAAATGGCTGCTGCGGGCCGAAAAAGCCGGCCACACCGGTACGCTGGACCCCTTGGCCACTGGCGTACTGCCGCTGTGCTTTGGCGCGGCAACCAAATTCAGCGCCTTGCAGCTAGAAGCGCAAAAAACTTATGAGGCTACGGCTGTTTTAGGCACCACCACTTCCACCGGCGATGCAGAAGGTGAGCTGGTTGCCCAACGCCCCGTGCACGTCAACACAGCAGACCTGGAACGTGTGCAAAAGCAGTTTACCGGCCCTATCAGCCAAGTGCCGCCGATGTACAGTGCGCTAAAGAAAGACGGCAAAGCTTTGTACGAATATGCACGCGCTGGCATTACCCTAGAGCGGGCACCACGCCAAGTGACTATTTTCAAGCTAAATGTGGCTATGGCCCAAGGAAATGCTGCACAAGCAGCTATTAATATAATAGCGTCAGTGAGCAAAGGCACCTACATTCGCACTCTGGGCGAAGACATTGGCGAGGCGCTAGGCTGCGGTGCACATTTAAGCGCCCTGCGCCGCACCGAGACGGGCGGGCTGGGCTTGCGCAACGCGGTAACTCTGGCCCAGCTAGAGGCCATGACAGAAGACCAGCGCTTGGCCTGTGTGCAGCCGGTAGACAGTTTGCTGGTCGGTCACACAGAAGTCATGCTGGGCGATGATGATGCAGGGCGCTTCTTAAGCGGCGTGCGACGCAAAACTACGCTGCCTGACACCGAGCAAGTGGCCGTGTATGCCATGCACCCCACCGCCAACGGGAAGGGTAGCGTAAAAACTTTACTGGGCTCGGCCCATACCAAAGCGGGTGAACTGATCCCCACCCGCTTGTTGTCCCCCATTGAAATTGATCAAATTTTGACTTCGCAAGCAGCCACCCCCGTTCGGGCTGAACTTGTCGAAGCCCTAGGAAGCCCGGTGTTCGCAAACGAACACATGGGCTCAGGGCGAACGGGGAATTGAGAGAGAAACCATGAGCAAACCAATCCGCAACATCGCCATCATCGCCCACGTGGACCATGGCAAAACCACGCTGGTAGACCAGCTGCTACGCCAGTCGGGCACCTTCCGCGAAAACGCCAA
>JAYWGO010000107.1:0-15768 GCA_043778205.1 Polaromonas sp. | reverse complement strand
GCAGCAGCGGGGGCCACGCTGGTGCTGGACGCCCTCAAGGGCTGGTTGCCTGTGGTGTTGGTGCAGCGGTTTGGTGCGCCCTACGGCTTGGGCGACGGGACCGTGGCTTTGGTGGGTTTGGCCGCGTTCATTGGCCATTTGTACCCGGTGTTCTTCCACTTTAAGGGTGGCAAAGGTGTAGCCACGGCCGCGGGCGTGTTGCTGGGCTTTAGCTGGGCGTTGGGCTTGGCAACGCTGGCGAGCTGGGCTATCGTTGCATTTTTTTCGCGCTACTCGTCGCTGGCTGCGCTGGCGGCGGCGGCTTTTGCGCCGTTTTTTTATGTGCTCGGTGACGGCACAGCCTGGCGCAGCGACAAGTGGGTGCTGTTGGCCATTGTGCTGATCAGTGCCATGCTGGTGTGGCGCCACCGCGAGAACATCAACAAACTACTCAAAGGCACCGAGGCAAGACTGGGCAGCGCTAAACCTGTGGTTAAGCGCTGAAACCGGCACGCACAGCGTGTTTTTCGGTGATTTATGGTCATTGCCGTCGTATTTGCTGCCTTTATTGCTCCTGAATTAGGAGCGCTTAATGACTGCGGTTGCGCTTTCAGTAACGCTGGTCCAGCGTCATTAGGTTGCCTTCGCGCCGCATCTGAAAACGCGACAAAAAGCTGTTGCCCAGCAGCAAAAAAGGCATCGCCTGCGGTGTGACCACCGCCTCAATGTCCAGCACCTCTACATCGCCAATGCGCACGCTGTTGAGCTTGACTCGCCAGCCCTGTGCCACGCCGTTGGCAGTGGACAACTGCACGATTTGGCCGCTTTTGTAAGCAATGCCGGCGCGGTCAGCGTCCAGTGTGCTCATGGCAATGCTGGTGGCCCCGGTGTCCACCATGAACTGCACTGCGCGGCCGTTGACTTGTCCAGCAGTCATGAAGTGCCCACCGCCGCTCTCGGTGAGCGTGATGCGCTTGCGCTGCCCGTCGGCAGCACCCGCGCCGACCGGTGACTCCCCGACGCGTAGGGTCAGGCGCTTGCCCAACTGCTCGACCACCGCCTGCTCGCCAGACGTTGATATCACCTTGACGCCTTGGTGTGTCTCGCCCGGTGCTACCGTTTTTGGAGCGCCACCGCCAACCACCAGCAAGGCTTTGCTGCCCAACATGCCGGCCAATGCCACAGCTTGAGCTTGGGCTAGGCTGACGCTGAGCGCGGCAAGCGTCAGTACGCAAGCTGCTGCCGGTACTGTGCGGTAAGCCACAGTCAGTCGCGAAAGTTGTTAAAACTCAACGGCATGTCAGCGTTGTCGGCCTTGATCAGTGCCATGGCGGCTTGCAGGTCGTCGCGCTTGGCACCGGTCACGCGCACGCTGTCGCCTTGGATGCTGGCCTGCACTTTCATTTTGCTGTCTTTCAGAATGCGCACGATCTTTTTGGCCAGGTCTGCCTCAATGCCCTCGCGTATTTTGGCCACTTGCTTAACCTTGTCGCCGCCGATTTTTTGGATCTTTTCTACGTCCAGGTAGCGCGCGTCCACGTTGCGCTTGGTCAGCTTGGCGCGCAGCAGGTCTTCGACTTGCTGCAGCTGAAAGTCGGCATCGCCAAACAGGGTAATTTCTTTGTCTTTGAGCTCTACTGCGGCCGAGCTGCCTTTAAAGTCAAAGCGGGTGCCAATCTCTTTGGCGGCGTTTTCGACGGCGTTTTTCACGTCGACCATATTGGGTTCACACACGGTGTCAAAGCTGGGCATGGCTAAATCTCAAAAAACAAGGCGTAACAGGAAATTGGGGAAACTCGGTGCGACAATTGTGGCATGTTTGTAGAGAAAAATACCGCTTTAAAAGCCCATAACAGCTTCGGCATAGTTGCCAAAGCCTTGCAATTGGTGCGCATCGCCTCGGTGGCCGGCCTGCAGGAGGCTATTGCCAGCACACGCGGCACCGCGCTAGACTTTACCGCTGCCCCGCCGTTTATCTTGGGTGGCGGCTGCAACATTGTGCTGACCGGCGATGTCAAGCCCCTGACGCTGAAAATCGAAATTCTAGGCAAACGGCTGGTGCATGAGACCGACAAACACTGGATTGTGGAGGTCGGCGCGGGCGAGAATTGGCACCACACCGTGCTGTGGACACTGGCGCAGGGCTGGCCGGGCTTGGAGAATTTGGCCCTGATTCCGGGCAGCGTGGGCGCGTCGCCGGTGCAAAACATTGGTGCCTATGGGGTAGAGCTGCAAGAGCGGTTTGACAGCCTGGACGCGGTGCATTTGCACACCGGCGAGGTGTTTACGCTGAGCGCGGCGCAGTGTGGGTTTGGCTACCGGGACTCGGTGTTTAAGCATCGCGCCCCAGATGTTAAAGGCCTTGGGCTGCTGAACCAGGCTGTGATTACCCAGGTGCGCTTTGCCCTGCCCAAGCGCTGGCAGCCGGTGCTAGGCTATGCTGATATTTTGAAGGCTTGGGCCCATTTTTTAGAAGAAAATGGCCTATCACCCAAGGAAATACTGCACAAGCAGCTATCAAGTTTAGAGCAGTCAAATCAACTGATGGCGCTGGCCAAAGCTGCTAACTTGGTGCCCACGGCGAGCCAAATATGCGGCTGGGTGTGCGCCATTCGCGCCGCCAAACTGCCCGACCCCGCAGTGATGGGCAATGCCGGCAGTTTTTTTAAAAACCCGCAAGTCACGCCAGACCAATGCGCCGACATTATTGCCCGCGAACCTAAAGTGGTGCACTACCCGCTGGCAGACGGCAGCATCAAGCTGGCCGCAGGCTGGCTGATAGAAGCCTGCGGCTGGAAGGGCAAAACCGTGGGCAACGCGGGTGTGTACCCCAAACAAGCTTTGGTGCTGGTCAACACCGGCACTGGCACGGCCACGCCTGCTACGGGCGGCGAAGTGATGCTGCTGGCCAAAGCCATTCAAACCAGTGTGTACGAGCGCTTTGGTATTTTGCTGGAGCACGAGCCGGTAGTGGTGTAGCGCGGCCTGAGCAGCATGTCCTGGGGGGAGAGGCCTATTTTCTTATACACACAACAACCAAAGCTACCAGCAGCACCGCACACAGTGTGCCCAAGCCAAATACATAGCCAAACAAGCGTTGGTTTTCGCGGTCCAGGCGCACGGCAGCGGCGCGCAGACGCTGCATTTTGGCCACCTGCTGCTTGAGGCCGCGCCGCTCACCGCGCATCGTGTCTAGCAGGGCAAACAGGCTTTCTACCTGCTCTTTTTGCAGGGCAGGGCTGACGGGTGCTGGCGCCGCTGGCGGGGGTAGTTGTGCAATTTCTGGCACTTCCATTTTGGCCACCCGCAGCATTTCGTCAAAGCTGCCGGGGGCGGTGGTGCCGTACATCACTTTGGCGGCCACTTCGGGGTCAAAGCGCGAGTCGTCTAGCAGCGCATTAAGCTCAGAGAACTGGGCCGATTTAGGCTGCACAGCAGGTGCACCGTTGACCGCCGTGAGCTTAACCATGCCCAAAGCCAGCAGCTCAACCAACAGCTCGCCTACGTCGCCAAAACCTTTCAGGGTGTGCACATACAGCCGCACACTGTGCGTGCCGTCCACGGCCAACAGCAGCACGCGCAGCCTGCGCGGCAGCTCGCGCGGGTTGCGCTGCACCACCGCATTGCCGCGCGGGGTGCGCTCTACCAGCTCATCTAGGCGGGTGTTGAGCTCTTGTTTTGTAATCATTTAGTGTGATTATGCAGTGGTCGAAATAGTTTGTTACGTTCAAGCATACTGCTTTTGTGAGCAATTGTGTATCACCCAAACAGACTAGTCCGCACCCCTTGGCCGCAGGGCACACCGGTTACACCAGCTCGGCGATCAGCTCAATCTCAACACAGGCACCCATAGGGATTTGCGCCACACCAAAGGCCGAGCGGGCATGCGCGCCCACTTGGGGGCCAAACACCTGGCCCAGCAGCTCTGAGCAGCCGTTGGTAACCAAGTGCTGGTCGGTAAAGTCAGGGGTGGAGTTCACCAAGCTCATGACTTTGACAATGCGTTTGACCATCGTCAGGTCGCCGCCGTGCACTGCGCAGGCCGCTTGCAGTGCGGCCATCAGGCCAATGGCGCAGTTGCGTGCAGCCAGCTTGCCTTCGTCCAAGCTGATGTTCTTGCCCAGCTGGCCCACCCACGGCGCGCCCTCTTTGCGGGCAATGTTGCCAGAGATAAATACCAGCTTGCCAGTTTGCACAAAAGGCACGTAGGCGGCGGCAGGGGTGGCCACGGCGGGCAGTTCGATGCCCAAGGCTGTGAGGGTAGCGTAAATGGTCATGCGGTTTCTCCAATTGATAATGCTGCGTATTATCAAACGAAACGGCAAAGGGGCAAACTTGGGGCGCTGGTGGGTACTGATGGCAGGTTGGGTGTTGGGCTGCGCCGCGCAGTTGCAGCAAGCGGTGCTGTTTTCGGCTACCTTTTACATGCTATTTTGCCTTCCGGCACTTGTTTTTATTGCACGGGCAGCTATTAAGTTAGTAGTAGGCAAGCCCAGGTCAGCAGCTGCTGCACTGGCTGCTGGAGACCCTTTGCGCAGCGGGCCCCACTGGCGCAGTGGTTTGTCTAATCGGGCCGCTGACTTGCAACTGCTTGCCAAGCTGTTAGCGTTTGCGTTGGTATCGGCCGCGTTGGGCTGGGGCAGTACCGGGCTGCGGGCGGTGGTTTTTAAAGCCAACGCTTTGCAGGCAGCGCACGAAGGTGTAGATGTGCACATCGTGGGCGTGGTGGCCGCCATGCCCCAGAGCAGCGAGGCGGGGCTGCGGTTTCGCTTTGACGTGGAATCGGCCGTGCGCAGCGCTTCGCCGCAGTCTTCGATCACCCCCATTACCTTGCCGCCCAGCCTTTACCTCAGCTGGTACAGCCAGTTGCAGCGCAGCGAAGACCCCGCAGCTGTGCCTTTTGCCCAGCTGCAGCAAAGCAGCGCTGAACTGCGCGCGGGTGAGCGCTGGGCGCTGACGGTACGCCTTAAAGCCCCGCACGGCAACGCCAACCCGCACGGCTTTGACTACGAGCTGTGGCTGTGGGAGCAAGGCCTGCAAGCCACCGGCTATGTGCGCGCCACACCGGCCAATGCAGCCCAGGGCACCGCGCCGCGCAATATCGGTACCGCCTGGCTCCACCCCATCGAGCGGGCACGCCAGCATGTGCGCGACGCTATCTTTGCCCGCATAAGCGAGCCCCGGCTGGCTGGTGTCATTGCCGCGCTGGTGGTAGGCGACCAAGCCGCTATTGAACGCGCCGACTGGGACGTGTACCGCGCCACCGGGGTAGCCCATTTAATGAGCATTTCAGGCCTGCATGTGACCATGTTTGCCTGGGGTGCGGCGCTGTGTGTGGGCTGGCTGTGGCGGCGGGTGGGTTTTAGTGGCCGCAGCCGCCGCGCCATGCACTGGCTGCCCGCGCAGCATGCCGCGCTGCTGGGCGGCGTGCTGCTGGCCACGCTCTACGCGCTGTTCAGCGGCTGGGGTGTGCCGTCGCAGCGCACCGTGTGGATGCTGGCCACCGTGGCCATGCTGCGCCTGTCAGGCAAGCAATGGCCTTGGCCCATGGTGTGGCTGCTGGCCATGGCGGTGGTGGTGGCCATTGACCCGTGGGCGCTGCTGCAGGCGGGGTTTTGGCTTAGCTTTGTGGCCGTGGGCGTGCTGTTTGCCAGCAGCCAGCGTGAACCTGCTTTGCTTACAGACCACCAAGGCGGTGGTACCACCGATGGCTTTGCATCCCCCAAGCCTTTGCTGCGCCACCATCCTGCTGTGGCACGCATGGTGTCTGCTGCACGCGAGCAATGGACCATCACGCTGGCGCTTGCACCGCTCTCGCTGCTTTTGTTTCAGCAAGTCTCGCTGGTTAGCCTGGTAGCCAACGCCATCGCCATACCGTGGGTTACTTTGGTGGTTACCCCGCTGGCCATGCTGGGCGTGCTGTGGGCCCCAGTGTGGGACGCAGCCGCGCGCTGCATAGACCTGCTGGGCCAGGTGCTGCAGTGGTTTGCTTTTATGCCTTGGGCCACGCTGTCTGTGCCCGCACCACCGCTGTGGCTGGGGCTGGCAGCGGTGCTGGGCGGTGTGCTGCTGGTGGTGCGCCTGCCCTGGCCGCTGCGCTGCATGGGCCTGGCCGCCATGCTGCCCGCGCTGCTGTGGCAAACCCCACGCCCCGCGCCGGGCCAGTTTGAACTGTTGGCCGCCGACATAGGGCAGGGCAACGCCGTGCTCGTTCGAACGGCGCAGCACAGCCTGTTGTACGACACCGGCCCCCGCTTCTCGCGCGAGAGCGACGCGGGCCAGCGCACCTTGGTGCCCCTGCTGCGTGCCCTGGGCGAGCAGCTCGACACCATTATCGTCAGCCACCGCGACAGCGACCACTCGGGCGGCGCACTGGCCGTGCAGGCCATGCAGCCCCACGCCGCGCTGCTCAGCAGCTTAGAGCAAGGCCACGAGATCATCGCCGCACGGGGCCCCAAGCAAGCCACGCAGCGCTGCGCGGCAGGGCAAAAATGGCAGTGGGACGGCGTGGACTTTGAGATTTTGCACCCCCAGCCTGCCGACTACGACCTGCCCACAAAACCCAACGCCTTAAGCTGTGTGCTGCGCATCAGCAACGGCCCGCAAACCGCCTTGCTGGTGGCCGACATAGAAGCCGCGCAAGAGGCGCGTTTAGTGGCCGATGGCGCGCCTGTGCGAGCCGACCTCTTGCTAGCCCCCCACCACGGCAGCAAAACCTCATCGACCGAGGCCTTCTTAGATGCCGTCAAACCCCAACTGGCCATCTTCCAGTCTGGCTACCGCAACCGCTACCAACACCCCGCGCCCGTGGTCGCACAGCGCTACATCGACCGCAACATCCCAATGATTGCCAGCCCGCAGTGCGGCGCAGCCACGTGGCGCAGCGACCAGCCCTTGGCCGTGGCTTGCCAGCGGCTGGTAAACCAGCGGTACTGGCAGCACCAAATACCTTGATTAATTAATCTAATAAATATATAATATTGCATATTAATTGTGTATATTTATGGCAATCAAAAAGCGTGTTTTAAGTATTGCAACCCAGCAACTGCTACGCGAAGTGCTGCAAACAGCCACCATTGCAGCGCTGATGGACTCGCGCCGCTGGGAGCCAGGCGACATTGCTTTTCAGGGCGGCACTTCGCTGCACTTAGCCCACGGCTGCGCTAGGTTTAGCGAAGACCTCTACTTTATGGTGCGCGGTAGCCTTGCGCTGGCGGGGTTGTCTAAAGCAGTACAAAAAAACCTGCGCTTGCCGCCCGATATTCCCGCCGATTTAAGCGTGACAGTTACGCCAAGCAAAGATGAGCGCAATCCCCACATGTTTTATGTCACCTTGAGCGGCCCCCAGGTGGTGGGCAGCGCCAAGGTCAAAGTGGAGCTGTGGCAGGCCGAGGCCGCAGCCCTCAAGTCCTTGCAGCTTAAAGTGTCTACCGTCAAATCACCCGCGGGCCAAGCCTTTGTACCCACGCTCACCCTAGATGAAATTTTGGCAGACAAGGTGTATGCGCTGGGCGCCCGCGCACGCATTAAGCCGCGAGATATTTTTGACCTCACCTGGCTGGGGGGCAAAGGCCTGCAGCCGCTGGCTGTGTCAGCTTTGCGCACACGCTTGGCTATCTACCCAGCACCCAGCGGCCTGGCCTTTGACACAGCCAACGCATGGCTGGCCAGCGCAGAGCAGCGCCTGCAAGACCTGCAAGCTGCAGATGCAGCCAAAGACGTAGCCAGCGACCTGCAGCGCTGGCTGCCATCGTCATGGCCCATGACCGAATCCATTGCCACCCACATGCTCGCCAACGCCATCACGCAACTACAGCTGGGCATGCGCCTGATGCGCAGCATTGTGCAAACTCTGGGCACCACAGCAGCCAAGCCATGAAACAGCGCACCTACATTTCTGCCGTGCAGCGCCTAGCCGCCTTGCCCGAGGTCTTCACAGGTGGCGACCTTACTGTGCTGTTTGGCTGGAAATCCGCCCTGTGCTCTAACTATTTGGCCCAGTGGCGCAAGGCGGGCCTAGTGCAGTCGCTGGGCGGCAGGTCTGATGTGCATATGAACCTGGTAGTTAACCGCCAAGCTAACCCTGAGCTGGCTCTGGCCAGGGCCTACCCACAGGCCATCAAAGTAGGCCTAGACGTGCTGCGCGAGGCGGGATGGACGACACAAATTCCCAGCGCTATCGACGTAGCAGTGCCCGCCGGCAGTTCACTGCATGGGCTAGAAGGTTTTGCCCTTAGCAACCGCACGGCAAGTTGGTTTAGCCGCGTAATACAGGGCACAG
Source organism: Polaromonas sp. (assembly GCA_043778205.1). Lineage (GTDB taxonomy): Bacteria > Pseudomonadota > Gammaproteobacteria > Burkholderiales > Burkholderiaceae_C > JAAFIP01. The sequence continues at coordinate 7,508 of JAYWGO010000107.1, read as the reverse complement.
ACAAAGTGGCCCAAGGCATCAACCGGCTGCACCCTGCGTGGGCACTGGCCGACATGCTAGCCCGTGCGCAAGACAGCCGTGTGCGCAATGCATGGCTGCTAGACCCGGAGGATATTGATTTGCACAGCGCCCGTAACACTAAGAGCATTGCACTAGCTTTGGCCGCTTTCAGCCTAGAACCTGATAGCCTAGAAAATAAGGCCTATGAATTGCGCTACTCTCAATTCAAATTAAGCCGAAGGAGCAACGCGGCTAGCTAAGGCTGTCGGGCAAACAAACAAAACCCCATATTCATGTGATCTCGTATACCCTAGTTTTGCAGTGTTATACCCAGTTATGTGGATGACTAGACGCAGAGTTCGTCCCCGGCCAAGGCATCAAAGGCCGCTGCCACACGGTAGGCGGTAAGTGAGATGAGCGGTATGCAAACGCTGAATCGAGGCATACTGCGAATGGTTGTGGTGTTGGGACTTACAGGTGCAAACGTTGCCTGGGGGCAGGACAAACAACTTACGTCTTTGACCACTACAAGCGGGTGCGCTTTGAGTATGGAGACTAGGATCGGCATGCGCAAACTCAATTGGACGGGTGAGTGCAAAAATAATTTGCTGGAAGGTAATGGTGTGCTCTCTTATGAAAGCTCCCAACAGCTGACCAAAGATAGGCGTTATCAGAATTGGGAAACGATGTGGGTGGAATCAGGGCGCATGCGCGAGGGCAAGCCAGAGGGCTTGTGGATCATCGCAAGTATGAAAAATAAGACACTGATTTTTAAGGCATTTCGCGGTGGGTTCCTGTCTGGCGAAATGCATTTCAGTGATTTGACGGTTGACCCTAAGCGTAAAAATACCCCAAGTAATGTGAAATCATGGCTTGTTGAATGGAGCCGTGGCACTATAGATACGCCACGCTATGCGTATTTGATGGCGGGTGTAAACGCCTACTACGATAACCCACATAACTTTTACAGCGGCAACTTTACTGCACCTGCAGCTGCTTCCGCTGCGGCGTCACAAGCTGCAAGCCCTGCTAGACAAACCAGCCAAGCAGATGACCCTAAAGTCTTTGGCCGCAGCATGCAGGGTGGATAATCAAAATGCTTGGGCTGCGTAGCCTATTTCTGTTGCGTTCAGCTTGAGAAGCACGGCATCGTTGGTAATGACAGTGGCATCGTGCAGTGCTGCACTGGCCATCACTACGGCATCGGGCAGTTTGATAGCGCGGGTTTTTCTTAAATCCGTCACTCGCTCCATTAATGCGGTGTTGCCATAGTTCAAGTCAACTACCGTCAATCGGGACACGAGCTCAAGAAACAAGCTGCGATCGGTCTCAGTAAGGCCATCAAAGCCCAAAAACTCCAGCACGTTGATGACGGATACGCCAAGCCATTGCGCTTTGTCTGACAAAGCCAGTAGGCCTTGGTGCCCCTGCAGCAAGGCCACTAAAGCATTGGTGTCTAGCAGGTAACGCTTACCAGGCATCGCGCTGCCCGCGCTGAGCTGCTGTGGCATCGCCCTGCCAAGTGAGCCGCCCTGCCAAGTCAGCCAGTTGATATGGCTTGGCTGTAATAGTTTGCGGGGCGGTATTCTCAATCACAACCAACACTGGCTGGCGTTTTAAGTTTTTTGGCGGCTCGTCAATCCATATCAGTTGCGAGCCGCTGATTTCCGCGCTGTAGCTTTTAAGCATGTTAAGACTCCGTGGTTTTGTTGCTTTATCAAGAAAGCAATGCAGAATAAAATTTATTGTAAATGAAAGGCAAATTTACACCAGCGGGTTCAGAGTCTTCAGCGCTTTAAATCGCCCAAAGTCCCGGTCAGCACTCCACAGGACGGACACACCGTTTTCAATACAAATGGTCGCAATACGCGCATCATGAAACTGGCCACCCTGCAGTTTGCCTTTACGTGCCAAGTCTGCTAGCACGGGCCAGTGTTGCCCGCCGCTGTGAAGCACATTGGCAGTAGGGGACGCTAGCCAGGCGTTTACCTGCACAAGTGCTTGCTCGGTGGTGCTAGCGGGGTTGAAAATTTTGGGATTGGTGGCAATCGACAAAAACTCATGCAGGCAGGCCACAGGAATGCCCCATGGTTTGCCGCCTTCGGCCAAGCTTTGCATGCTGGCATAGGCTGCATCGTGAAAGGCAGACTCAGCGCGATGTGCATAGACCAAAATGTTGGTGTCAACAGCAATCATGCTTTGGGTGCTGGTGCAGCGCGTGGGGCGATATGCTCAGACTCCATAGCGTGCCATTGGCGTGGGTCGGTTATCAGCATGTCTTTGCCGCGCACGCTGGCATTCTTTAGCTTAAAGGCGGGTTTGGCTTTGGCCGGAGCGTCGGCCAGCACACGGCGCAGGCCCTCTTCAATCAAAGCGCGCAGGGTGGTGTGGCTTTGTTTGGCCAATTGTTTGGCAGACTCAAACAGCGGGTCAGACAATTCAATAGTGGTTTTCATATGGGTACCCATATTACATAGTATGGGCATATTGTATATTGATTGGTACCGTGCCTGCATCTTGACGAACTGTAATCGCCTACTAATGCAGGCACATGCAACAGGGCGCGCAACAGACGGGGTAACTGGCCAAGCTTAGCTGTGGGCTAAAGCTTAAAACACCACCATATGGACTTAGGCTTAAATCTTGCTATGCTGTAGCCAGGAGAACAAAAATGGGCAGTACGGTTAAATACGATGAAATGCATGCCACGCCTTCTAGCGTGCGGCCGCAATACACCAACTACAGCGCTTGGTTGGGCCGCCAGCAGGGCGATGTGATGCGGGCGCGGCGTGAGGAGGCCGAGGTTATTTTTCGCCGTGTGGGCATTACCTTTGCGGTGTATGGTGAAAAAGACGAAGACGCAAAATCTGGTAACGGGGGCACCGAGCGCCTGATTCCGTTTGACTTAATCCCCCGCATCATCCCTGCGCACGAATGGGCCGTGATGGAACGCGGCTTGGTGCAGCGCGTGACGGCGCTGAACCGATTTATTCACGACGTGTACCACGGGCAAGAGATTTTGAAGGCGGGCATCGTGCCGTCTGAGCAGATCTTTCAAAACGCCCAGTTCCGCCCTGAGATGATGAACGTTGATGTGCCGGGCAATATTTACTCGCACATCAGCGGCATAGATATTGTCAGAGCGCCAGACGCCACTGGCGCTGGTGAGTACTACGTGCTGGAAGACAACCTGCGCGTGCCCAGTGGCGTGAGCTACATGCTGGAAGACCGCAAGATGATGATGCGGCTGTTTCCCGAGCTGTTCAATGCGCACCGCGTCGCGCCCATCGCACATTACCCCGATTTGCTGCTGGAAACCCTGCGTGCCAGCAGTCCGGCCACAACGGCGGAGCCCACGGTGGTGGTGCTAACCCCCGGCATGCACAACAGCGCCTACTTCGAGCATGCGTTTTTGGCGCAGCAAATGGGCATTGAGCTGGTGGAGGGGCAAGACCTGTTTGTCAAAGACAACTTCCTGTACATGCGCACCACGCGTGGCCCAAAGCGCATTGATGTGATCTACCGCCGGGTGGACGATGATTTTCTCGACCCCAAAGCGTTTCGCCCCACCTCCACGCTGGGTTGCGCGGGGTTACTGGACGTTTACCGCGCCGGTCACGTGACAATCTGCAATGCAGTTGGCACGGGTGTTGCTGATGACAAATCCATCTACCCGTATGTGCCCAAAATGATCGAGTTTTACCTGGGCGAAAAGCCGATATTGAACAACGTGCCCACCTACATGTGCCGTAAAAAGGACGACCTGGCCTACACGCTTGCCCATCTGAAAGACCTGGTCGTCAAAGAAGTGCATGGCGCGGGCGGCTACGGCATGCTGGTCGGGCCAGCCGCAACCGCCGCTGAGATCGAAGATTTTCGCGGTGCGATTTTGGCCAACCCTGGCGGCTACATCGCCCAACCCACCTTGAGCCTGTCGAGCTGCCCCACCTTTGTGGAAAGCGGTATCGCACCACGCCACATTGACTTGCGGCCGTACGTGCTGTCGGGCAAAACCGTGCAGATGGTGCCGGGTGGTTTGACCCGCGTCGCCTTGAAAGACGGCTCGCTCGTCGTCAACTCGTCACAGGGTGGCGGTACAAAAGACACCTGGGTACTGGAGGCCGATGCAGCGACTGCCGCGCCGCCCCCACCCGCCAAGCCTGCGGCGCAGTCGCAGTCCCAAACACAAATGTCGTGACTTGACCGTTCGCAACACCAGGAGCCCACCATGCTGTCACGCACTGCCGACCACCTTTTCTGGATGTCCCGCTACACCGAGCGCGCGGAGAACACCGCCCGCATGCTGGACGTGAATTACCAAAGCTCGCTGCTTCCACAGTCCGAGGCGATGGCGCAAGTTGGCTGGCAGGGCCTGATCAGCATCAGCGAACTGCTGCCGGCCTACACGGAGCTGCACGGCAGCATCAAGGCGCGTGAGGTGATGGATTTCATGGTGAAGGACGAAAGCAACCCCTCATCCATCATCTCCTGCCTGAGCGCGGCGCGCGAGAATGCCCGCGCGGTGCGCGGCACCTTGACCACGGAGGTCTGGGAGACGCAAAACACCACCTGGCTTGAAGTCAAGCGGATGATCAAGGTGGGTGATTTTGAACGCGACCCATCGCAGTTTTTTGAGTGGGTGAAATTCCGCTCCCACCTCTCACGCGGCGTTACTGTGGGCACGATGCTGATGGACGAGGCGCTTTATTTCATGCGCTTGGGTACCTTCCTGGAACGCGCGGACAACACGGCGCGGCTGGTCGATGTCAAGTTTCACGCCGTACAAAATGACTTTTTTGGGGCCGCGAGCGAGAAAGACCAAGAATACGACTTCTACCACTGGAGCGCCATCTTGCGCAGCGTTTCAGGTTTTGAGGTGTACCGCAAAGTCTACCGTGATGTGATCAAACCCGAGCGCGTGGCCGAGCTGCTGATACTGCGCTCAGACATGCCGCGCTCTCTGCACGCGAGCCTGAATGCGGTGGTCTCCAACCTGACCCTGGTTGCCACCGACCCCAACAGCGAAACCAACCGCCGCGCGGGAAGACTCGCCGCCGAGTTGCGCTACGGTCGCATCGACGAGATTCTTGCGACTGGCCTGCATGCGTACCTGACGCAGTTCCTTGACCGCGTCAATGACCTGGGTGCGCAAATTAGCCGAGAGTTCCTCATTCCGTCCGAGGGTTGAGTTTACATTTGCGTCTATGTTCGAAAAAATTAACCTGTAAGTTAATTTTTGAAAATTAACGCCGAAAAAGGCGAAATTTCGAGTGTTATTGGCCTCTAGCTCTCGAATATTATAGATAGTTTGCTATTGTATTTGACTATTCGTATCTAAGTTAACACCTCGAGCAGCCGATCCAGTCCACCCGAGTTGATCGCCACCATGGCTTGTTCACGCACCTTTGGCTTGGCGTGGTACGCCACTGACAAACCTGCTACGCCCATCATTGGCAAATCGTTCGCGCCGTCGCCCATCGCAATCGCATGGCGCGGGTGAATGCCGTTGGTGGCGCAGGTTTGAATCAGCATGCGGCGCTTCTCCTGGCCATCGCAAATGTCGCCCCAGTGCTGGTTGATCATCCGGCCCGTCAATCGGCCCGCTTCGTCAATTTCCAGAATATTGCTGCGTGTCGCGTCAATGCGCAGCAGGTCGCGCACCCGGTCGGTGAAAAACGTGAAGCCACCACTGACCAGGAGAGTCGTCATGCCCACGGCCTTGCACGCCGCCACCAACTCTGCTGAGCCAGGGTTGAGCTTCATGCGATGGTTCAGCACCTCTTCCATGTGGCCCACTTTCACGCCCGTGAGCAGCGCCACACGGCGGCGCAGGCTGTCTTTGTAGTCGATGATTTCGCCACGCATCGCCGCTTCGGTGATGGCTGCCACCTCGGACTTACGGCCAGCCGCATCGGCGATTTCGTCCACGCACTCGATGTTGATCAGCGTCGAGTCCATGTCGAACGCGATGAGTTTGTAGTCGCGCAGGCGAAGGGGCGGCTTGACGTTCTGGATTACGAGTCCGGGGGAGAGTTCAGTCATGCCAATTGTCTATTTTTAAACCAGGGACGCGTTCAAATTCGCGGGTGTTTCGGGTGACGAGTGTCAGGTTGTGTGCCAGCGCGATACCAGCAATCAGGGTGTCTATCGGGCCAATGGGCGTGCCCAGCCGCTCCAAATGGGCTCTGGCGTGCGCTGATTGGTCAGCGCACCCGGCGGTGAATGACAAGACCTCAAACCGCTTCTTGACTGCTTCTAGTTGCGCTAATTGGCTTCTTGGATGATGAGATTTATAGGCCCCTGTCAGCAGTTCGTACAGTACAGGCGTACACAAGTGGATATCGGTGTCTCTTTGCTTGCTGAGGTGTGGTCTAACTTGTCCAATCCCTTTGAAAAAGTAGATGAGCGTGTCTGAGTCGAGTAGGTAAGCCAAAACGATTCCCTACCAACTGGCGCGTGGACTGTCGGGAACATCCATCGCCCTGATCTCTTCAAGCGTCGGAAAGTCGTCACCCCCCTCGTCGCGCAACCGGTCAATCTCCGCAAAAAACGCCTCCCAGCTCTGGCCCTGGGTTTTCTTCTCTTCAATGGCAAACTTGGCAAACCACTGACTGACCGACACGTGAGCGCGAGCTGCCGCCTGTTTGGCGGCATCCAGCGCACCGTCTTCAACGTAAATAGTCACTTGTCCCATGATGAACCCCCTTTTCAGCGATCAATTGACAATTATAAGTGGCAATAACTTATAATTTATTTCAAAGATTACGCCGCAACCGCCGTCACCGGTTGCCCCAGCCGCTTCAACAAAAATCAACGAGTACAAACGGCGGCAAGCGCCAGTCGGCATCCGGGTAACTCACAGGAGTTTTGGCAAGGATTGGCGCTATCCTATTACGAATAAATTCAGAGCTTGACGAATGCAGCCCCCACGCTTTTCACTGCGTGTAACACGCTGCCTTCCGAGGGGGACTGTACTCGCTAGAGGCGGCTCATCGCTGCGTACGTTTATATCGTCGAAAACCTTAAAAATCTTGGAGACACATCAGTGAAGCAAATCACCGCCATCCTCAAACCTTTCAAATTAGAAGAAGTCCGCGAGGCGCTGGCCGAATGCGGCGTCACAGGTTTGACCGTCACAGAAGTCAAAGGCTTTGGCCGCCAAAAAGGTCATACCGAGCTATACCGAGGTGCCGAATATGTGGTCGACTTCTTGCCCAAGGTCAAGGTTGAGGTGGTCGTCAAAAGCGTGGAAGTTGACCGCTGTGTGGAAGCCATCATTCGCGCTGCACGTACAGGCAAGATTGGCGACGGCAAGATTTTTATCACCAGCGTTGAGCGCACCGTGCGCATTCGCACTGGCGAACAGGACGACGCTGCAGTTTAGGCGAGGCTAAGGTGTTTTAGGCTTTGACATGCGCGCCAGCCGCTTGGGACTTTCAGGCGCTTTGTAGGTCACCAGCTGCGTGCCTGCCCAAGCATCGTGCCAAAACTGGCGGTTGCGCTGAAAG
>JAYWGO010000106.1:0-16170 GCA_043778205.1 Polaromonas sp. | reverse complement strand
AAGTATTTGCCCGTTTGGTAGTACGACGCGCCTTTTTCCAGATTTTCATCAAGGCCACACTCAATCGACGCTTTGCCGGTTTGGTTTGGGGGCATTTGGCGCTAAGTGGGCCAAGGTTTCGGCGGCCGCTACAAACGTAGGCCTGCGTGTTCCCGGTCTTGGGTTACTGAATTGCCGGTAACCGCTACATTCGACGGCCCCACGTGCCTTCAAACCCATTTGCCAGGGAGAAGCGATGGGAGCGTGTTATTTGCAAACTGTAGCGAAGGCGCGTCGTACTTCCAAACGGGCAAATACTTCGGTACCCTGCGCGTGATTCGCGGAAGTTTGCAAATAACATGTCCCGTCGCCCGACCAAGCTAATCAAGGCACAAAAGCATTGCCACGGGCTGTTAAACACACTAAGCAGAAACAAACCAAGAAACTACAAAATACATAGCTACCCATGCAGCATTTCCTTGGGCCACAACCCTAAAACGCTAAAAGTTAGCGTCCAACCAAGAGCTGCACTGTATTGCGCAAACCCGCTTCATAGACTTTATCTACCGATGCCTGCGGGCGCGGCAAGGCGGGGTTTGCCACCTGGCCCAATGTGCTGCCCAACTCTTGGCGAAGGCGTGAGCTCATCACGATGTGGTCGGCTTTGCCTGGCTGGGTGATGGCAATGCCCGCCAGATAGCCTGCGCTGTCAAACACCGGGCCACCTCTGGGGCCGGTGCCCAGTGCCAAGCCCAGCTCGCGGCTTGGGTCGCTGGCTACTGTGGGGTTAGACAGACCGCCTAAAAAACCGCTGTGCAGTACCGGCCAGCGCGGCGTAGCATCTTTGGAGGGCACATATTCCATAGCGTAGGCCACACTGCCCGCAAAACCGTCTGCCGCTGTAACCACCAAGGGTTCTTGCAGCGGCAAAGGGTCGGGCAGTTGTAACACCGCCAAGCCTAGACCGGGCAGCTTTTGCACCAGGCGCGCCGAGGACAACTGCCCTAAGCCATTGCGTACCCAAAGACGCGCTGGTGTGCGTGAAGTGCCCGCTAGGCTGTGCAAAGGTACCATCACGCTGCGGCCTTGGTTGATCAGCAACCCCGAGCTAACTACCTGGGTGTTTGCTGGTAACTTGGCCACACTGCCCTGCGGGGCCATGCGCACCGGTGTGCGCAGCATGATGCCGTTTGCCAACGGCGCGGTGGACTGCAATTGCTGTTGCACAGCAGCCACCAGTGCGTGCCCCGGCGCGCGCGCCTGCGTTTGCGCCAGCAGCTTGTGCGCCACAGCGCCTTGGCCGCCTGCATGCAGCAGCCAGGCATACAAAGCCGAACCACCCACTACGTCTAGGTGCGCACCTGCTGTGTGTGCCCCGAAGGCCAGTGCTTGGCGGTAGTTTCCCATCTGCATGTAGGTGCGCACGATGCCCATCTCGGTATCGGCAGAATGCAAAATGTTGGCGGCATTTTCAAACGCAGCCAGCGCTTTTTCGCTGTCCATTTGCGCCAGCGCTGTCTCAGCGCGCGCCAGCAGTTGTGTGCGCTCTTGCATGCGCGGGGCGCTGGGCAGCCCAGCAGCGGGGGCGCTTGCAGCCGACATCGCCGGTTGCGCGGCGCGCGCGCGTGTTTGCTCCATCAGGCGCTGCAACTTAGTGTTGCCTGGCGCGTCATCTGCAGCTGCGGCCTGCCCGCCCACTAACAACAAGGCCACTAGGCTCAGCTGGCGAGATAAAGCACAGCGGTGCACCGCTGTCAAGCCAGCGCTCTCACTGCGTGCAGCATCAAAAGGTGGCACACAGCATCAAGGGTTGACGTTAGCCGTACCTGGGCAAACAATGCTGGTGCTTACGCGGGTAATGCGTTTGGTGCCTGCATCGGCGGCGTTGCTGCCGGGGGCGTAGGCGGGCTTGGGTGCTTTAAAGTTGGCCATGTATGCCGTCAGTGCTTCAATGTCCGCTGCGCCCACCAAACGGTTGGTGCCTTTGACCAAGGTGCTGTAGCCATCGCCACCGTCGGCCATAAAGTTGTTTACCGTCACCCGGTAGCTCTTGGTGGGGTTAAGCACCACGCCTGCTGCGTCTACCAGTGTTTCGGTTGCGGCACCTGCCAGCAGTGTGACGTTGCTGATGCGTGCGCCACACGCTTTGGCACCGTCCCAGGTGTATTTAAAACCGGCCGATGGAATAGCCACACGGGTGGTGTTTGCACCTTGGCCCAAGCAGCCAGCAAACTGCTCTTCTAAGAAATCTTTGATGTCTTTGCTGGTCAACGACATGGTGATTAAGATGTTGCCAAACGGTTGCACGGTAAAGGCTTCGCTGAAAGTTACATTGCCATCGCCTTCAGCCGCTGGGCTGGACGCAAAGGTAAAGCCTGGTCTTCGCACGCCACCACCGTTTATAAAAGCAATCACTGCCGAGCCCAGTGCCGCAGGCTGGGTGGCGGCCAGTTGGGAGTCTGCAATCAGCTCGCCTGCAGGCATGGTGCAAGCACCGTCAGAGCGTTCATTGCTCAGGCTGGTGGTAATGGCGCCCAGCACGGCATTGGCCTTGGGTGCCACCAAGGTTTTGTAGTTTTCAACCACCGCTGTCACGCTGGCCACAGCGGGTATGGTGGCAATGTTGCGGGCAGTTAAGCGGTTGGTCACGGTGGCCGCCGTAACATCTTTGGTCACTGGGTTAATGGTCAAGTCCATGTCGGTCAAAATACGGCCAAAAGCGCTGGAGCTAGACACCGGAATAGTGCGGCCTGTCACATTGGGCAGCTTGCAGTTGTAGGCGGCGTGGGTGTGGCCGCTGACCACGGCATCAACCGCGTTGTCCAGCTTGCTGACAATGGCGGCTATGGACGAACCCGCAAGGTTGCCCTCGCAGCCGTTAATGTCCCCTGCTGTGCCGGTTTGAAAGCCGCCTTCGTGCACTAAAACCACGATGGACTCAATGCCCTGTGCGCGCAGCTCAGGCACCAAGCCATTGACGGTGGCCACTTCGTCTTTAAACTCCAAACCCGCTACCCCGCTGGGGGTAACGATGCCTGGTGTGTCTTTCAACGTCATGCCAATAAATGCCACTTTGACACCGTTGAACTCTTTGATACCGTAGGCGGGCAGCAAGGTTTTGCCGGTGGCAGTGGCCACCACGTTGGCCGACAGCCATTTAAACTTTGCGCCCTCAAAAGGTACTTTAAGGCCTTTGCAGCTGTTCGGGTCAGCTGCGCCGTTAGTGAGCTTGCAGCCGCCGTTTTGCAAGCGCAAAAGCTCGGTGGAGCCTTTGTCAAACTCATGGTTGCCCACCGCATTGAACTCTAAACCAATCAGGTTAAGGGTTTCAACAGCTGGCTCGTCCAAAAAAAACGATGAAATCAGCGGTGTAGCGCCGATGGAGTCACCCGCACCTACCACCACGTTCAATGGGTTTTGCTTCTTCAGGTCAGCCACGTGGCCCGCAATAAAATCAGCCCCGCCCACAGCCGGGCGGTCGGCTGCGGCCACCGCCGCGCTGGTACCAAAGGTGCCAGGCGACTCTAAAGTACCGTGGTAGTCGTTAAAAGCGATAACTTTTACTGTAAACGGGGTGGTCACTACGGTGGTGGTCGTAGTAGTAGGCGGTGCAGTCGCCACAGGCGCAGGGTCGTCCGAGCTAGAGCAAGCGTACAGGGTAGCTATGCCGAGGGCAAGCAGGCTAAGTTTGAGGTACATGGGGGAAGTGTCCTGGTAAAGATTGCCAAGGTAAATTGTGCAATGCAGAGACTAAACTTCACAAGTGACAACTTAATGACAAGTTGTAAGGGCTTCACTTTAGCTATTTAATTAATAGCTAAGTATTTAGCATTTCCTTGGGCGATAGGGCTATTTCGCAAAAAACATCTGCCAACACATAAGATGTAATTTTGTGTGTTAGCGCGGGCGCAGACCCTACCCAAGTCGGGCTTTGCGCGGTCTTAAGCTGTTTTAAATGACCGCTGTATAAATTCCTTTATGATGAAGGGCCGGATGCTCCTCCGGCATTTGCTTTTATGGATTCAAAAATTCTCCAGCCCGATACCCTGTCAGACCCTAGCCCTTTAGTCGAGTTGAAAGACTTGACGTTTGGTTACGGAGCCCGCGCCATACTCGATGGTGTGAGTTTGAGCATCCCGCGCGGCAAAGTTACTGCTTTGATGGGCGCATCGGGCGGCGGCAAAACCACGGTGCTGCGGGTGATTGGCGGGCAAGCCAAGGCGCAAAAGGGCCAGGCCCTGTTTGAGGGCAGCGACATCACCACCATGGACAGCGGTGGTTTGTACGCCCTGCGCCGCCGTATGGGCATGCTGTTCCAGTTTGGCGCGCTGTTTACCGACCTGTCCGTGTTTGAAAACGTGGCCTTCCCGCTGCGCGAACATACCAACCTGCCCGAAGCCCTCATCCGCGATATTGTGCTGATGAAGCTTACCGCTGTAGGCCTGCGCGGCGCGCACAGCCTGATGCCCAGCGAGCTGAGCGGCGGCATGGCCCGGCGCGTGGCCCTGGCGCGGGCCATCGCGCTGGACCCCGAGCTGGTAATGTACGACGAGCCCTTTGCCGGGCTAGACCCCATATCTTTAGGTACCGCAGCGCGCTTGATACGTGACCTTAACGACATGCTGGGGCTGACCAGCATCATCGTCTCGCACGACCTGGAAGAGACCTTCCGCATTGCCGACAAAGTCATCGTGCTGGCCAACGGAAAAATTGCCGCGCAAGGCACACCCGACGAAGTGCGCCACAGCACCGACCCGCTGGTGCACCAGTTTGTGAACGCACTGGCCGACGGCCCGGTGCGTTTTCATTACCCCGGCAATACCGTAGAGCAAGACTTTGGCTCAGGCGTAGTGACCACAGGAGCCGCGCGATGAGCTGGTACAAACCAAGTGATGTAGGTTTTGCCTTGCGCAGCAAACTGGCCGACTGGGGCTACGGCGCGCGCCTGTTTGTGCGCCTGCTGGCACTGGTGGGGCCGGTATTTAAGCGCTTTGGCCTGGTGCGCGACCAAATCCATTTTTTGGGCAACTATTCGCTGCTCATCATTACCGTTAGCGGTTTGTTTGTGGGCTTTGTACTGGCCTTGCAAGGCTACTACACCTTGCAGCGCTATGGTGCGTCTGAGGCACTGGGCTTGCTGGTGGCCTTAAGCTTGGTGCGGGAACTTGGGCCTGTGGTTACCGCTCTACTGTTTGCCGGTCGCGCAGGCACTGCGCTCACAGCCGAGATCGGCATCATGAAGCGCGACGAAGTGCTTAGCTACATGGAGATGACCGCGATTGACCCGGTACGCCGCATTTTGGCCCCGCGTTTTTGGGCTGGGGTGATTGCCATGCCTATTTTGGCGGCGGTGTTCAGCGCCACAGGTATTTTTGGCGGCTATGTGGTGGGCGTGTTGATGATTGGCGTAGATGGCGGTGCGTTCTGGAGCCAAATGCAAGGCGGCGTGGATGTGTGGCGCGACGTGGGCAACGGGTTTATCAAGAGCGTGGTGTTTGGTATCGTGGTCACGTTTGTGGCACTGCAGCAAGGCTATGAGGCACTGCCTACGCCTGAAGGTGTTTCGCGGGCTACCACGCGCACCGTGGTGGTGGCCAGTTTGGCGGTATTGGCGCTGGACTTTATCCTCACTGCGCTGATGTTTTCGATTTAGTGGTTTCAACTTAAGGGGAAGCGTATGCAACGCTCTGGCAATGATTTTTGGGTTGGTTTGTTTGTGCTAATCGGCGGTGCTGCGCTGCTGTTTTTGGCGCTGAAAGCGGGCAATTTGCTCAGCTTTAACTTTGACTCCACCTACCTGATTACCGCCAAGTTTGACAACGTGGGCGGTATCAAATCCAGCGCGCCCGTTAAAAGTGCAGGCGTGGTGGTGGGCCGGGTTGCGTCGATCAGCTTTGACGACAAATCCTACCAAGCCAAAGTGCACATGGCTATGCAGAGCAAATATGTGTTTCCTAAAGACAGCTCGATGAAGATACTCACCAGCGGCTTGCTGGGCGAGCAGTACATTGGCATTGAGGCCGGAGCCGATGATAAAAACTTGGCCCAAGGTGACGTGGTCAAGTCCACCCAGTCTGCCGTGGTACTTGAGAATTTAATCTCCCAGTTTTTGTACAGCAAAGCCGCTGACGGCCCCGCAACGCCTGCGGCCAACGGAGCCAAAAAATGAGCTTTGCCAGCGTGGGTGCCAAGCGTTTAGCTGCATGGGCCGCACTGGCGGCACTGGTGCTGCTAACAGGCTGTGCCACGGGGCCCAATGCCAACCCCAAAGACCCGTTTGAACCTTACAACCGGGGCATGTCAAGCTTTAATGATGGCATAGACCGCGCGGTTTTGAAGCCTTTGGCTACGGCTTATGTGGCCGTTACGCCGTCGCCCTTGCGCACTGGGGTGACTAACTTTTTTGGCAACTTGCAAGACGCTTGGGCTGTGGTTAACAGTGCGCTGCAGTTGCGCCCGCAAAAGGCTATGGAAAGCTTGACCCGGGTAGGTCTCAACACATTCTTTGGCTTTGGCGGTGTGATTGACCTGGCCACTGAATTTGGCATTCCCAAACACAGCGAAGACCTGGGTAAAACGCTGGGCCGTTGGGGCGTGCCCTCAGGCCCGTACCTAGTGTTGCCCTTGTTTGGCCCGTCCACAGTGCGCGATGCGCTGGTCTTCCCCATAGAAGCAGCCTACGACCCGGTATCGCAAATTGACCCTGCCGGCAGCCGCTACGCCGTCACGGGGCTGCGCTTGGTCAATTCCCGGTCCAGGTTTTTGCGCTTAGGTAATTTGCTAGATGACGCGGCCCTGGACAAATACAGCTTTACCCGCGATGCCTTTTTAACCCGGCGCAATGCGTCAGTGGCCAAGTCAGCGGGTAAAGAGCTGGACGAAGATGCTGAGCAAGACACTGAGAAAGAACCGGCCAAAGATGCCGTTAAAGACCCAATCAAGGCAGCAGATCCCAGCAAAGCTGACGGCGTTAAACCCGAAGCCCCCGGAAAATCGGAACCTGAGCCTGCCAAGTAATGATGCCAACTAACGCCGCAAATGGTGCATGGAACGCGTAAGCACCGTCGTAAACAAAGCAACTAAATGCGGCGCTGGGCACTCAAAATGCCCAATTGGTCACATTTAGACTGGCTTTTAACCCCAAACTAGCGCAAACCGTCCTCCCAAAGCCCTAGGATTGCGTTATCACACCACGGCATGTGCCGTATGAAGGAAATGTATGTTGATGAACCGCCGTTGGTTTACTGTTGCGAACTCTATAGTGTTGAGTGCAGGTCTATTAAGCGCTGGCTTAGGCCTGTCAAGCGCGGCCTTGGCCCAGTCTACCGAAGCGCCTGATGTCATGATCAAGCGCCTGTCTAGCGAAGTGCTGGACGCTATCAAGGCCGACAAAAGCGTGCAAACGGGTGACACCAGCAAAGTTATTGCCTTGGTAGACAACAAAATCATGCCCAATGTGAACTTTGCCCGCATGACAGCCGCCGCTGTAGGCCGCAACTGGAAGCAAGCCACGCCCGAGCAGCAAAAGCGCCTGCAAGAAGAATTTAAAGTACTGCTGGTGCGCACTTACTCTGGCGCTTTGTCTGAGGTGCGCGACCAAACCATCAGCCTCAAACCCCTGCGCGCTGCCCCAGAAGACACCGAAGTGATCGTGCGCTCTGAAGTCAAAGGCCGTGGTGACCCGATTCAGTTGGACTACCGCATGGAAAAGTCAGCGACAGGCTGGAAAATTTACGACCTGAACGTGCTGGGCGTGTGGCTGGTGGAAACTTACCGCGCCCAGTTTGCCCAAGAAATAAACGCCAGCGGCGTGGACGGCTTGATCACCAAGCTGGCTGAGCGCAACAAAGGCGCTAAAAAGTCCTAAAGGCCACCTATGCTGATGCTGCCTAACGAAATCACCCACAGCAGTGCGCGCAGCTGCGCGCACATGCTGGCGCAGGCATTGCAGCACAGCGAGGCTGCGGTGATTGCGGATGCGTCGGCCTTGGTGCGCTTTGACTCATCCGCCTTGGCCGTGCTGCTAGAGTGCCGCCGCGAGGCCCAAGTGGCAGGCAAAACCTTCTCGGTACGTGCTTTGCCTGTGCGCTTGCGTTCGCTGGCCAGCATGTACGGCGTGGCCGAGTTGCTGCCCGCAGCCCCTTAGTTGACCTAGGCTTTCATGGCACCCAAATAGTGCCAATGCACTAAGGTTAGCGGGCCGCGCGGCTCCCGCAGGCCCCGCTAGCCCCTACAATCGTGGGTTCATGCCTGCAATTTCAGTCCAATCCGTCTCAAAACACTACACCGGAGCCCGCGGCGCACTTACAGCGCTAGACGGCGTGAGCCTGAACATCGAACGCGGTGAATTTTTCGGTCTGCTAGGCCCCAATGGCGCAGGCAAAACCACGCTGATCAGTATTTTGGCGGGGCTTACGCGGGCAACATCGGGCCAAGTTTTAGTGCACGGTCACAACGTGCAATCAGACCCGGCGCAAGCCCGCCGCATGCTGGGCGTGGTGCCGCAAGAGCTGGTGTTCGACCCGTTTTTTAACGTGCGCGACATTTTGCGCATTCAGTCGGGTTATTTCGGCGTTAAGAACAACGATGCTTGGATAGACGAGCTGCTGCACAGCCTGGGCTTGGCCGACAAAGCCAGCGCCAATATGCGCCAGCTGTCGGGCGGCATGAAGCGGCGCGTGCTGGTAGCCCAAGCACTGGTGCACAAACCACCTGTGATCGTGCTGGACGAGCCGACTGCGGGCGTTGATGTTGAGCTGCGGCAAACCTTGTGGCAGTTTATTGCCAAGCTGAACAAGCAAGGCAGCACCGTGCTGCTAACCACCCATTACCTGGAAGAAGCCGAGGCCTTGTGTGGCCGTATTGCCATGCTTAAACAAGGCAAAGTGGTAGCGCTGGCCGCCACGTCTGAGTTGCTCAAAGCAGCTTCATCGAACGTGCTGCGCTTTAAAATCGACAGTGAACTGCCTGAGGAATTAGCCCGCAAAGCACGTATCACTGGCCGCATTGTGCAGTTCCCAGCGCACAACGCCGCAGAGATTGAAAGCTACCTGGCGGCAGTGCGCCAAGCGGGGCTAGAAGCGCGCGATGTGGAGATCAGGAAAGCTGATTTAGAAGACGTGTTTTTAGATGTGATGTCCGGGGTGTTTTCGAGCGCCGACGGGCCGCCCCTAGGCGCGAGGGCCCCCTCGGGGGGCAGCGCAGCACACGAAGTGACAAGCGTGGGGGTAATACCATGACTGGCTGGCAAACCCTGTTTTACAAAGAAGTGCTGCGCTTTTGGAGCGTAGGCTTTCAAACCGTGGCTGCACCCGTGCTGACCGCGGTGATGTACATGCTGATTTTTGGCCACGTGCTGGACGGCCAGGTAAAGGTGTATGGCACGGTCAGCTACACCGCGTTTTTAGTCCCTGGCTTGGTCATGATGAGCGTGTTGCAAAACGCTTTTGCCAACAGTTCGTCCAGCATCATTCAAAGCAAAATCATGGGCAACTTGGTGTTTTTGCTGCTCACCCCGCTGGGGCATTGGAGCTGGTTTTGGGCCTACGTGGGTTCATCGGTGGCGCGCGGCTTGGCCGTGGGCGCTGGCGTAATGGCCGTTACCTATTGGTTTGGTCAGCCCAGCATAGTGGCCCCGCTGTGGATTGTGGTGTTTGCTTTGCTAGGTGCGGCCATGCTGGGGGCTATGGGCTTGATCGCCGGGCTGTGGGCCGAAAAATTTGACCAAATGGCGGCATTTCAAAACTTCGTCATCATGCCCATGACGTTTTTAAGTGGCGTGTTTTACTCGGTGCACAGCTTGCCCAGTTTTTGGCAAACCGTGAGCCACTTTAACCCGTTTTTCTACATGATTGACGGTTTTCGTTATGGCTTTTTTGGGGTTAGCGATGTTTCGCCGTGGCTAAGCTTGGCCATTGTGGGCGGTGCTTTTCTGGGCGTGAGCGCAGTAGCAGTGCACCTGCTGCGCATTGGCTACAAAATTCGCAGCTAGGGGCTAAACTGCCCGAGGAATAATTACGTATGACAGCAGAACAACTCCACCACATTATTGCCGCTGGCTTGCAATGCACGCACCTTGTGGTAGACGGCGACGGCCGCCACTGGAGCGCTGTGATTGTCTCGCCAGCCTTTGACGGCAAGCGCCTGATTCAGCGCCACCAAGCGGTGTACGCCACTTTGGGCGAAAAAATACGCACCGACGAAGTGCATGCCTTGTCGATGAAAACCCACAGCCCTGCAGAGTGGGCTGCTTTGCAAGCGGTATAAACGCAATTTTGATGAGCACAACACTGAAAAATCATGGATAAATTAATCGTTCGCGGTGGCAAAGCCCTGCACGGAGAAGTGCTGATCTCTGGCGCTAAAAATGCCACCTTGCCCGAGCTGTGCGCAGCCTTGCTGACAGCAGAGCCCGTGACATTGCACAATGTGCCCCAGCTGCAAGATGTGAAAACCATGCTCAAGCTGATTCGCAATATGGGTGTGGTGGCCGAGCCGCAAATAGACGGCTCGGTGGTTATCAATGCGGGCAGTTTGTCGTCGCCTGAGGCACCCTATGAGCTGGTTAAAACCATGCGTGCGTCGGTGCTGGCGTTGGGCCCTTTGCTAGCCCGTTTCGGTGAAGCTACTGTATCGCTGCCGGGCGGTTGCGCGATCGGTTCACGCCCGGTAGACCAGCACATTAAAGGCTTGCAAGCCATGGGGGCAGACATTGTGGTGGAGCATGGCTACATGATCGCCAAGCTACCCAAAGGGCAAACACGCCTTAAAGGTGCCAGCATCACCACCGATATGGTCACCGTCACAGGTACTGAGAACTTTTTAATGGCCGCCACACTGGCCGAAGGCGAGACTGTGCTGGAGAACGCTGCGCAAGAGCCCGAGATTACCGACCTTGCTGAGATGCTGATCAAAATGGGCGCCAAAATCACTGGCCACGGCACCAGCAAAATTCATATCCAAGGCGTAGCTGCGTTGCATGGCTGCAGCCATGCCGTAGTGGCCGACCGCATCGAGTGCGGCACCTTTATGTGCGCTGTAGCGGCTACCGGGGGCGATGTAGTTTTAAAGCATGGCCGGGCAGACCACTTGGACGCGGTGATTGACAAGCTGCGCGAGGCCGGTGCCGTAGTGCAGGCGGTGGAGCTAGAGGTGAAGGTGGCCGAGGGCGTGCACAAGGTGCCGGGCATTCGCGTGACATCGTCAGGCCGCCTGAAAGCGCAAAGCTTTCGTACTACGGAATACCCCGGCTTTCCTACCGACATGCAAGCCCAGTTTATGGCACTGAATGTGGTGGCGGAGGGTACGGCTAAAGTCACCGAAACCATCTTTGAGAACCGCTATATGCACGTGCCCGAAATGCAGCGCATGGGGGCTAAGATCCAAACCGATGGCAAAGTGGCAGTGATTGAGGGCGTGGCCAAACTGTCGGGCGCTACCGTCATGGCCACGGACCTGCGTGCATCCGCTTCGCTGGTGATTGCGGGGCTGGTCGCCGAGGGCGAGACTTTGATTGACCGCATTTACCACTTAGACCGTGGCTACGACCGCATGGAAGCCAAGCTGCGCGGCATTGGTGCTGACATTGAAAGGGTTGCATGATTACGCTTACCCTATGGGAGAAACGAATTTGATTACGCTTGCCTTATCAAAGGGCCGCATCTTCGAGGAAACCTTGCCGCTGCTGCGTGCAGCAGGTATTGAGGTGCTGGAAGACCCTGAAAAATCCCGCAAACTTATTTTGCCAACCAACCAGGCTGATGTGCGTATTTTGCTGGTGCGTGCCAGCGACGTGCCCACCTATGTGCAGTATGGCGGCGCTGACTTGGGCGTGGTGGGCAAAGACACGCTGCTAGAGACCGGCCACCAAGGCCTGTATGTGCCGCTGGACTTGCATATTTCTAAATGCCGTATCAGTGTAGCCGTGCGCAACGACTTTGACTACGCCGCCGCTGTCAAGCAAGGTGCGCGGCTGCGCGTGGCCACTAAATATGTGGCCATTGCCCGCGAGTTTTTTGCCAGTAAGGGCGTGCATGTAGACTTGATCAAACTCTACGGCAGCATGGAGCTGGCACCGCTGACCGGCTTGGCCGATGCGATTGTGGATTTGGTGTCGACAGGCAACACGCTCAAAGCCAACCATTTGGTTGAGGTGGAGCAGATCATGGACATCAGCGCGCGCTTGGTGGTAAACCAAGCCTCGCTCAAACTTAAGCAAGCACGTATTCGCCCGCTGATGGATGCGTTTGCAAGCGCTGTTGTGCCAAGCTAAACTGTTGGCCCCGGGCCGCTCATTGAAACCCACTCTTTCCCTTTAACCGTTGGCAATTTGCTATGACTTTAGGTGCCGCTCCCATAATACTATCTACCACCAGTGCAGACTTTGAAGCGCAATTCAAAGCCAAGCTGCATTGGTCGGCCGATACCGATGCTGCCATTGAGCAGCGGGTAGCTGACATACTGGCGGATGTGCAGCAACGCGGTGATGCGGCGGTGCTGGAATACACTGCCCGTTGGGACAGCGTGCACGCAGACAGCATGGCTGCGCTGGAGCTAACACAGGCCGAGCTTAAAACTGCTTTCGACACTATTCCTGCTGCGCAGCGCGAGGCATTGCAAGCCGCCGCGGCGCGCGTGCGCACCTACCACGAAGCACAAAAAAAAGCCTGCGGCGAAAGCTGGAGCTACCGCGATGCAGACGGCACCTTGCTAGGCCAAAAAGTTACGCCCATTGACCGTGCAGGCATCTATGTGCCCGGCGGTAAAGCGGCCTACCCGTCAAGCGTGCTGATGAACGCTATACCCGCGCACGTAGCTGGCGTTGCCGAGATCATCATGGTGGTGCCTACGCCGCGTGGTGAGAAAAACGCCTTGGTGTTAGCTGCGGCCTACGTGGCCGGCGTTACCCGCGCCTTCACCATCGGCGGTGCGCAAGCAGTGGCTGCGTTGGCCTACGGCACTGCCACTGTGCCCAAGGTAGACAAAATTACCGGCCCTGGCAATGCCTATGTGGCAGCAGCCAAGCGCCGCGTGTTTGGCACTGTAGGCATCGACATGATTGCCGGGCCAAGCGAAATTTTGGTACTGGCCGACGGCAGCACGCCAGCCGACTGGGTGGCCATGGACTTGTTCAGCCAAGCCGAGCACGACGAGCTAGCGCAAAGCATTTTGCTCTGCCCCGACATGGCCTACATCAACGCTGTGCAGGCCAGCATCACCAAGCTCTTACCCGACATGCCGCGCCGTGCCATCATTGCCAAAAGCTTAAATGACCGTGGCGCATTGATCCACACCCGCAGCATGCAAGAAGCTTGCGAGATCAGCAACCGCATCGCACCCGAGCATCTGGAAATATCCAGCAACGACCCACACCAGTGGGAGCCCTTGTTGAAGCACGCAGGCGCCATCTTCATGGGCGCCTACACCAGCGAGAGTCTGGGTGACTACTGCGCAGGCCCCAACCATGTGCTGCCTACCAGCGGCACCGCACGCTTTAGCAGTCCGCTCGGCGTATACGATTTTCAAAAACGTAGCAGCTTGATTGAGGTTAGCGAGCAGGGCGCGCAAGTGTTAGGCAAGATTGCCGCTGAGTTGGCCTACGGCGAAGGCTTGCAGGCGCATGCGCGAGCGGCGGAGATGAGGCTACGTTAATTTGTAAGCCGGGTTCGAAAAAAGCATAATTTGCTATTTCAATATTGTTTATTAAAATAGCAAAATGTCAATTTTCTACCCTCGTTCTACCAGTGCTCTATTAACCCAAGCGCTCAAGGACTACCCCGTGGTTGTGGTTACCGGCCCACGGCAGGCAGGTAAGTCTACCTTTCTCAAGACTGCCTTAGCGGGATGGCCCATGGTGTCACTTGAGGATTTGGATCTCCGTGAATTTGCCCAGCGCGATGCCAGAGCCTTTTTAAAACGCTACCCTCCACCCTTGATTATTGATGAGGCGCAGCGTGTGCCTGATTTGTTCTCGTACATTCAAACTGCCGTTGATACCTCAGGCAAGATGGGCCAATACGTGCTATCGGGTTCGCAGCAGTTTTCGCTCATGGCCAGCGTTACCCAAAGCTTGGCAGGTCGTGCCAGTTTGATCGAGATGCACCCTTTGCGCTTGAAAGAGCTGACAGATGCAGGCGATAAACCGAAATCTATTGACCTTCTTATGCTGCAAGGCGGCTACCCCGCAGTGCACGCCCGCCAATTGAACCCTCAGCGCTTTTATGCAGACTATGTAGCCAGCTATATTGAGCGTGATGTGCGCAGCCTGTCTGCGGTGCAAGATCTGGGCAATTTTCAACGCTTTATGCGCCTGTGCGCTGCCCGCACGGGTCAGCTGCTGAACCTTAATAGCTTGGCCAACGACTGCGGCATTGCCCAGCCCACCGCCAATGCGTGGATGAACCTGCTGGAGGCCAGTTTTATTGTGCGCCGCATAGCGCCGTACTACCGCAACTTCGGCAAACGCTTGGTCAAGGCACCTAAGCTTTTCTTTTTAGATACCGGCCTGTGCGCATGGCTGCTGGGCATCACTACCGAAGTTGAAATGCAAACCCACTATGCACGCGGTGCATTGTTTGAAACGTGGGCTGTTAACGAGGCCATCAAATGGCGTGCGGTGCGCGGCAATGCCCAGCCCATTTACTACTGGCGCGATAACATTGGCAATGAAGTCGATATTTTGTTAGAACAAAACGGCGGCATCACTTTGATCGAAATTAAATCAGGCGAAACCTACCGAACTGAATGGTCGCAAGGCTTGCAAACAGTGCAGCGGCATATTGGGCGACCCACACAAAATGTTGTGCTCTACGGTGGCGATACAACTGCCGATCGAAGCGATGCACTGCAGCTAGGCTGGCGCGATGTGGCTTTGGCCGATTAGTTTTCAACAATCTGTGCAAGCATGAATCTGGATTTAACCCAAAGCAGCTATCCAAATCGAAGTGTTTGGATATTTAGTGCATTTTTCGCAGCTTTTTTTATTGCTGGACTGATGTTCAAAAATAGCAATCCAATCAATGCATTTTTGATTTATAAAAATCTCTCAAGCTATCAACCAGCTACTTTTACTGCTACGCGGGTAATTGAGGTTATTCGATCACGCAACGGAAACTCTTGGGTAGGTGATCGCCAATTACTGGGCACTGTGCAATATGCATTTGCTAGCGCAGATACGGGCTTTATGGCTGGAAGACACATTGAATACGTTTACAAGATTTCATCGTACAACACACCCGAATTAGGTCAGATAGCGATTGCTAAACCCGTATCTGTTTTGTTTAATCAGACAATCCAGATTGATGCAATGGGTGAGTCCCTTGCAGTGATTGGCGCCGATCCTGCTGAGCATGTAAAAATGTTTTGGCTCACCATCATTAAAGCCGTATTTATTTTGTTTTGGTTAATATTTTGTGCTTACATGTGGAAAACTCATCCTATTCGGCATGATGCCTTTCGCAAGCGCCAACTGATACTTGAGTTTGAAAAGCGAAAACAAGATGCAAAATAGTAACACTAATTTCGTGTAGCACGAATTTCGTGTTACTATTCATTCATGAAAAACGTCACCATTACCGTAGAAGATACGGCCTTAGAGTGGGCGCGGATTGAAGCGGCCAAGCGCAATACCAGCGTATCTCGTCTGGTAGGCGAAATGCTGGCGGACAAGATGCGCTTGACTGATGCATACCAACGCGCAGCGCATGACTGGGCTAACAAAGACCGTACTTGGCGGTCTGACGGCAGCGCCTACGCTAAGCGTGCAGACCTTTACGATCGCGGCCTATGAGCAGCGTATTTGTCGATACCAATATCCTGATTTATAGCGAAGATGGGGCTGACCCGGTCAAACGTGAGAAAGCTTTGCAATGGCTGGGCGTGTTGTGGGCAAGGGGCATAGGCCGGGTGAGTACGCAGGTGCTCAATGAGTTTTATGTCAACGTGACACGCAAGATCAAGCCGCCTATGCCAGCAGGCGATGCGAGGGCCGAAGTGCGTCGTTATGAGCTGTGGCAGCCTTGGCAAATTGACCATGCAACGGTTGAGTCTGCTTGGGCAGTAGAAAGCCGGTATGGTCTGCACTACTGGGACAGCCTGATGATCGCCGCTGCGCAGCACTTGGGTTGCCGTTATGTGATCAGTGAAGACATGGCGCACGATCAACGCTACGGCGCGGTGCAGGTGATTAACCCC
>JAYWGO010000105.1:0-16342 GCA_043778205.1 Polaromonas sp. | reverse complement strand
CGAGTTTCGACATTGACCCCAAAATTGAGCACTGCAGATGCTCCCCGAAGGGCCGGGGCTCAGGGCGGCAACCACCGCAGCGCCGCAGCAGTGCGCGGGCCCAAAACAAAGCCAAGCTTTAGAATCACCCCTAAGAGCAAAAACATGACCCACCACATAGCCTTTTACAAATTTACCACCCTCGCCAACCCAGAGGCGGTGGTTACCCACCTGCGGGTGCTGACTGCCCCATTGCTGGGCAGCATTTTGGTGGCCAGCGAAGGCATTAACGGCATGCTGGCGGGCGGTGCGGCGCAGCTGGATGCGTTTGAACACGCGCTGCACAACGATGCGGCTTTTGACGGTGCCTTCCAAGGCACGGTATTTAAACGCACCGCATGCGTCAGCGCACCGTTTAAACGCATGAAAGTGCACGCCAAAAGAGAAATTGTGCCGTTGGGTATTGACGGTGTCGATGCTGCGGGCCGCAGCGCCGATATTGCGCGCACCAACGTCAGCCCGCAAGCCTGGCGCGAGCTGATTAAACAGCCCAACGTGGTGCTGCTTGACAACCGCAACAGCTTTGAATACCGCCTGGGCAAATTTGAAGGCGCAATAGACCCCGGCGTAGTGAACTTTAGAGATTTCCCAGAGTACGTTAAAGCCCATGCCGCGCAGTGGAAGGCCGAAAACAAAAAAGTGGCCATGTACTGCACCGGCGGTATTCGCTGCGAGAAAAGCAGTGTGTGGATGCAAGACCTGGGGCTGGACGTAGCGCAGCTAGAGGGCGGCATATTGAACTACTTTAAAGAAATGCCCGATGCCAGCGCTGACTACCATGGCGAGTGCTTTGTGTTTGACAGCCGCGTGGCGCTAGACACCCACTTGCATGAAACCGACACCACGGTGGAAGACGTGTACCAAAGCGAGCCCGATGGAGCGTGGCGTTTGGCGCGCGCCAAGCACCTGGACGGCGACAACTGAGTCGCTGCATGCTAAGCACTTTAGCAACCACATCACCAGCTAAGTTAGCGCCGTTTAAACCGCCTATGTTGCGCGGCGTAAGCGCTAGCCTGATGGTGCTGCCCAACGCTGCCGCGCCTGGTCAGCCCACCCACTTGCTAGGCTATTTGCAGCAGTCAGCCTATATTCCACAAGGCCAAACCTGGCTAGAGCGTATGCAAGCTGGGCTGGTATTGGGCAGCACAGGCCAGCCGCTGCCCGTTGACACGCCCTACCAGCTGGGCCTGCGCATTTACTACTACCGCCATGTGGCCAACGAGCCGCGCGTACCCTTTGAAGAGACAATTGTGTTTGAAGACGAGCACCTGCTGGTGGCAGACAAACCGCATTTTTTGCCCGTGTCGCCCACCGGCCGCTATGTGCAAGAAACCCTGCTGGTGCGGCTTAAAAACCGCACTGGCGCGCACGACCTGGTGCCCATCCACCGGATTGACCGCGACACCGCAGGCATTGTCATGTTCAGCAAACAAGTGGCTTCGCGCAACGCCTACGCGGCCCTGTTCAGACAGCGCAAGGTGCATAAAGTGTACGAGGCGATTGCGCCCTACCAGAGCGCGCTGGAGTTTCCGCGCACACACCAAAGCCGCCTGCAAACTGCTGCCTCGTTTATGCAAATGCACGAGGTGGCAGGGCCCATTAACAGCACCACCCACATCAGCCTATTGGCCGTGCAAGGCGCATGGGCGCGCTACAGGCTGGTGCCCGTCTCTGGCCAGCGCCACCAGCTGCGCGTGCACATGCTGGCGCTGGGATTGCCACTGCGGGGCGACGCGATATACCCCGTGCTCACACCTGAGCCAGCACTGGACGCGCTAGACTACAGCCAGCCACTGCAATTGCTGGCGCAGAGCATTGCCTTTGACGACCCCGTTACAGGCCAGGCGCAGCAGTTTTACAGCACACGCACTTTAGAATGGCCTTGCACATGATGCACTTTCAGCGCCCCCGTTACTGGCTTGAACTGGAACATGCCATCACGCCGTACAACTTTTTGCAAAGCGTTGCAGACGCTTGCGGATGGCTGCGCTACAGTTTGCCTATGCGACATAAAAAATACGTGCGACTGAACCCACCCGTAAGCGACTTGGCCAGCTTGCCGCACGGCACCAAACCCATGCAGCCCCAAAGGCAAGCCCGTCGTTTGCTAAGGTCTGCACGTTGGTGGATGCCGATCTTGGTGCTGCTTGGCATCGTGGCATCCTGCGGCGGCGGTGGCGGCGGTGGCAGCGGCAGCGAACAAACAGCGGCCAGCCCGTCAGCAATAGCCTCTGGCCCTAGCGGCACGGCACCCAACACCGGCGGCGCACCATCTACTCCTTCGTCCAGCACGGCCACAACCTTAACCACTGCAGGCATCACCACCAACCCTCCCACCAGCCCCACCACGGCGGTCAGCCCACAGCCTGCGGGCCCTTTAACCGTAACTGAGCTGGCCACCACCTTGACCAGCCCTTGGGGCATGGCGTTTTTGCCCGATGCACGGGTGCTGGTGACCGAGCGCGGAGGTACACTGCGCATCGTCTCGGCGGCAGGCACCGTGTCGGCAGCCATCAGCGGCGTGCCCGCAGTTGATGCCCGTGGACAAGGCGGCTTGCTCGACGTGGTGCTAGACCCCGCCTATGCCAGCAACCAGCGCATTTACCTCAGCTACGCCAAGCCCGGCGGCGATGCGGCGGGCACCAGCCATACCGCCGTAGCGCGCGCAGTGCTTAACGAGGCCACTTTTGCACTCAGCCAGGTTACGGTTATTTTTGAGCAACTGCCCAAAGTGGTAAGCCAAGGGCACTTTGGCTCACGCTTGGTGTTTGACAAAAACGGCTACCTTTTTGTTACCCTGGGCGACCGGCAAACCAACGAGCAACGCGGCTTTGCCCAAGACCTGGCCCGAGGCAATGGCAAGGTGGTGCGCATTACCACCGACGGTGCCCCAGCCCCTGGCAACCCCAGCCTGGGCGCAGGGGCGCAGCCTGGCATTTGGAGCTACGGCCACCGCAACCCCCAAGGCGCGGCGCTGCACCCCAGCACCGGCGAGCTGTGGGTGAACGAGCATGGCGCGCAAGGCGGCGACGAGCTTAACCTCAGCCTGGCCGGGCAAAACTACGGCTGGCCGCTGGCCAGCTATTCGCAAGAATACGGCACCACTACCCCTGTAAGCACCACCAGCCTGCCCGGCATGCGCTTGCCCGTGAGCTACTGGCTCACCCGCGACGGCAGCCCCTACACCGGCGGCAGCCAGTCGTCCATTGCCCCCAGCGGCATGGCTATTTATGCAGGCAGCAAATTCCCCGAATTTGAAGGTAACGTATTTTTAGGCGCCCTGGCCGGCACAGCGCTGTGGCGCGTGGTGCTAGGCGGTGCCGACGGCCGCACCGAGGTCTACCGCGAACGCCTGCTGGCGGCACGCGGCGAACGCATACGCGACGTGCGCACAGGCCCAGACGGCTGGATTTACCTGCTGACAGACACTAGCCCAGGTAAATTACTGCGGGTGAGCAAATAGTTTGTTCAAGTTGTATCAAATCTACTGAACCGTCAATGCTTTGGAATGGCCGGTTGGCCAGTAGTTCAGATGCTAGTCCCGTTTTAGCTGCACCACCACTTGAACCACTGCCTGCGCCATGCGCAGCGCTGCGCCGCTTGAGTGGGCTAGCCACTGGGCTGCGGCTTGCTGCAGGGCTTGGCGCTGGGGTGCGTCTGCGGTTATCTGCAGCGCGCACTGCACTGCTTGCGGCATGCTGGCTGCGCGCAGGGCTGCACCTTGGGCTACAGCGGTGCTGGCTGCGTCGGCAAAATTAAAGGTGTGCGGGCCGATGACGATGGGGCAGTCTGCGGCTATGGCTTCGATGAGGTTTTGACCGCCGAAGGGGGCAAAGCTGCCGCCTAGCAAGGCGCAGTCGGACATGGCGTAGTACAGGGCCATTTCGCCCAGGGAGTCGCCTAGCCAAATGCAGTTTGGTGGGCCGCTGGCGGGCGGGCCGCTGGCCCAGTTTGAGCGGCGCGACACGCTGAAACCGGCTTGTGTGATGAGGCTGGCGACTTCAGCAAAACGCTGGGGGTGGCGCGGAACAATCAGCCATTGCACAGCCTGGTTTGCCAATGCTGCAGCGGTGGGCGGCGTGCCCAAGGGGGCAGCGCCTACTCCTGAATGTATAGCTGCTTGTGCAGCATTTCCTTGGGCCATAGCCATTATTTGCTCTAAAAACAAGGCTTCTTCACCCTCGCGGCTACTGGCCAGAAGAACGACGGGGCGTGTGGGCCGCCACGTGCGGCCTTGTTGTAGCAAGGCGGGGCTGGGCGCAGCGTCAAACTTCAGGTTGCCGTGCACGCTGACATGCTGCGCGCCTGCAGCGGCCAGGCGCTGTGCGTCGGCCTCGGTTTGTGCAAGCACCTGCGCAAAGCTGGCGTATGCGGGCCGGGCTAGCAGTGCCAGGCGCTGCGCTTTGCGCAGCGAGCTGGCGTTAAGCCGTGCGTTGGCCAGCACCATCGGAACGCCTGCACGCTGGGCGGCACTGCACAGGTTAGGCCACACTTCGGTCTCCATAACGATGCCGATGCACGGGGCAAAGTGCGCCATAAAGCGGCGCGTGGCGGCCTGGGTGTCCCACGGGAGCCAGGCTTGCTGGTCGCCTGCTTGCAGCAGCTTGGCCCCTTCGGCCCGGCCCGTGGCCGTGCTGTGGGTAAGCAACAAGCGCATGCTGGGCATAAGCAGGCGCAGTTGCGCTACCAGCACAGCCGCAGCGCGGGTTTCGCCCAGCGAGACTGCGTGCACCCAAACCCAGCCTTGCGGGTGCGCGCTGGCCTGCAGTGTTGCTTGCGCTGCGCCGTAGTAGCCAAACCGCTCCTGCATGTGCATGCCGTACAGCGGCTCTGCGGCAGCGCGGCGCTGCAGCTTGGCGCGCAGAAGGCTCTGGGCTAGCCACAGCGCGGCAGAATACAGGGCGCGGGCTAGGCTGTGCATTGGCTTAAATTGCAAGGCCTTGTTGCGGCCTGTGCACTATGCCTTGCACTACGCCTTGCACTACACCTTGCTGCACTACGCCCTGAGCTGCGCTTTGCGCTGCGCCTTGCACTGCACACCAAGCCTGCCACACCGCCTCTAGGCTGGGCTGGGGCTGCGCAAATACACTGCGCTGGCGGGCCAATGCCACTGGCCCGGTGCGCCACGCGGTGTCAAAGTTGTACAGCTGCACATGCGGCACATTCAGCGCCACTGCCACATGGCTTAGGCCGCTGTCTACGCCAATCACGCCTGCGCACTGGGCCAGCGCGTCGGTCAGTGTGTCTAGCGGCATGCGCGGCCACACGCTAGCGGCTGTGCTGTGGCCAGGGCTGGCCAGCGCGCTGGCCAAGCGGTGGCTGCGGGCCTCTTCTTCGGCATTGCCATGCACCAGTGCTATGCGGTAGCCCTGCGCCTGCAAACGCTGGCCCAGTTGCACCCAGTAGGGCTCGCTCCAGCATTTGTCTGCGCGCGATGTGCCGTGGATAAAAACTATATTTTTAATAGCAAACTCTTTAGCATTTCCTTGGGCGATAAGCCCATATTGCTCTAAATCGCCGGTAGCCAAGGTATAGCCCAGCGCCTGCGCGCACAGCAGCCGCGCGCGCTGCACGGCGTGCACCTGCAGCGGCACCGGCACCGCCACATCGGCCAGCCAGCGGGTGGGTGCCTCGTAGCCAGAGCCTGCGCTGCGGTTGGCCATGGCGTAGCGCTGGCCACCGCTAGACAGCTTGGCACAGCGCGCAATCAGCGCTGACTTGGTCAGGCCCTGGCAGTCGATCACGGCGTCGTACTGCACTTGGCCCAGCTCAGTTTGAAAAGCCTGCCAGGCTGCCCGTGTACCTGCACGCCACCAGCTTTTGCGCCACGCGCGGATAGCGCAAGGTACCACGCGGTGCACGCCCTGCACCCGCCGTACCAGCGGTGCAAAAGCGGGCTCTACCACCCAGTCAATCTGCGCCTGCGGCAGGGCGCGGCGAATGTCTTGCACGGCAGGCAGGGTGTGCACCACATCGCCCAGCGAAGACAGTTTGACGATCAGGATGTTCAATGCGCAGCCGCCTGAACCAGCGCATCGGGTTTAACCGACGTAAGCAGCGCCATCATGACGCCCTCAATGCGCTGCAGCGCCGCCTGGGTGTGGCCTTCAAAGCGCAGCACCAGCACGGGGGTGGTGTTAGAAGCACGCACCAGGCCAAAGCCGTCAGGCCAGTCTACCCGCAGGCCGTCGATGCTACAGACCACGGCAGGCGCAGCAAAGTGGGCCACGGCCTGCAGCTGGGCCACCACCCGGTGCGGCTCGCCCTCGGCGCAGGGCACGTTCAGCTCGGGGGTGTTGTAGCTGGTGGGCAGTGCGTTCAGCACGGCCGACGGGTTGGCATGGCGGCTTAAAATCTCGGCCAAACGGCAGCCTGCGTAGGTGCCGTCGTCAAAGCCAAACCAGCGTTCTTTGAAGAACAAATGCCCGCTCATCTCGCCGCTAAAGGGCGAGTTAACTTCTTTCATCTTGGCTTTGATCAGCGAGTGGCCGGTTTTGTACATCATGGCCTTGCCGCCTGCTGCTTCGATAAACGGGGCCAAGCGCTGGGTGCATTTCACGTCAAACAAAATTGTGCCGCCGGGCACCCGCTGCAGCACGTCTTGCGCAAACAGCATGATCTGGCGGTCGGCAAAAATTACCTGTCCGTCTTTGGTCACCACGCCCAGGCGGTCGCCATCGCCGTCAAAGGCAAAGCCTATTTCGGCATCGGTAGTTTGCAGCGCGCGAATCACATCTTGCAAATTCTCGGGCTTGCTCGGGTCTGGATGGTGGTTGGGAAAGTTGCCGTCTACTTCGCTGAACAGCTCCACCACTTCACAACCAATAGCACGCAATATAGCTGGTGCGGTGGCCCCCGCAATGCCGTTACCAGAATCCACCACCACCTTCATGGGCCTTTTGAGCTTGATGTCGCTGACGATGCGGGCTTGGTAGGGCGCTTCGATGTTGATGTTGCGCACCTTGCCGCCGCTTTGCAGCAGCCAAGCCTCGGCCAGCATCATGCTGTGCAAAGCCTGAATTTCATCGCCGTAGAGCGCGCGGCCTGCCAGCACCATTTTGAAGCCGTTGTAGTCCTTCGGGTTGTGGCTGCCGGTGACCTGAATACCGCTTTCGCACAGGGTATGGGCCGCAAAGTACAGCATCGGCGTGGTCACCCTGCCCACATCAATCACGTCAATACCCGCCGCCACCAGGCCGCGCACCAGCGCTGCGCTGAGGGCTGGGCCGCTTAAGCGCCCATCCCGCCCCACAGCCACTGACTTTTGCCCCTCTCGCAAGGCCACGGTGCCATAGGCTTTGCCTAAGCCTTCGGCAAACGCCTCGTTCAGTGCAGCGGGCACGATGCCGCGAATATCGTAGGCTTTAAAGGCGGTGGTTGGGATGTGCATAGGTAGGGCAGTCTGCAAAGTCTAAAGTGTAAAGCTGTGTGATTGTAGGCGGGCAAGCTGTAGGCGGCCAAGCGCGCGGTATACCGCCCGATGGTCGGTTTTCCGAAGGGCCCGTCGCATGTCCGAAAACGGCTAGTAAAAGCGCCAATCTAGCGTACCATAGTGCCATGACATTGCCCCGTAAACACGCCATTGAAGGCGCCGCTGCTGACAGGTGCTACCAAGCCGCCTTAAGCCGCGACGCGCGCTTTGATGGCTGCTTTTTTACCTGCGTTACATCAACCAAAATTTACTGCCGGCCCGTATGCAGAGTCAAAGCGCCCAAGCGGGAGAACTGCTGGTATGTTCAGCATGCCGCGCAGGCCGAAAGCGCAGGCTACCGGCCATGCATGCGCTGCCGGCCTGAGCTGGCACCGCATTCACTGATTTGGTCTACCCAAGATGCATCGCACACGCTGGCGCTGCAGGCCGCGCACTTGTGGGACGACACCAGCTCTAGGGTAAAGGCTGGGGCTAGCGCGGGCCAGGCCAGCCTGCCCAGCGTGGCCCAGGCAGCGGCCAAGCTGGGCGTGAGCGACCGGCATTTGCGGCGTATTTTTGAGGCGCACCTGGGCGTGTCGCCGCTGCAGTACCTGCAAACGCGCCGCCTGCTGTGCGCCAAGCAGCTGCTCACCGACACGCGCTTGCCCATAGCCGACATTGCCTTGGCCAGCGGCTTTGCCAGCCTGCGGCGCTTTAACGCGGCCTTTGTGCAGCACTACCGGTTTAACCCAACGCAGCTGCGCAAAAATAGCCAAGGCCCCAGCACCAGCTTCAGCAGCCAAGCCAGCTTAGCCAAGCGCGCCGATGCCAGCTGCATCACCGTGCACCTGGCCTACCGGCCGCCGTATGACGTGGGCCACATGCTGGCGTTTGCCCTGAAGCGGCAGATAGACACTATAGAAACTGTAGCTGCTTGTGCAGCGTTTCCTTGGGCGGCACGCACATTTAGCCTACAAAATGCAGGCACACTGCATAGCGGCTGGTTGCGCTACAGCTTTAATGCGGCCCAGCACACGGTAGCGCTGCAGGTCAGCGACAGCCTGTGCTACGCGCTGCCCACGGTGATAGCCCGCATGCGCGCCGCGCTAGACCTGGACGCTGACCCCCACGCCATCAACGCAGTGCTGGGCGCACATTTTGTCGGGTCTGAAGGCATTCGCGTGCCGGGCTGTGCAGACGGGTTTGAAGTGGCGGTGCGCGCCATTGTGGGCCAGCAGGTAAGCGTGGCAGCGGGCCGCACATTGACCCAGCGCATAGTGCAAACTTTTGGCAACGCTATTGAAACGCCCTACCCCGAACTCACCCGCCTGTTCCCCGCAGCCGCCGCCTTGGCCCATGCTGCGCCCGCTGCACTGGGTGCGCTGGGCATTGTGAAACAGCGCCAAGCCGCCATCATTGCGCTGGCGCAAGCGGTGGGCAGCGGCGCGCTGAACCTGAACACCCCCGCCAACGCACTGGCCACCATAGAGCAGCTCAAAGCCTTGCCCGGCATAGGCGACTGGACGGCCCAGTACATAGCCATGCGCGCGCTGCGCTGGCCCGATGCGTTCCCCGCAGGCGATGTAGCCTTGCACAACGCACTGGGCCTGCGCGGGGACAAGCACCCTGCCCGAGCAGCCGAGGCAGCCTCGCAAGCATGGCGGCCTTGGCGCAGCTACGCGGTGCTGCGGGCCTGGCAGACACTACTAAATCAATAGCTGCTCATGCAGCATTTTCTTGGGCCATAAGCACTTTTTATATGAAAAATACCCTTTTTCCATTGCTGCACAGCATCCCCTCGCCATGGGGCCAGCTGGTACTGGCCGCTACGCCTGAGGGCTTATGCGGTGTATGGTTTGAAGGGCAAAAGCACCTGCCCGCTATGGCGCACTGGCCGACGGGGCACAGCGCTTTTACCACCCAAGCTGCAATTGAGCTGCGCGAATTTTTTGCCCAGCAGCGCCGCAGCTTTACCGTGCCGCTAGACCTGCGCGCAGGCACTGCGTTTCAGCAGTCGGTGTGGCGCGCGCTGCTGCCTATTGGCTATGGCCAGCACAGCAGCTACGGGGCTGTAGCCCAGCGCATTGGCAACCCAGCGGCGGTGCGCGCGGTGGGCGCAGCCGTAGGCCGCAATCCCATCAGCATCATCGTACCGTGCCACCGGGTGCTGGGCGCCAGCGGGGCCTTAACCGGGTACGCGGGGGGGCTAGAGCGCAAGGAAGGCTTGCTGCGGCTGGAGGGCGTTTTATGATCTTTTTGGGCTCTGTCGTTTGCATTCACAGCCTGTGGCGATGCTTTTCGTGCCTTGGGTTATTTTTGTTTGGACTTGGGATTTTTAGCAGCCCGTGGCAATGCTTGTGTGCCCTGATTAGCTTGGTCGGGCGACGGGACATGTTATTTGCAAACTTCCGCGAATCACGCGCAGGTGACGTAAGTATTTGCCCGTTTGGAAGTACGACGCGCCTTCGCTCCAGTTTGCAAATAACACGCTCCCATCGCTTCTCCCTGGCAAATTTGGTAGGTGAAGGCACGTGGGGCAACCGTGTGTGGCAGTGACCAGCAGAGTACAACCTAAAGACCGGGAACACGCAGGCCTACGTTTGTAACGGCAACCGAAACCTTGACTCTCTTTGCATCAAATGCCCCCAAACCAACCCGGCAAAGCGTCGATTGAGTGTGGCCTTGATGAAAATCTGGAAAAAGGCGCGCGGTGCAAAAGGTAGCCTAGCGCGCCCTGATTTCGCGCGTGATTTTGGAAGATTTTGCAGCAAGGCCACACTCAAGCGGCGCTAATGTACAAAAGCTAGGAAAGCAATCTTCAAAGACCCGAAAAAAACCAAGAATTTCAAACAAATAGCCCTATGACCCAAGGAAATGCTAAACATATAGCTATACTAAACATAGCAATCAATATCCGTAGATCAGCAAGCCGCCACGCCCCGCAAACACAGCGCACAAACCGTGTAGCATGCAGCTATGGACATTAAGATCATTGCCAGTACGCGCATAGACAAGTTTTTATGGGCCGCGCGCTTTTACAAAACCCGCAGCTTGGCCACCGATGCCATCGGCAAAGGCCGGGTCAAAATTAATGGCCAGTTGGTCAAAGCGGCGCGCGAGGTGCGGGCGGGCGACAGCGTGGCCATGCACCGCGACGGCCTGACCTGCACGGTGCTGGTGCTGCAGGTTAGCGACCAGCGCGGCCCCGCGCCGCAGGCGCAAACTTTGTTTGCCGAAACTCCCGAGAGCTTGGCCGCCCTGCAAGCAGCCAAAGACCAGCGCCGCCTGCAACCCGAGCCTGCCCTGTCCATCACCCAAGGCCGCCCCACCAAACGCCAGCGCCGCGACCTGGACGGCGCCCAGCACAGCAACAGCGGCTGGGGTGACCGCTGGAGCGCCAGTGTGGACGACTAGGCCACCAAGGGAACTAAATTGTCGCCACCACTGGCCCCAAAGGCTTGCTCGCGCAGCAGCGCCAGTTGGTCGCGCACCCGGGCGGCTTTTTCAAAGTCGAGGTTTTTGGCGTGGTCGAGCATTTGTTTTTCCAGCCGCTTGATTTGCTTGCTCACATCTTTCTCGCTCATGTCTTCTACGTGGGCACGGTCCAGGTCGCGTTGCTCGTTGGCTTTGCTGGCTTTTTCGCTGTACACACCGTCTATCAGGTCGCGCACCTGCTTGATGATTGACTTGGGCGTGATGCCGTGCTCCAGGTTAAACGCGGTTTGCTTGATGCGCCGCCGCTCAGTCTCGCCAATGGCTTTGGTCATGCTGTCGGTCATTTTGTCAGCGTACAAAATTGCCCGCCCGTTCACGTTACGTGCCGCCCGGCCAATGGTTTGAATCAGGCTGCGTTCGCTGCGCAAAAAGCCTTCTTTGTCAGCGTCCAAAATCGCCACCAAGCTGACCTCGGGAATGTCCAGGCCCTCGCGCAGCAGGTTAATGCCCACCAGCACGTCAAAGGTGCCCAGGCGCAGGTCGCGCAAGATTTCTACCCGCTCTACGGTGTCTACATCGCTGTGCAGGTAGCGCACTTTGCAGCCGTTATCGCTTAAATAGTCGGTCAGCTGTTCGGCCATGCGCTTGGTTAAAGTGGTGATCAGCACGCGTTCGTTTTTGTCCACACGGATGCGAATTTCTTGCAGCACATCGTCTACCTGGTGCACAGCGGGGCGCACTTCTACCTCAGGGTCTACCAAGCCAGTGGGGCGCACCAGCTGCTCGGCCACTTGGCCGGCGTGCTCGTTTTCGTAAGTGGCCGGCGTGGCGCTGACAAAAATGCACTGGCGCATTTTGCCTTCAAACTCTTCAAACTTAAGCGGCCGGTTGTCCAGCGCGCTGGGCAGCCTAAAACCATAGTCCACCAGCGTGGTTTTGCGCGACCGGTCGCCGTTGTACATGGCACTGAGCTGGCCAATCATTTGGTGGCTTTCGTCCAGGAAAATCAGCGAATCTTTGGGCAAATAATCGGTCAGCGTGCTGGGTGGGCTGCCGGGCATGGCACCGCTTAAATGCCGGGTGTAGTTTTCAATGCCTTTGCAGTGGCCTATTTCGCTCAGCATTTCCAAATCAAAGCGGGTGCGCTGCTCTATGCGCTGGGCCTCGACCAGCTTGCCTTGGGCAACAAATTCTTTAAGCCGCTCAGACAGCTCGTGCTTGATCGACTCGATCGCGTTAAGCACCTGCTCGCGCGGGGTAACGTAGTGGCTGGACGGGTACACCGTAAAACGCGGAATTTTTTGCCGAATGCGGCCTGTGAGCGGGTCAAACAAACTCAGGCTTTCAATCTCGTCGTCAAACAGCTCAATGCGAATGGCCAGCTCGCTGTGCTCTGCGGGAAACACGTCAATCGTGTCGCCCCGCACCCTGAACTTGCCCCGGCTAAAGTCGGCATCGTTGCGCTGGTATTGCATGCGGATGAGCTGGGCTATCACGTCACGCTGGCCGCTTTTGTCGCCCGTGCGCAGGGTCATCACCATCTTGTGGTATGCCTCGGGCTGGCCAATGCCGTAGATGGCCGACACCGTGGCCACAATGATCACGTCTTTGCGCTCCAAAATGCTTTTGGTGCACGACAGGCGCATTTGCTCAATGTGCTCGTTAATGGCCGAGTCTTTTTCAATGAACAAATCGCGCTGCGGCACGTAGGCTTCGGGCTGGTAATAGTCGTAGTAGCTCACGAAGTATTCCACCGCATTTTTCGGGAAAAACTCGCGAAACTCGCTGTACAGCTGCGCCGCCAGCGTTTTGTTAGGTGCAAAAACAATAACAGGCCGACCAAGCCGGGCGATGACATTGGCCATGGTGTAGGTCTTACCGGAGCCCGTTACACCCAGCAGAGTTTGGAAAACCTCGCCATCGTTCACGCCTTCAACCAGCTTTTCAATCGCTTGCGG
Source organism: Polaromonas sp. (assembly GCA_043778205.1). Taxonomy (GTDB): domain Bacteria; phylum Pseudomonadota; class Gammaproteobacteria; order Burkholderiales; family Burkholderiaceae_C; genus JAAFIP01. Next base: position 3,499 of record JAYWGO010000105.1, on the reverse strand, counting down.
CTGGTCGCCAGCAGGCAGGTAGGGCTGAAACAACTCAAAGGGTGAATTGGGGAAGCTGACAAACGTCCCCTTGGGTGTCGCAGCATTCTCAGTGGTGATAAGTTCTAGTACTTCTGGCATGGCTTGGTTTTAGGACGGGCTGTAAGCATCGTTAAAATTTGACGGATCAGTTAGCTTACGTCTTTTTTATTTTTCAGGAATCCCATGTCATTTTCATCATCGTTGTTTACCGCCGTCGAAATGGCGCCTCGCGACCCGATTTTGGGCATCAACGAAGCATTTGCGGCGGACAGCAACCCTAACAAAGTCAACCTAGGTGTAGGCGTGTACTACGACGACAACGGCAAACTGCCGCTGTTGCAGTGCGTGCAAGCCGCTGAAAAGCTAATGATGGCATCGCCCAAGCCGCGCGGCTACCTGCCGATTGATGGCATTGCGGCGTATGACTCAGCCGTCAAGGCGCTGGTGTTTGGTGCTGAGAGCGAGCCCGTCAAAAGCGGGCGCGTAGCCACAGCCCAAGGGATAGGCGGTACCGGCGGTTTGAAAATTGGCGCTGACTTTTTGAAAAAGCTCAGCCCCAACGCAAAAGTCATGATTTCTGACCCAAGCTGGGAAAACCACCGAGCCCTGTTTGCTCAAGCCGGGTTTGAAGTGGTCAGCCACCCGTACTACGACGCAGCCAAGCGCGGCGTTGACTTTGACGGCATGCTGGCCGCACTGAACGCAGCAGCGCCCGGAACCATTGCGGTTCTGCATGCCTGCTGCCACAACCCAACGGGTTACGACATCACACCCGAGCAGTGGGACCAAGTCATTGCAGTCGTCAAGGCCCGCAACATCACCCCATTTTTAGACATGGCCTACCAAGGTTTTGGTTACGGAATTGCAGAGGACGGTGCTGCTGTCGCCAAGTTTGTGGCGGCTGGCCTTAACTTTTTTGTATCGACTTCTTTCAGTAAGAGTTTTAGCCTGTACGGCGAGCGGGTCGGCGCGTTGTCTGTGGTGTGCGCTACTAAAGAAGAAGCAGACCGCGTGCTCAGCCAGCTCAAACTGGTCATCCGCACCAATTACAGCAACCCGCATACCCACGGCGCAACGGTGGTTGCCATGGTGCTGAACACGCCTGAGCTACGCACGCAGTGGGAGGGCGAGCTGGGCGAGATGCGGGTACGCATCAAAGCAATGCGCCAAAAGCTGGTGGATGGGCTAAAAGCAGCTGGTGTCGAGCAAGACATGAGCTTTATCACCGACCAGATTGGCATGTTCAGTTATTCGGGCCTGTCAAAAGACCAGATGCAGCGGTTGCGCAGTGAGTTTGGGGTGTACGGGACGGATGCTGGGCGGATGTGTGTGGCGGCGCTTAACAGCAAAAACATGGCGCACGTTTGCTCTAGCATTACCGCGGTAATTTAGACAAGTCCCTTTCCAGCGACAGTAAGAATCGAGCGACTCTAATAAAAAAACCCCGCTGGCTTAAACATCAGCGGGGCTTTGAATCGTCAAACTCCTTCAGCGCTGCGCCAGAGGCTTCACATCACGAGCAACGGAGCCGGTAAACAACTGACGAGGACGGCCAATTTTGTATTCTGGGTCACCAATCATTTCGTTGAGCTGCGCAATCCAGCCTACGGTGCGGGCCAAGGCGAAGATGGCGGTGAACAGCGGCACAGGGATACCGATCGCGCGTTGCACAATGCCAGAGTAAAAGTCGACATTCGGGTACAACTTGCGGCTGACGAAGTAATCGTCTTCCAACGCAATCTTTTCTAGTGCCATGGCCAACTTGAACAACGGGTCGTTTTGCAGACCCATTTCTAGCAGCACTTCTTTGCAGGTTTCTTGCATCAGCTTGGCTCGCGGGTCGTAGTTTTTGTAGACGCGATGGCCGAACCCCATTAACTTAACACCTGAGTTCTTATCTTTGACCTGTTTGATAAAGTCGCCGATTTTTTCGATGCCGCCATTCTTTTGAATGTCACCCAACATGTTGAGTGCCGCTTCATTCGCGCCGCCGTGGGCTGGGCCCCACAGGCAAGCTACCCCAGCAGCGATGGCGGCAAACGGGTTGGTACCCGAAGAGCCGCAAAGCCGCACAGTGGATGTTGATGCGTTTTGTTCGTGGTCTGCGTGAAGAATAAATATCCGGTCCAGCGCACGCTCTAGCACCGGGTTGACTTTGTATTCTTCGCATGGTGTAGCAAACATCATGTGTAAAAAATTGCCGGAGTAGCTCAAGGCATTTTTCGGGTACATGTACGGCTGGCCTTGGGTGTACTTGTACGCCATCGACACCAGCGTGGGCAGCTTGGCGATCAGGCGAATGGCTGAAATGTCGCGATGCTCAGGGTTGGTGATATCGGTACTGTCGTGGTAGAACGCCGATAGCGCGCCGACCAGCCCGGTCATGATGGCCATGGGGTGTGCGTCACGGCGAAAACCGCGCAGGAAAAACTGCATTTGCTCGTTGACCATGGTGTGGTTGGTCACGCGGGAAACGAAGTCGGTTTTTTGCGCTACGTTAGGCAACTCGCCGTAAAGCAGCAGGTGGCAGGTTTCCATGTAGTCGCAGTTGGTCGCCAGCTGCTCTATTGGGTAGCCACGGTACAACAACTCGCCTTTGTCACCATCAATATAGGTAATAGCGGACTGGCATGAAGCGGTGGATAAGAAGCCCGGATCATAGGTAAACATCCCGGTTTGGGCATAGAGCTTACGGATGTCCACCACATCTGGCCCCACGCTGCCTTGATAGACCGGCAGGTCTATGCTGGGGCTACCGTTGCTAAAGGACAGGGTAGCCTTGTTATCAGCGAGCTTCATCGTGTGCTTTCATGGTTTGAACTAAAACGAAAACGGTGCGTTAAACGCCTACTGCAGGGTAGACGGGCGAAGTAAGTCTAAAACGCTGAGCGCCTCAAAAGTAGAGGCGCTTACCTGACTTTTGGGGTCGGCAAGCTGGTGCGGTTCTTTGCGCCTCAGCAACAGGTCAAGTAGATCGTTATCTGACAACTCCATCAGCTCGGACATGCCCTTGGCCTGCGAAACGGTTAAGGACGATGCAAACCGGTTGAAAAATTTTTCAATCAGCAAGTCATTTTCAAGCAGGCCGCGCCTGCTGCGCCAACGCAATTTGCTTAGTTCACGTTCACCTAAAAGTTGGCCCGCCATACTTGGACTTTGATTAAACCGACCGCAAAACCATCATCTCTTTGATTTTTCCGATCGCTTTGGTCGGGTTCAAACCCTTCGGGCACACATCTACGCAGTTCATGATGGTGTGGCAGCGGAACAAGCGGTACGGGTCTTCTAAGTTATCGAGGCGCTCTGCAGTGCCTTGGTCACGGCTGTCGGCAATAAAGCGGTAGGCTTGCAGCAAGCCTGCGGGGCCAACAAACTTGTCTGGGTTCCACCAAAAGCTAGGGCAACTTGTAGAGCACGACGCGCACAAAATGCACTCGTACAAGCCGTTCAATTCGTCGCGCTCTTCCGGGCTTTGCAG